>JAJEAX010000392.1 GCA_022822565.1 Candidatus Latescibacterota bacterium
ACAGATGACGACGCAAAATCGACACCTTCTCCTCGGGGGTATATTGCTTACGCTTCTTCGACATGGACTCCTCCTTTGACTGAGCCCAATTTATAGCTTATCAACCCTCCGCAAAAGTCCAGTTTTATCTGAAGCATAACACTTATATGCCTCTCCAAGCAACCAAATGCTTTATTAACAGCAGATTCTCTGTCTCCGTACTTTAGTAAGTAGATAGCCCTATCAAAAGAATTTTCAAAGTTACTTTCGTGCTCTATCTCTGGTAATGTAAAGCTTAAATAACGTTTTTGTTCCTGGCCAATATAAGCTACAAATCCTTCGCAATCATCAGGGTTTTTAATAGCAAAGCTATGAATCCTGAAAAAGAATTCATCTGGAACATAAAAAAGGTCATCAGTGAGTTGTTGTATATTATTATTAATATAGGTTACAATTCCTTGAGCAAATGGGATATCCAAATTATCTTCTGCGCTTTTAACTCCTTCAATCATAGCGTTGCTAATTGCCTCGGTAGCAGAACGAGAAAAGTCAAAACGTTTTTGGACACGTTTTACAGCAGAAGCCTCCATCACTTCTTTTAAATCCATAGACACCTATCCTATTGGAAAAGCATTGCCAGTTGTTTTGAATTTACGACAATTCAAAACAACTGGCGCGTGCAGTTATGGTTTTGAGGGGCGTTCGTTCTTACAAAACGAACGCCCCTCTCGAATTTAAAACCTCCGCTCTCGCACTTACTTGCGCTTAATTTGGTTTTTTTTCTGCTTTATATACCGCTCTCGGCTATATAATTGATGCAGTTCTGCTTGTGTGTCCCTTATCGCAACCCGAACTTTTGTCAATTCGCTGTCCAGCAGGCGCAACTTTTCAGTGTTGGGATCGACAAGTGCGGGAGGGATAGTGGAGTTACCCCGCAAAACGGGTCAAATCCACAAATATGCTGTATTGTCCCCTTTTTTTCAACTTGAATTTAAGGATTACCTGTTTGGCGCAGAACAATTTTTGTATATTTTGATCGATAAATAGGCGGTCATGTGAAAGATATGTACCACTTGCCCATTTGTTCGCCGCGGTGATTCTTGCGTAACATCAGTTAAAATAAAAAAAATCTAAATGCGGGCAGGCGATTTTAGAAAGAAAAGAGACAGAAATCGCTTAACAAAAAGACGGTTTTTCACTATAATAGACACGAAGCACTAATAACCCATTACTTTTAGGGGCTTTAGAAAGAAAAGAACACACCAGACAAGCACTTTCGAAATTGTTTTTAAGGTCTCTGTCATTTTCGTATATAATTCCTTGGGTTAGGAATACTATGATAACTTTAGGTCTCTGCTTGTTTGTTTTTGCTGTTATATCCGGTATTTATGAAGTGAGGAAACGGAAAAACCGTTAGTAACCGCGTCCGATTTTGGCACTTTCTCATATAGTTCCCTTTGTTTTTGCTGCGAATTAAGCTTTAAAAGTAACTCTCCCCCTTCTGGACGTCTGCTTCAGATCTACAGGCGTGACGATAGGAATAGCACCTGTCATTGCGGCATGATTTTAGCCGCCACGCGCAGCACAACGCCAGTAATCCCAAAGCGATCCCCCTATTGAACTCCTCCGCTATGTTTACGTCTGCATGTGATTAACAGTTATTCTGATTTGTCCAAGCTCTGAAATTTGTCGATAGCCTTAGATCGAAAATTTACAGGGTTTAAGAAAAATTTCAATTTCAGGCACGAATTTTGCTCCTATGAGAGTTGATCATGCGAGAAGTGTATTTGGATAATAATGCGACGACAAAGCCTTTGTCCGAGGTGCGCGAGGCTATGATGCGTGTGATGGGTGAGGATTTTGGCAATCCATCGAGCGCACATTCGGCTGGTGACCGGGTGCGCGAGGCTATGGTTGTAGCGCGTGAAGCCGTTGCTCAGTTGGTCGGAGCTGAGGCGGATCAGATTGTGTTTATGGGGAGTGGGACTGAGGCGAATAATACGGTTTTTAATTCTGTTGTTCAACGTGCCCCAATGGGAAAACGGGTTCGTATTGTGACGACGACTGTAGAGCATTCGTCAATAGTGAAGATGTGTGATTATCTCGGTGGAAAAGGCGTTGAGATTGTATCCGTTCCAGTGGATCGCTGCGGGCAGGTGATTTGGGAAGCTCTGGATGAGGCAGTTACGCCAGATACCGATCTGGTTTCTGTGCAGTGGGTGAACAATGAAACAGGCGCGATTTTGCCCGTCGAGCGGATTGCCCGACTTTGTCAATCCCGAGGGGTGTTGTTTCACACGGATGCGGCACAGGCTGTTGGTAAATTGCCCGTTTCTGTAACAGAGTTGCCCGTTGATTTTTTAGCTTTTACTGCACACAAATTTCACGGACCACAGGGGATTGGTACTCTTTATGTGAGGTCGTCCAAAGAGTTGTTGCCATTACTCTGGGGCGGATCGCAAGAAGGTGGGTTGCGACCAGGGACAGAGAATATACCGGGTATTATTGGCATGGGGACTGCGGCTCGGCTGCGGTTGGAGCGGTTGAAGGATGTGCAGGGATTTATGGCTTCGCTTCGGGATCGTTTTGAGCAGTCGGTCATTGCTCAAATACCCGATGTCGAGATCAATGGCGATTCCGATATGCGGGTTTGCAATACGACAAATTTGCTGTTTCGTGATGTGAATGGTCAGGCACTCGTAGCCCGGTTGGATCAGGAAGGGGTGCGTTGTTCGCAGAGTTCGGCCTGCACCAATCAGCGGCCCGAACCTTCGTATGTATTGCGAGCTATGGGTCTGTCTGAGTCTGAGGCTTATGCGAGTATCCGGTTTAGTTTTTCAGAGTTCAATACGGTTGAAGATGTTGATGAGACGGTTGCACATCTGGCGCGGTTGTGTGAACAATTGCGGAGGTTTAGTCGGCGACGATTGTCGCTTTTAGCGGAGGTGGGGTGATGAAGTTTAGTGGGCACGAAACTTTTGCAATTCGAGAAGGATGGCTTCACAAAGGTCTCAAGCTACTTATTAAGGAACCCGAGTTGCTATATGATGAATATGTTGCGGATTGGCTCGGCGTTGGCAAAAATATGGCCCGTTCTATTCGTCACTGGCTGGAGGTAACGGGTTTGGCTGAGCGTGAGAGACGAATGCAACCCGTTGATTGGATGAGAAATCACTACGACATGATCCACTGGAGAGATCAGCATGCAGCTTGAAATAACAGCCAAATTTGATGCTGAAGTATTTCTGCGTTCTATTAACATACAATACGATGCAGAATATCCGAATCGGATTGCACACTACCAGCCTACGGCCAAGAGTGTCCCACTCATAAAATCCCTGCTCGGTTTTGAACAAGACAGGTCGTTTTTTGTTGTTGCGCCCTATGGCACGGGGAAATCAATTACAGCGACCTATTTGTTGCATTTGGTTGAGAATCGCTCCGATGCTGCTGAGACACTATCTGCCATTGAAGACAAGCTAAAGACAGTTAGCCCAGATTTAAGCAAGTTTGCTGTGGAACGCCGCAACGAGACAGAGAAAGGGCTTGTGTTGGCATTGCAGGGCTATAGTGAAAATTTGGGCGATAGTCTGAAGGATGCTGCGCTCAAAGGAATGGGGCGCATGAAGCTCGGTCGTCAAGCGCGTACGATTGCGTCCATGTCGTGTGAGACGATTGAGCAGGCAATTGAATTACTCGGTGCGGTTCGGGATAAGGCGCGGGCAGCGGGCTGTGATCGGGTTGTGATTTTGTGGGATGAGTTTGGACGCCATATTGAGTCTTTGATTGCCGAGGGGCGTTCCGCTGCTTTGAGTGAAATTCAATTATTAGCTGAGTGTGTGAGTCGGTCTAAGGCAATTCCCGTAACGCTCGGCTTGTTGTTGCACCAAGAGTTGTGGCAATATGCGAGCCATTCACCTGCTTCGGTTCGTTCAGAATGGAGAAAAATAGAGGGTCGCTTTCAGACCATTCAGTATATCGACGATAGCAAGGAAATATATCGTTTGTTGTCAGAAGTGGTTTCTGAACAGGATCGCTCTAATATTTTGCCTGATGAACAAGTAAAATCTTCTGCATTAGAGTGCAAGCAACTTGGGCTGTTTTCCGACTTTACTGTATCGGAACTTCAGTCGCTTTTGTGCCGTGCATATCCCCTGGAACCCACCACTTTGTACTTGTTACCACGCATTTCTGGTCGGGTCGCGCAGAATGAAAGGACGCTGTTCAGTTTTCTCAATTTCATGGATTTTCAAAATCATGTTAGACCGGACCATCTCTACGAATACTTTTCACCGGAAATGCGTACAGATACAGCGGTAGGTGGAACATATAAACAATGGCTTGAAACACAGAATGCTCTCTCAAAGCTGGACGGTGATAATGACTTGGCGGCAACAGCACTGAGAACCGCAAGTCTGTTGGGTTTTGGTGTAAATGGTGAGCGATCCCGCACGCCCCGCGATTTGTTGCTGTTTGCTCTGCGCGGCTATGCAGGTGCCGAGGCAGTCAGCAATGGGGCGCAACAGGAAGAAGCGGTTGTTGCTGAACTGATAGACAAGAAGCTTCTTTTATACAGAAAACATAGTGATGAAGTTTCTGTGTGGCATGGGACGGATGCCGACCTTCGGGGCAGGCTTGAAGATGAGAAGTCGCGGCATCGAAGGACATTCGAGTTCCTTACTTTTTTGATGGATGCGGCCAGTCCTCCCGTCTGGCGACCAGTCAGATATAACAGTGACTTCCATATCAGGCGGTTTCTACAGGGAGAGTATTATAGTCTGGAAAAACTGGATGAATACCTAAATATGCCTGTTGGATGTGATGGAAAAATCATATATGTGATTGCCGAGACAGCGGAAGAACTTCAAGAAGCGGAGCGAGCGGCTGCCAATTACCTGCACAATGAACGGGTTATCCTTGCAATACCTAAGGCTCCTGTCCCTCTGTTTGAGGCAGCTTTAGAAGTGTGGTGTTTAACTCAGATGCAGGGGGATGATAAGCTGGTGGGATCAGATCCGATGGTGTTGTCTGAAATTCAACAGATGACAGATGACGCCCATAGCCATCTTCAAAAACTCCTTGATCGGTTGATCCTGCCGGGCAGTGAAGGGCCACGCTGGTTTTACAAGGGGAGTGAGTTACAAGTTAAAAATGCTTATGATTTGCGGAACGAGTTGTCCCAAATCATGCAGTGCATATTCTGTGATACCCCCAAGATCAACAATGAGATGATTGTCCGGCACAAACCTACTCCTACTTTGGTCAATTCGCGTAAGAAGCTATTGATCGGTATTCTTGAGAGGTCGGGTCAGGAGATGTTGGGTATAGAAGGCAATTATCCGGATGCGTCCATGTTCCGAACTATTCTCTGGCGTACAGGTCTTTATACCAATAAAGATAAAGTTTGGAAATACGCTTTACCCAATCAGGTTGAAGACCTCGGGCTTCAAAAGGTATGGGGAAAAATTCAGCAGTTTTTCACAGATCCATCGGAAAAGCCCAAGGATCTCCAGGGGCTCTTTGATGAATTGATGGAACCACCTTTCGGGGTCCGCGCTGGTTTGCTTCCCATTCTCTTCACGGCAGGTCTCAAAGCGTTTCCCAGTGTGTATTCGCTACGCTATAAGGGGGGAGGTTACGTATCTGATATTTTGCCTTCTGAGATTGAGAAGTTATGTCGTGAGCCAAAAGAGTATGATTTTATTGTCTTAGATATCGATCAGACCAAACGCGATTATCTCAACTCTGTTCTCGAACTCTTTGATACTCAAGCAAGGTCAGCAACTGGAAATGATCTCATTCGAGCCTGCTATGACGCACTTGAGAACTGGAAGATGAGGCTTCCTGCTGGCGCGCTTTCAACGAGATATTTGACACAGCGAACCCGTCGATTCCAATCTATACTTCGCTACCCGTCTGATCCGGTGCAACTGCTGTTTGAGCGTATTCCAAGAGCATTGGATGGCTCAATTGATGATCAGCAGATATTGTTGAAATCATTCGAAAAATGCAAGAGCGAACTCTCTGAGGTCGTTGACAGTTACCGAGAAAAGGCAATTTCTTCTTTGCGCCGTGCGCTATCTTTGAACTGGAAATCTGAAAACGGACAGGTAAAGGAAATAGCCCGCCGTTGGGCATTGTGTTTTCCCGATGAAATATCTGATGCACTAAATGATAGCGTGTCAAAGGGGCTATTGTCTCGTATGTGTATGTCTTATGCATCTGATGCCAAACTTGTTGACTCATTGTCGGGTTTATTCCTCCAAAAGACGATTAACCGATGGGATGATAGCTGCATCGCAAATTTTGACCGAGAAATTCACAGTTCGGTGAGACTCATTGAGGAAACCGCTTTGTCGTTTGAGTTTAAGGCAAGTGGCACAGTCAAAAATAGTTTGGCGAATTTGGTGCAAGAACGCATGAACATGTTGTATGGACGTTTGACAGATATTGTTGGCCCGGATGAAGCGCGTGAGTTGTTTACACATATTCTTGAAGGCAACACGGGAGAAGATTTACATGGCGACCATACAAGAGGCGTTGAAAAATCAGTCTGATGACATCCGACATATCGTCAGTGTTTCAGGGGGTAAGGACTCGGCAGCCTTGGCTATTTATATGCGGCAGAACTATCCTCATATTCCTGCGGAGTATGTTTTCTGCGATACCGGATGTGAATTAGATGAGACGTACGAGTATTTGGAGTGCTTAGAGGCTCTGCTTGGTGTCGATATTCACCGTCTAAACGCGCTCGACAGTTTGGGAGTGGAGAAGAAACCCGGGCGCAATCCGTTCGATATGTATTTGAACGAGATATACAGCGGTTATTTGCCCAGCCCGAGATCGCGGTGGTGTACGCGCGTGTTGAAAATTGAACCTTTTGAAAATTATGTTGGCGATAGCCGGGCGTATAGCTATATCGGCATCCGCGACGATGAAGACCGAGATGGGTACATTGCAAAAAAGCCTCCCTCAATTTCTCAGCAGCCCAACATCATTCCCATTTATCCGTTTAAGGACGATGGGCTTGGTTTATCGGATATTGTGCATATTTTGGAAGAATCGGGTTTAGGTCTGCCAGAGTATTACAAGTGGCGGTCACGGTCAGGGTGCTACTTTTGCTTTTATCAGCAGATTGGGGAGTGGCAGAGGTTAAAACAAGAACATCCCGACCTGTTCGAGCAGGCAAAGGAATACGAGCAAGAAAAGAATGGAAAGAAATTTACCTGGGTAGATGGCAAAACCTTAGACGACATTGTAAATCAACCCCTCAGAGACTTGCCCGTGATTGATGAGGCTGAGGGGTGTGCGATTTGTCATTTGTAGTTTGAACTAAATTCGATTACGTCCAAAAAGGTTTTGGGTGCGAGTGTGTCAAATATTGTGATGCTGATTTCCAGAACATTTGCGGTTATGGTTTTGATTGCGAATTTATTTGCAGGGCCGGTTGCGTATTTTGCGATGCGAAGTTGGCTGGACGGCTTTGCCTATCGCACGGATCTTTCGTGGTGGATATTTGTTTTGAGTGGTGCGGTCGCATTGGCGCTTGCGTTGCTTACGGTGAGTTTCCACCCGCTTCGTGCGGCTGTGTCCAATCCGATAGAAGCGTTGCGGCATGAATAGATTGGTGTTATGAAAACAACAAAAGCCCGGTGGATCAGTTTTCCATCGGGCTTTATTTTTGTAGCCGTGTATTGGTCCGTCTGTCAACTTGCGGAATTTCAATCCCTTGTGTATTTTGAATGTGCCGCGCCAAACGCTTTGGCGGTGGCGGAATGATGGCAAAGTTCCTGCTGGACATCGGTATCGTGGTCGGCAAATCATTTTCACCTCTGCTGAGGCGGAAGAGATTCACCAGTTCGCCAATCGGATTGAACCTTTATGACTCAGCATTTACCACATTCAAACCAGCTTGATATTGCGACACTGAATGGATTGTTCAGGCATACGACTAATTCGTACAAGTATCTCTTTTTTCTTTCGCTACTGACTTTGCTAAAGGATAGAAATTTAGAGATTGATAACGGCATCCTTTTGAAAGATATAGAGATTGAGATGCTGGTTACTGCCTGGTATCCACAGGTCTTTTTTAAACTGTCATTTGGCACTCAGGACAAAATTTCTTCAGCTTTGCAAATGATTCCACCTATTGACAATGATCAAAATGTGTTGTCTAAGACGGGGCGCAATAAGTTGCGAAGACATCTTGCCTTTTATGGTGAAGTTCTGGATTACAAATTGATGCGTTACGTCCCCCACCGGATTTTGCGCTCGTTTTTTGCCGCAGAAACCAAAGGT
>JAJEAX010000054.1 GCA_022822565.1 Candidatus Latescibacterota bacterium
TTGGGGGCGATTGAGCGCGTCGGCAGCCAATCTCAGTGCGCGATTGCAGATGGCGTTATATGTGCCTGCACTGCGCTCGATGTATTCGCCATCGGCATTGTTGTCTATTGTTTCGGCGAGATAGCTTTCAATGGTGTCCATTCCGTCTAGATTGGGGAATAATTCCAGCGCTTGAGAAAGTGCGGCGACCAATACCCAGCGGTGATTCGGCGTGTGGAATCCGCCTGCGATCATGCCCGGTACCGCCGTTTGAATAATTTCTCCGAGTACTTCGGCAATTTGTTCTGCACCGTCATTTTTGGCTTTGCGAGCTGCGCGGACTACCGGCGCGAGTCCCTCGACCAGAAAGCCCGTATCTGGCGATGAGTCAAAATTAGTTGTTATCAGGTCAAAACATCCGCTTTCCCGGCGAATCTTTCGAGCAAAGGCCGCGCCAGCGAGAATGCGTGCCAGGATTTCTTCGCTTTGATAATACCGACTGCCTTCCAGAAGATAGGCATAGCCCAGTGTAGATACCACACTCACATTTGTGGCTCCCGCAATACCATCGCTGACAAATCCACCGTGATCTTCTCGTCCCACATCCAGGACCTGGCGAGGTAAAATTGCCTCTATCTGTTCATTCAGATTTTCCAACAGTGATTCGTATTTTAGCATGCATAACCCCCATGAGTGAACGACTTCCAGCAAATTGAAGACTTGACCAATATATCTCCAATTTGCCCGTATTTCAAGAGAACTCGTTTCACACAGGAGTCTGGTTCAATGCAACCTGAAACGGATGGGAATGGTCATGCGTACAGCAATTGCTCTGTCATTTTGCATGGCTGGCTTGAACCGAAATTTTACGACCGCCTCCAGAGCCGCAGCGCGAAAAATCTCGGGGCCTTTTAAAACTTGGGGTTCGGACACGCGCCCTTCTCTGGTAACAATAAACGCCACAAGCACCTGGCCTTGCAGACCCGCCCTGCGAGCCATCTCTGGATAAACGGGGTTCACGCGATGGATTAAATCGGGTTTTTGTTCCACGACCCAGAATTCCAAAATTTCTTCCTCTACTTCCACATCGTTCTTATCCAGCGAGGGTGGGATATCGACGACAGGTGCATCGAGATCCAGTTCTGTATCGGCAATGGTCACATCATCGGGCACGTCTTCGTCTTCTGTTTCCAGGGGCACGGCGGGCCTTTCCATGGGTGGTGGTCGCTTCTTCTGATGTGTCTCGGGAATATCTTCTACCTTGAGAACTTCAATAACTTTTTTGGTCGATTTAGAATCGATCTCCATATCTGGAAACAAAATGGCCAATCCGACCATCAGAAACAGCGCCAACGAAGTAGAACGCCTCATGACCTTTGGATAAATTGCTTTCAAATCGGCATCTGCATGTTTTTTGCGAATCATCATTTCCTCCTTTTTTAACTATTAAAATTTTAATAGTTCATATCAAAAAAATATCTAACCCAACTTGACCTATCCCCCCTTTCGCAGGCCTTCAAGGCTAAAGGTGTGAGCCAGCACATCGAGTTGTCGCATCTGAAGTGCCTTTGTGCGGTTAGGTGCATAAATCCCCATATTGATCAAAAAGAAACGATTCTGAGCGATATCAAAGAGTGCATAACTTTTAAAGGGTCCACCCTGCCACGCGCGTGTATTTTCCCACAGCCCTTCCAGGCAAACGGCCAATTTACCCAGAAACTCCGTCTGGTAAATATTCACCTCCCCAGACGATGTTTGATCGCCGCCATAAAAACGGCTCGATACGTCGTCCCACTTTTGCAAACACCAATCCGGCGTCAATTGATCGGGATGTACGCCATCCTCCCAATATACCCACAGCCACAATTGTCGCCGATCTACCTGACGCGCCAGTGCTATAAAGTTCTCATTTGCATACTCATCCATCACTTCATAGCCCACCGGCACCCGCATGCGCCAGCCAAATTGCCGTGATAGAGCTTCGGAATGCTCGGCATTTTCTCCCGCGTGATACAGAATGGTTTCGAGCCATTTTGCCATAGATACGTCAATCGCCGACACAATGCGGTCGCCATTGAGCGCGACTTGCTCAGCCACACCCTGAGCATCTGTAGCTTTGACGACCACAACTATCTGATCTGATGCCCACACATCGCGGTGAATCGCTGTCTCATTTTCGGAATGTCCCGTGAGTAGTGGTTGCGTGTCCGTCGCCAGAATGCCATTTGCAGATGAAACGAGGATCAAATTGCGGTAAGCCCGAAAGTCCCGAAACGCTTCGGGAGAAACATATACGATATCAAATACGTACTCGGGTTGCGGCGTCAACACGGGGTCTAATAGTAAGTCTTCCAGAACTGGTTTTAGCACTTCCCGATGGGTTTCATCGACCACAATCACAATTTTACTGGTTAGCCCAATGCCCCGGGGCAGCGGATTGCCGATAAGCACATCTGCCAGCGGTTTGCTCCACCGGGAAATTTTCAGATGGGCTTCGGCTCGACCGGGCACGTCAATGAGAGGACCGATTTTTATAGCAATGATACAGACAGATAGAAATATCGCGAGCCAGATTGCACTGTGCGACAGCGATGGGCGGTGCCGGCTGAGCAGATATTCAAAGCGTTTTACCAGATTTGGATGGCGATTTATAATGCCCAAACCTATTGGGCGCACCTTGCCAATCATCTCTGTCAGGCGCGTCAGACAGATTGCATAATTACATGCATTGTGACCGCGATGCACTGCATAATCATCGCAGGCCATTTCGCGCGTTAGTGACAATTGCCGACTCAGCCACCAGATGCCGGGATTGCACCATAAAAAAACTTCCACGAGGCGCTGCACCAGAATGCCCAGGGCATCTTTGCGTTGAACATGCGCGATTTCATGCTTGAAAATTTGCTCCAGATCATCCGCAGACAGTTGCGATATGAGATGTTGCGGTATGAGTACGACCTGGCGAAAAATACCCAGTACTACGGGACTGGCAACAGCATTTGAAATGCGCAATCCAACATCCACGGAGCCAATCCATCTGCGTTTGCACCGCTCAAATTGGGCCTGAAGATCTTTTCCCGCCCATTTTCCAGATCGCTTCAACCGAATCATCTGACAATATCCCACTGCAATGCGCCCGAGCATTGCACAGGCAACGACCAGCCATAAAAACCAGACGACTATCGGCCAGGAAAAGATTGACTGGGGTTTCACAGGCGTTGCAATTTGCGGGGGCGGTTGTAATGTCTCACTGGCGAGATTGGTGTCCAGAACTCTGGTTGGGGGAATCGTTGTGTCCGATTTATCTGCGGCCTCATATCGTGCAGGTGTGACGAGAAACAGAGGCATAATCACTACACAAATCACAGCGACCCATAACAGGCGGTGCAACAAAGACGCGGGCACGCGCAAGTGCGAGAGGACTGCCACAATCATTGCAGCCAAAAATCCCATCCAGATCCCATTCAGCAGATAAAACACGCTGAGCCGAGCAATGGTATCAATCCATTCGCCCATCACGTTTCCTCCTCCTCTGCCTTCTGAATCATTTTGTGAATGCGGGCGAGGTCTTGCGCATCGAGTTCTTCATTTTCCACCAGATTGAGCACCAGCGTTTCTGGTGAGTTATCGAAAAAACGACTCATCAGATACTGAATGGCGCTTCGTTGTGCATCTTCTCGCCCCACGATTGGATAATACACAAAAGCTCTGCCCTCTTTTTCATGCCGCAAATACCCTTTCTGTTCCAGAATGCGCAATATTGTCAATACCGTGCTATATGCCGGGGATTCAGGTCCGGCGAATGTATTGACAACCTCGCTCACTGTAGCCGATCCGCGATTCCAAATCACCTGCATCAATCTCAGTTCGGCATCTGTCAGAGTAGGGGATCTTCGTCTGCCCATACAGCCCTCACTATTAAAAATTTAATACTTCCAAAATAAATATGGCGAAAGAGAAAGAGAGTGTCAATTAAAAAATTAATAGTTCAATGCGCCCGAGTTTCTAAAACGGGGATACAGACAGGATCAGAACTTCAAGGGCTTGCCTTCGCGGGCAGATTGATAAACCGCTTCGAGGAGTGCTACAGTGCGGCGGCCTTCGCGTCCATCTACGGATAGGGGCGTTCCTCTATTCACGGCATTGACCACGTCTTCGACAATGCTGTGGACGTTATTTTCGACGCTGTCGAGTTTTTCCTGAAGCCCTGTGCCGTAAACCGTCATTTCGCCATTTAAAACATCGTGCAGCAAAATACCGCCTTCTGTTCCGTGTACCTCTGCGCTGAAATACGCACTCTGGGGAAAGGTCGTGGTGCCCAGGATTGTGCCTTTTGCCCCGTTCTCGAAATTCAGGATTGCCAGTCCGATGTCTTCGGTCTCAATCTCGTGATTTACAATGTCGATTTCGCCATACACAGAAACCGGGTCGCCCATAAACCAGCTCAATACATCGAGCAGATGTGCGCCCTGGTTGGCCAATGAGCCGCCGCCATCCATATTCCATGTCCCGCGCCAACCATCGTCGTGTAAAAAATAGTCGTCAGATCGAAACCACTTAAAACGCACTTCACCCAATATCATCTTGCCCAGCCAGCCTTCCCGAATCGCGGTTGCCACCTTGACATTGCCATCCACGTATCGGCTTTGATAATCCACACCGCACAATACACCGGCATCTTCACAAGCCGCAATGAGCCGGTCACACGCTTCTGTGCTTACATCCATGGGCTTGGTGGTAATTACATGTTTGCCCGCTTTTGCCGCTTCAATTCCAACCTGGGCATGTTTGCCGCTCGGCGTCATCACCATCACGACATCTACATCATCTCGCGCAAACACATGTTCCATATTTACAACGCAGTCCGTCTCCAATTCCTGCGCCACTTCCTCGGCCAGGTCGCTGTGCAAATCGCATACGACCTTTAAATCTGCACCGGCTGTCTCTTTAATCAACCGCGCCCTGTTGCGCCCCATGCCCAGACCTATAACGCCAAAACCGACCATGTTATCCTCCTATCGTCTTATTTTTATGCACAATCGGGATGGCCTTCTTTCCACCGCCCGAATGGAACATCGGTCTGTCCGTCCTGATTGATCCTCGACATCGTCTTTCGAGTATCCAACCACATTTGGGTCCACACTTTTGCATCTCTCAATTCGCGCTCTGGATGTTTGCGGCTGCGTGCGACAAAGCCCGGAAATGCTTCGCGGCCAGTCGTCTGACCGGTGGGATTATAGCGCAGATCAAAGCTCCAGCGGATTTTATCGCTCACATTGGGCAGCGATCCGTGTACTGTACACTTGGGAAGAAAAATGACATCTCCCCGTTTGACCGGCAGTGGTATCATGCGTTCGGCTTCAAATAGCAATTCGGGTATTTGCCGCCCGCCCGCTGTTTTGGGCCCATTCCCAAAGTACGACGGACAGTGCGTCAAAAGTCCATTTTTATGGCTGCCGGGCACGACTTTTAGCGGGCCTTGTTCAATATCGACGTCTTCGAGTGCAAACCACACGGTCAACATATTTGTTTCATCTGCTTCTGGTACAACCACGCCCTGGTCCTGATGCCAGATCGTTTCTCCCAAAATCGGATTTCCAAACTGGTTTTTGGGCAGAATATGCTCGGGCGGTTTAATCCTCACATGTTGTACGGGATTCGAGTATATCTCTGGACCGATGAGCGATTCCACGCAATCGAGCAGGGATTCATCCGTAAAGGCATTGAGAACAGCCTGTCCCGTCCAGAAAGGTGTGTCTGGCTTTACATTTTGAAATGGCAGCGAAAAGTCGAAATACTGTTTGTGTACATCGCCTGTTTCAATACATACTGCGATAAACCGCTCGGCAAAATCGAGGTCTTCGAACAAGGAAGAAATTTCTTCTCGCTCGTAAAGATCGCGCACCAATGTGTCGAGTACATCTGTGTATTCTTCTATTACGGGATCCAACACGGTTTTTGGATCCAACACGCCCTCCACCACCAGATAGCCTTCTTCTTCAAACTGTGCAATCTGTTCGGCAGTCAGGCAACCCATGGTATTCCTCCTTTTTGTGGGTGTTTAACGATCAGATTTTGCTGTCCTTCTGCGCTTATTGTCCTGTTGTGACCAGCGTTAGCGCACCGGGCATAATTTCAAATACCAGTTCTTTTGGCCCTTTTTCAACTTCGCCGTCAAATTGAAACCAGTCGCTTTTCTCGCGCGTGATATGGATTTTTTTTGCCTGAAATATCTCGACGCCGGGCATTCGATCAAAAGTGCCATTAAAAAGTCGATAGGTATTCCATACCAGGCGGATCCACCCCGGATGCGTAAACACGCATACATCGAGAAGTCCATCATCTGGCATCGCTTGAGGGGCTATGGTTGCGCCGCCTCCAAAGTCTGGCATGTTGGCAATGACAACGAACAAAGGCGTGCGCTCAATTTCATCGTCAGAATCCAATTTCAACCGCAATGTCTGAGGGCGATATGTGAGAAGCGATAGCGCAGTGAGCACCAGGTAGGGCAAGAATCCGCGGCGCCCCGTCCGATTTGCATACCGATGGGCAACTTTTGCATCTAAGCCGATGCCAGCCGTAGAAAAAAACAGGGCATTGCCCACGCGCCCCACATCGAGTTTACGAATCTCTGGCTGAATAAAAGCGCGACAGGCTTTTGCCGGGTCAAAAGATAAATTTAACGCACGCGCAAACGCATTGCCCGATCCAGCGGGCACCACTCCCAGGGGCATCTCTGTGCCGAGTAGCGCGCGTCCGACTTCGTTAATGGTGCCATCGCCTCCAATGGCGACCACCAGATCAAATCCCATTTCGGATGCGCTTGCCGCCAATTCTGTAGCGTGCCCCGCGTGCTGCGTTACTTCAAGGGTAAAATCCATTCCCGCTTTCTCACACGCGGCAATCACGCGAGATCGAATATTGCGTTTCACACCTGCATGCGGATTCGCAATGAAGAGTACGCGGGAAAATTGCACACTCATGTATGTAAAAAATCGACCAGGGTCTGACCGATATCTCTCAAAATTTTTGGCGAAGGCTGTGATACATCGATTTGTTGTACGATCTCTTTGGGATAATGTTCCAATACTGCAATTGTTTGACGGTCGTAAATATCGAATCTTTTGCGAATGATTTGTTCATTTGCGTCATCGATGCGGTATGCGACGAGCGCGCGTCCAAAGAGGCGTTTGATCAGTACATTGCGGTCTGGACAATCCAATACCATGATCAATTTTACATTTAAGTTTTCATCGGCCATCTGAGCCTGGGCGAGTGTGCGGGGTAGGCCATCTAAAATCAGTGTCTGTTCATCGGGCTTAAAATCGCCAAAATTAACAAGGCGCTGCATGCGTTCTCGCCACAGGGCTACGACAAATTCGTCGGGTACCAGTTCGCCTTTGCGTATGCTCGCCAGAGCCAGTTCCCCGGGCTGGCTATCGACGTCTAATGCCCTGAGCATATCGCCGCTTGAAAAATGGTATAAACCTGGTATTTGTTTTAACACACTTCCCCATGTGCCCTTGCCGGCACCGGGGGGGCCAAATAATAAGACAGTCTCATACATCGGCACAACTCCCGCGATTGTTTTTTGACAGAATGGAAATGTGAATGTATTTTAGTAGGAGCGGGTTGAACTGCTGTCGCAGTTGTACATCGCTCCAAACCCGCTCCTACGGATCACCGGACCTTATAGGAGAATATCATGAATCTCGATCCCGCTGCCGTATCGCTGCAAAAAAATGGCGATAAAATCGAAGCTCTGATCCATGGAGAGACCACATTTGTCGATCGCCTTGCCCGCGCGTTTCCCCATAGTAATCCCGATCAATTTGTCAGCTTGATGGACGAATTGGGGCACGAAATTGGCATTATTGAAAATCCCAAGAAACTCGACGATGCTTCGCGCAATTTGCTCGAAGCCGAACTCAAAGCCATCTATTTTGTCCCGACTATCAGCACTATAACGTCCGTCGTATCCAAAGGCACGGGCAGTCAGTGGACTGTTGATACAGACGATGGCGAATATACTTTCCGCATTCTGGGTCGAGACGCGCTCAAGGGCGATGAACCGCCTGCAATTGAAATCACGGATGAACACGGCAAGCGATACAGAATCGACAATTACTGGGATCTCGATGCCGAAAGCCGGGACCTGACCTCTGAGCTTTTGCCCGATAAAGTTGTCAAGGCGCGCTACCTCCGATCTGGTTCGAGTAGTAGAAGTAGCAGAAGCAGAGGTTCGAGCAGTCGCGGCAGTAGTAGCGGTGGCGGTAGCAGCATGGGCGGATCGATTGGCATACGGTGATCCGCTACCGCACGCCTAACATCAATTCGGCCAGCAACTGATCCAGACGCTCATAGCCCAATCCAATGCGTCCCATTGCATCGATGTCAAACTGCACTTGTTTGAGTGCCTGCGATTTTTCCCGGCTGTATTTGCCCAGATGCTGTTCGTATTCTGGGTTCTGGTTTCCAATTTCTTTCAAGATTCCCTGAATTTCGGCATCTGCTTCAAATTGGGCCGCTTTATCCCTTAAGATATTGTACGTACGCATACATCCTGCGGCAAAATCCCATACCCCTTCTTCGTCTTCTGTGCGAAATGCGTGTGCGTCGAAGTGTTTCGGACCCGCATAACCGTTGTTTTCGAGCAAGCGCACGAGCAAAAAGGCACTTTTGTAATCTTCTGAGCCAAACCGGAAATCTTGATCATAGCGACCAAAACGCTGGTCGTTTAAGTCGATATGGAAGAGTTTGCCCGCTTCGAGTGCTTGCGCTACGCCGTGGTGGAAATTTAACCCCGCCATGTGTTCGTGTGCAACTTCCGGGTTGACGCCCACCATCTCGGGATAATCCAGTGTTTCGATAAACGCCAGATAATGCCCGGTTGTGGGGAAGTACATATCGGCACGCGGTTCGTTGGGTTTGGCTTCGAGCGCGAAATTCAAATCGTATTTCTGGTCGCGCACGTAATCGCACAAATAGTTTAAGCCATCGCGGTAGCGTTTGAGGGCGTCGATGGGATCTTTCGCCACATTGCATTCGGCGCCTTCGCGTCCGCCCCAAAACACATAGGTTTTTGCACCCAATTCAACGCCTAAATCAATGGCTTGCATAATTTTTTGCAAGCCATAAGCGCGAATTTTGGGATCGTTGGACGTAAAGCCCCCATCCTTAAATACGGGATGAGAAAATGTATTGGTGGTTGCCATGGGTACGACCATGCCGAAATTGTTCAGTGCGTTTTTGAAATCGCTTGCGATTTTATCGCGTTGCTGTGGTGTGGCGTCGATTGGCACGAGGTCGTTATCGTGCAGGTTAATGCCCCACGCACCCAGTTCGCTCAATCGCTGCACAATCCGCTCGGGCGCAAGCGATTGGCGCGTTGGGTCGCCAAAGGGGTCGCGTCCGGGATTTCCCACTGTCCACAAACCAAATGAAAATTTATCTTCTTTTTTGGGCGTGTATGCATCGGCCATTGGATCTCCTCAAATACATTAGAATGTGATAAGGTTATATAGCCCGTTGAGGGCGAGGCTGTAAATATTCCGCGTGCAAAATATCATGGTGCAGTCTGACTGTCAATGGACATTTCCACAACTCATCGGGAGCAAAAAATGATTATTCGCGATCCCGTTCACGGCGATATGTCGTTTAATGAATCCGAGCGCCGGGTTATGGACACGCGACAAATGCAACGCCTGCGCGGTGTGCGACAAACAGGATCGGCATATCTGGTTTATCCAGGTTGTGTACACACGCGATTTGAACACTCGCTGGGAACAACGGCTATGTCGCGTCGCGTACTCGATGTCTTGAGGCGTGGTGGCGCGCAAATCGAACCCGAGCAGGCCGATGCAGTTGCGTTGGCCGCACTGGTTCACGACATCTCCCACTTGCCATTTGGGCATACATTTGAAGATGAACGCAAGCTGTTTCCACGCCACGATACAGCTACCCGCATGAAATATTTCTTAACGCAAACAGAAATCGCGCAAGCATTCGATGCTTCGGGCCTGCGCGATACAGTGGTTTCTCTGCTTACGGATAAATCGTTTTCACCGGCGTGGATGCAGCAGATCGTGTCCAGCACCATCGATGCCGACTTGCTCGATTATTTGCGTCGCGATGCGTATTTTGCAGGCCTGCGTCAGGATTATGACGACCGAATTTTTAGCACCTTTATGCTTGCCGATGAAAATCTTGCGATTGATGTGACCCGTCTCAGTACGCGTACCGAGTTGCTGCATTTGCTGCGGTTGCGCTATTTTCTCACCGAGCGCGTTTATTATCACCACGCCAAAGTATCATCGGGGGCTATGATCGCCAAAGCTGTCGAGATCGCCACAGAACACGGTCTTGCCGAAACCGATCTCTATACCCTGACGGATGACGCTCTGTTTCGCCATTTGCTCGGCTATGAAGACCCGCGTATTGACCGTTTGATCAATGGCGTTTGCGAACGGCGGTTGCTCAAACGCGCCTATATGATTTCGACTGCCGAAGTGGGGCGTCGTGGTCGCGATGAGTTGATCGCCACTTACAATCGATCTGTCGAGAGTAGGCAGCAAATCGAGCGACAGATTGCCGATGTTGTGACCATCAATCCCGATCAGGTTATTCTCTATTGCCCGGATATCTCGGCCATCAAAGAAGCCCGCGTGCGCGTTGTTACGCGCAATGGCCTGAGCCGCTTGAACGATCCCCCCGACAATCCACCTTTTGATGTAAAGGTCGTGGAAGACCAGTATGAACGGCTCTGGAAATTCTACATTTTTGCGCCCGAAGGTTATAGAGAACGCGTTGGACAGGTGTGCGAGCGCGTATTTGGCGAATCAAACGCGCTGGTATAAAGATCTTTATTGGGATCGTTGTGACCGGTGTTTGACGCGCTCAAATAACGGCATATCTGCCCGTCCAGTGCGTTCCACCTTCCTGTGGCATGAAGGGCACAGGCTAATCAGATTGCTCAGTTGATTGGCCTCTTTTGGCGAGTCGAAAAGTCGGTACGGTATTTTGTGATGTACATCCATCTGTCGTCCGAGCGCGTCTTCTGTAATACCGCAAGACGCGCAACAAAATCCATCGCGCACGCGCGCCTTGTCCGCCTGTATTTTCCAATTTCCCCCGCGATACTCTGGGCGGCCTTCCAGCACGAGTTCAAAATCCTCGTCAAATTCCCAATGGGTTCTGCACTTATTGCTGCAAAATAGGGAACTCATGCCCTTTTCAACATACCAGCGCGGCTGGACAAATCGCTTGTCGCATTGCATACATCGCACGGCGATATCGTCTTCGTGGCGAACTTTTTGTTCCTCTCCAAAGGGCAGACGCATTTGCGGTGATGATAAATAATTTTTGTTGTTCATCGTTTTAAAACCTCACACATTAATAGCGCACTCGATTAGCCCAAATATAGGTTGGAATAAATTGTAAGTCCATAGAATGTTGCGTATATTGTGTCTGAATTTATTATAATAATTCGCACTTCCGGTTGAATCGCTGCGGTACGAATGAGACTCAACTTTTATAATGAGGATAAACAATGGAATCTCTGACTTTGCTTTCGGGCTATTCAATGCCGGTTGTCGGTCTCGGTACCTGGCCGATGAGAGGCAATCAATGCAAAGAGGTTATCAAACAGGCTCTCGAATTGGGCTATACGCATTTCGATACGGCCTGGATATACCAGAACCAGCGCGAAATCGGCGAAGCTCTCAGAGAGGTAGGTGCTGATCGTTCGCAACTTTTTATTACTTCTAAGGTCGGCAGGGATTATCTGCAATACGATGTCGCGATGGAACAAGCCGACGAGATTCTCCAGCTTCTGCAGATGGACTACGTGGATTTGTTGCTCGTTCACTGGCCCAATGAGGCCGTGCAGATGGAGGGATACATTCGCGCCTTCAACGAGGTTTTCGACGCGGGTAAAGCGAGAAGTATTGGGGTTAGCAACTTTTCGGTCGAACAAATGGAACGCGCCCGTTCTCTGTCTACAGCACCTATCAGTGTCAATCAGATCAAATACCATCCGGGTTACGAACAGCGAGATGTTTTGCAATGGTGCTTGGAAAACGATGTGGTGGTAACCGCGTATTCCCCTCTGGGAAAGAAGGATGTTCTTCGGGACCCTGTTCTGCTGGATATTGCCCGCATTCACGATAAGACTTCTGCACATGTCGCACTCAAGTGGCTGATGCAAAAAGGCATGATCGTTATTCCCAAAGCGAGTTCCAGAGAACATCTCCAGGCGAATCTCGATGTGTTTGACTGGTCCTTATCTGAAAGCGAGATGCAGTCTATTGACCTCATAGCGGGATAAACGAAATGAATGAGAAAAACAGGCCCAATGTCGTTCTTATCATTACGGACGATCAGGGGTACGGAACTGTGGGGGTACACGGGGATGACCAGGTCAGGACGCCACATATGGATCGTTTGGCCAATGAAGGGGTGGCGTTTGACCGTTTCTACGGGCATCCGCTTTGTTCGCCTTCTCGAGCCGCATTGATGACCGGGCGGTATTTCTATCGAACCGGAATTCTACATACATCTCGAGGGGGTGCATTAATGTCGGGCGATGAGGTCACTGCCGCCGAGCTGTTTCGAGATGCCGGGTACCGCACCGGGATTTTTGGGAAGTGGCATCTCGGTGACAATTACCCTATGAGGCCCATGGATCAGGGATTTGAGAAAGCCTTGTGGCACAAAGGTGGAGGGATCGGGCAAGCCCCTGTAAGGCCAAACAGCTACTTTGACTCCCTTCTGTGGCGAGAAGGGGAAGAATTCCAGGCGAAGGGGTACTGCACGGATGTCTTCTTTGACGAGGCCCTCGCGTTCATCGAGGAACATCAAAGCGAGCCTTTTTTTATCTATATTCCGACGAATGCGCCGCACGATCCTCTCGAGATCAGTGACGAATATGCGGATCCCTATCGCGAGATGGGTCTGGATGACAGCGTCGCGCGAATCTATGGGATGGTCGAGAATATCGATGACAATATTGGGCGACTCATGGAACTGCTGGAACGTCTCGGTCTGGATGAGGATACAATCATCATTTTTACGTCCGACCACGGTCCCGCGGGCGGCAGGTACAATGCTGGACTCAGATCTACAAAAGGAGACGTGTACGAAGGCGGGATTCGAGTTCCGTATTTCATGAGGTGGCCGAAGGGGATGCCGGCTGGTTTCAAAACCGACAAGATTGCCTCACATATCGATGTTTTGCCCACTTTGTTATCGCTTTGTAACGTGGATTCTCCCCCTGGTCTCAGGATGGATGGCGTGGATCTGACGCCCCTGATTCGAGGTCAGAAAGTGGAATGGCCTGATCGCACACTTTTTATTCAGACACACCGGGGGAGCCGCCCGCGACAGTACCACAACTGTACGGCGATCACCCAACGCTACAAGTGGTTGGGGTATCCCAGTACCGGTGGACAGTGGGATTTTGAGACTTCTTCGACAGACCCTGTGATGGAACTGTACGATCTTGAAGACGATCCTGGCGAAGAGAAAGAGATAGGCGGTCAGATGCCCGATCTCGTAGCGGAGATGAAGAGAGACTACGACGCCTGGTTCGACGATGTGGCTTCGGATTGGCAGGCGGGGGTCATTCACATTGGGAATTCGGCTGAGAATCCTCTCACGCTGTGTCGCTATCAGGATTCAGAATACATATCCGAACTCCCACACGGCTGGCGTGTGAAGATCGAACAGGGCGGAACCTATGAGCTTCGAATCAACCGTGAGTCGCTAAATGGCGCGGGTGCCCTCGGGGTTCAGTGGCAGGGGAATGCTCAGAGAAGCCCACTGGCTGCGGGAGAGAATACAGGACGATTCGAGCTTGAAGCGGGGGACGGCAAACTGGAGATTTGGTTCGAGCTTGAAGACATAGGTCGGGTGGCGTTTTCAAGCAATTTGACGATTGGGGATGTGGAAGTGGATTATCTGGGGTAGGGACAAAACAGTGCGGAGTTGGCTGCCATCGAATCACGGTGAAATTCGGAATCGGAACATCATATGACATTTAAGGATCTGATCAATCGCCATACGTGGCCAGGTGTAAAATATCGATTTTTGGAAACCTATCCCGATGAAGCAGATTGCATAGACGCATATGCAGATGTGTATGAACTCCTGATCTTGCTGACTCCTGTAGAAACTTCTATGCGACTGAGTGTCACTGAAAAGATCGGTGACGACGGTCGTATCTGGGGAGATGTATCTGGTCTTGACGGCACACGCTGGAAAGATCAGGATGAAAACAGCAGAATGCCAGGATTGGCAGGAGAAAACGAGGTTCCCTGGGCTATTGAGTTTTGCCCCTGGGAGGAGTGGCTTGGAATGGAGATTGATCCTGAAACATTGCAGCAGTTAGACGAGGTGGATATTCTGGTCCACTGTCTTTGGGAAATGACGTTTTGTGGTTTTGAGCAGGAGACCATTCAACAGGAATACAAGCAAATTCTCGATGCCTGGGAATCTGTTAAGAATTCAGATTTTTCAACATGAGGCTCTGGTGCTTACAAGTGGGATTCACGGCACGTGGAATTGGCTGCCGTGGTTTGATGTGACAATGATTCACGTGGATCGGTTTTTGCAACGAACTTTGAAATATGAGCGAAATCGTTAAGATAAGAACGCGGCTGTTCGAGGTGCCATTGGCAGAGGTGCTTGTCGATGCCAGGCATGGCGACCATAGTCACTTCGAATTGATTACCGTTACGATAACACTTGTGGATGGGTACGAGGGAACCGGGTACACTTATACCGGTGGTCGCGGTGGCAAGTCCATTAAGGCCATGATTGACGTGGATCTGGCTCCCAGGTTGATTGGCAGGGATGGCGCGGATGTAGAAGAGATCAACGATTGGTGCGAATGGTATATCCATTACGTCGGTCGTGGCGGGGTCTCGTCATTTGCGATATCGGCGATCGACATCGCTCTTTGGGATATCCGCTGCAAACGCAAAGATCTGCCTCTGTGGAAAGTCGTGGGTGGCACGAGTGCGCGTTGCAGGGCCTATGGCGGAGGCATTGATCTGAATTTTCCACTCCCGAAACTTCTCGATAACATCCGTCTCTATCTCGACAAGGGTTTCAACGGGGTCAAGATCAAGGTAGGGCAACCCACCCTTGATGAAGATGTAGAGCGGGTCCAGGCGGTTCGAGAGTTTATTGGTCCCGATATTGCTTTCATGGTCGATGCGAACTACTCGATGAGTGTCGAGTGCGCTATTGAGGCGGCTAACCGATTTAAGGCGTTCGATATCCTGTGGTTTGAGGAGCCTACGCTTCCAGACGACTATCTGGGTTATGCTAAAATTGCCGATGCTACGGGAGTGCCTCTATCGATGGGCGAGAATCTCCATACGATACATGAATATGGCTACGCTTTTGAACAGGCTAAGCTCTCTTATATTCAGCCTGATGCTTCCAATTGTATGGGGATTACGGGCTGGCTGAAGGTTGCCGAATTGTCGCGTGAATATGAAGTCCCAATATGCTCTCATGGCATGCAGGAGTTGCACGTCAGCCTGGTTTCGGCGCAACCCAATGCAAGTTGGATGGAATACCATAGCTTTCCAATTGACGAGTACACGAAGCGTCCGTTGAAGATCGAAAACCACCGGGCGATTGCGCCTGATGATCCGGGAATTGGCGTGGAATTCGACTGGTCCAAACTCAAACCTTATTGCGTCTCTGATTTGGCATTTGGCGAATAAGGTAATCTCATGGTGAAATTCGCAACTTGCCGAAATGAATATGAGTACGCGGCGTATCCGGTGTGCCGCTGTCCCACACGCAACGGAAGTCATCCGGTGCAATTTCAATAAGTGTGGGATAAGAGTTCTTAATCCCGGCATCGTAGAAGGTTTTTTCTTCGCTCCAGGTGTCTCCGGGAATTTTTGTTTTGTACCGCAGAGAAGTCCGACCTCCGTTGGGAAATCCCGGTGCTTTTACTCTTTGGGGAGGCCCATCGCTGTACACATAGATATGCGTGCCATTCGAGGATCGGCCAAAGAAAGCCTTTGACTTGGCGTTGTGCAGGTCGGGTTCGGGTTTGGCGATGCTCCAGGTACGGCCACCGTCACGGCTCACGCTCGAATAGGCTCTGGGAGGGTCCGTCGTGCGATCGGTTTCGTCATAATCGGCAGTTCGCATGACAATCCATAGTTCCTCTGGTGTTTCTCCCTGCGCGATATTTCCCTCATGCAGGAAAACACGAGCATTGGTGGGTTGGGGAATATAGGCTTCGAGTTTCCACTCCAGCAGGCTGGTACTGCTGAGAACGAAGTGATCACGCGAACCACGGGGGTCTTCCTGTAGCGTGTTGCGATGGGCTGGCAGCAGAAATTTGTGTGTCGAGTCGGTCTCCGTGGTTACAATGGTTGAGCATGTAATCAGCGGCCCTGCATAGTGCATCGCCAGTTCCACCTGTGTCCAGGAATAACCGCCATCTGCGGTGAATGCACCGACCAGTTGAGATTCTTCGCTGTTCTTCTGGGCTATTGGGCAGCGCATTGCAAAGCACCAGATGACGTCCTGTCCGGGAGCGCGGTAAAGGACTGGATTCGCGTAGGCAAACTGCACCATGCCCTGACGCTGATGATGATCGAAGATCGTCACTGGCTCTTCCCAGGTGTCCCCATCGTCGGTTGAGAGCGTCGCGAGAATGTCTCCCATGTCTTTCTTGCCGTTGACCATCGCTCCGAAGGCCACAATGAGATGCCTCTTCTTTTGCCCCGGAATAATGACCGGTTGCCATATTCGCCAGGCCTGCGGCTGCTGTTCAACCCGACGAACTACGCGAAGGTCCGTAACATCTCCACGATAATCCAGCATTATCTATCTCCTCGATTTGTGTTTAAAATTTTTTTAAATTTAAGATCTGCATAATTTTTGGCACTTCCAAGCTGAAAATTACCCTCTGCCAGATCACCAATCAATCTAAGGATGATTGGGCATTGACATTCTACACCACTTTTATATAAGGAGAACAATATGACACCTGTCAGGCTTGGCGTTGTTGGTCTTGGTCTTGGTCGATGGATGGTAGAAACTGTGAAGAAAATCGAGGGTGCTCACGTTGTGGCAGCCGCTGAGAATATGCCTGCTCGATTGGATGGTATGGGCGGTTATAGAGCCTATGAGAAGGAAAATGATCTCAAACTTTACGAAGATGCAGACCAGATGATGGATGACGAATCGCTGGACGCGGTTGCACTTGCGGTGACGCCTAAACATCGCAGGGTACTGATCGAATCGGCTGGCAACAGGGGCATCCCAATGCTGATCGAGAAGCCCTGGGCAGGGACTGTCAAAAGTGGAAGAGAACTGGTTGACTTGTGCAACAGTTTTGATTTGCCCTGTCAGGTCGAATTTCCGATCCGTTG
>JAJEAX010000239.1 GCA_022822565.1 Candidatus Latescibacterota bacterium
TGTGGATCGACCAGGTATTTCTCTTTCCAGACGATCACATCTCTGGCTTTGACCCGGACGTTATCCGAATGCTAAAAGAATCACGCCTTCCCCTGCTGCGATATCCTGGAGGGAATTTTGTATCGGGGTACCATTGGCGAGATGGCATTGGACCTTTGGAAAGGCGTCCCGTTTTGCCAAACCCCGCATGGCCCATTATCGAACCCAATCATGTGGGAACGGACGAGTTTATAGACTTCTGCAGAGCAGTAGGCTGTGAGCCTCTGATTTGCGTGAACGCGGGAAATGGAACACCACAGGAAGCGGCAGAGTGGGTGGAATACTGCAATGGTGGAACCGATACGCCAAAAGGCGCACTCAGGGCCAAATACGGCCATCCAGAACCCTACAATATTCGCTACTGGGAAATCGGAAATGAGCTGTACGGCCGTTGGCAAATAGGCCACTGTACACCGGAAGAATACGCCGAAAGGTACGAAGCCTTCCGCGCTGCGATGCTCCGGGTCGATCCCGAACTGTTGATCATCGCCAATGGCCAATCTCTCGAATGGAACAAGCCCCTGGTCGAGCGGAAAGGAAAGATAGTCCGGTCGCTCTCTTTGCACACCCTTACCGGTGGTGGGGCGCGTCGGGAAAAGGATGCCGAAGCGGTCTATTTGTCTCTTATGGGCTACATCGCCTCGTACGATGATAAACTCGAGGAACTGCAAGCTCAGGCGGCACCGTACAACCCCGATGTGAAAATCGCCGTCACGGAGCACCAGATTATGTGTGGCGTCCCCCACTTACCGACCAATGCCACACAAGCGGAGTCGCTCTACCTATCAGGCGCGTTACACAGCGCAATGCGGCAAGGTGATCTCGTCGAGATGTTCACCCACAGTGCGTTGGTAAATCACGGAGGCGGACTGAAGAAGGAGCGGGAGATCGTTTACCCGGCTCCCGTTCACTGGGTGTCACACCTTTACGGCAATCTTCCCGAGGCGACTCTTGTGCATTCTGTCACCTCATCGCCAACCTTCACGGCGAACATCAAATCCATCATGACGGGGTCCAACCTGCCTTACGTCGATGCCCTTGCAGCGGCCTCGGATAATGGTTTGATTCTCCTGATTCTCAATCGCCATCCCACCGAAGAAATCGAGATCACTTGCGAATTCAGCAACTTCGATCCAGCTAATACCGCAGAACTCCAAACCATTGCCGGTGAGAGTTACATGTCTCGAAACGACTGGAATTCACCCAATGAAGTTGCGATTGACACGCGTGAAATCCCAATTGGCGGCTCCAACTTTAAGATATCACTCTCTCCGCACTCTGTAAATGCGGTGATGATCAATCAGGCTTAATCCATCCAACCTCTAAATAAGGAGACTCTCATGAAACTCGTACTCTATAATGACTTCCAACTGGGCGTTTTGCAGGGCGATACAGTCATCCCAGTTGGTGATTCAGTCGCAGACCTGGGGCATCACAACGCTCAAGAAATGATGCAGATGATTATTAATGATTGGGATGCCATACAATCCAGGATCGAAAGTGATGTAGAAAGTGGGCATGGTGTCGCCCTCGATACAGTAACTTTGCAATCCCCCCTACCCCGCCCCGGTCAACTCATGTGTTCAGCCGGCAATTATATCGAGCCAGGGCACCCGGAGCGTGGTCTGTTCAATGGCTTTCTCAAGGCCAACACCAGCATAATGCCTACCGGCAGCACGGTTGAACTCCCGGACGCCGAAGCGAGTGTTTTCCATTTTGAGCCAGAGTTGGCTCTGGTAATCGGCAAGAGGGCAAGCCATCTCTCGCAAGCCGACGCGCTGGACCATGTCTTTGGCTACACACAGTTCATAGATGTTTCGGCTCGCGGATTGCCCGGTGGCTTCTTCCTGGGAAAAAGCTGGCATACATTTGCCCCCCTCGGACCGGCTCTGGTGACAGCCGATGAGGTATCAAATCCAAATGATCTTT
The DNA here is from genome assembly GCA_022822565.1 of Candidatus Latescibacterota bacterium. GTDB lineage: Bacteria > Latescibacterota > UBA2968 > UBA2968 > UBA2968 > VXRD01. The sequence continues at coordinate 1,969 of JAJEAX010000239.1, forward strand.
CAGTAAAACTATGGGTCAACAACACCCTTAAACACGATTTTTCTACAGGCGAAATGGCCCGCCACATTCCCGAGTTGCTGGAAGAAATCACCAGCGTTATCACCCTTGAGCCAGGAGATGTCGTTGCAACCGGCACCCATCACGAAGCTCTGTCACCGATTCAGGATGGCTTCAATGTTCGATTGGAGATCGAGGGATTCGGTCCTCACTTAGAGGTCAATGTCCACGATTCGCTGAAGAGACGGTGGTAAAACAGATCGGACAAATTCTTTTTAGATCGCGCGCAGTAATCAAAGTCAAAAGGTCGTGAGATTAGTTCTCACGACCTTTTTTAATTCTGGAACAGTCCCGATATTCTAATCCTCATCGTGTCCTTTGAATCCCATAGACGGATCGAGAATATCGCCTTCGCGAATCGGAGTGTGAGCATCCCTGGCATACTGCGTCATCTTCTCGATGATGTCAGGATACTGAATTGACTAAAGATCCCTACCGTTGGCATATCCCGGCCCACCCGCACCGACATAACCAGCACTTGCCCCACCGACATCGTCCGTAATCCAAAAAGAAAACAACCGTCCCGATTTTAAATGGAATCGAATCTGTGCAGGCTGC
>JAJEAX010000393.1 GCA_022822565.1 Candidatus Latescibacterota bacterium
GATTTTGGTTGTATATTGACGAGGTGTGTTTTTATTATTGGCTTGAAAGGATGGGATTATGTTGATGACTGGCGGTCAGGCTGTGGTTGAGACGTTGGATGCATGGGGGGTGGATGTGGTGTTTGGCATTCCGGGGGTTCATACGCTGGTGCTTTACGATGCGCTTTACGAGCATCCGCGCATTCGGCATGTGACGACGCGGCACGAGCAGGGGGCGGGTTTTATGGCCGATGGGTATGCGCGGGCTTCTGGGCGCGTGGGCGTGGCGTTGACGACGACGGGTCCGGCGGCGGTGAATGCCTTGACGCCGATTGGGGAGGCGCATGCAGAGTCGTCGCCCGTGTTGTTGATATGCAGTGGTCCGACGGATGAGACTAATGGCACAGATGCGGGTGTGTTGCACGATATGCGCGATCAGTTTGGGACGTTGTTTTCGGTGACGGGGCGCGGGCAGCGCGTGTCGCGTGTGGAGGAGATTCCGGATGCGCTATCAGAGGGTTTTGAGGCGATGAAGTACGGGCGTCCCCGGCCCTATATTTTTGAAGTTCCGCTGGATGTTTTTAAGGAAGAGGCGGATGTAAATATTGACGAGCCAGCGCACCGCCCGCCGCATAAGCCAGAGGAGGTTGCGCTCGATGCAGCAGCGGAGATGATTCAGTCTGCGCGTAAGCCGGTGTTGATCGCGGGTGGGGGGACGCAAGATGCGAGCGATGATGTGATCAAGTTGGCGAAAAAACTCGGATTGCCGGTGGCTGTTACTGCCAATGGACAGGGGGCTGTCCCGGCGGATCACCCTTTGCTGGTGCGCGGTGAGGCGATGAACAAGTGTTTGAATGAGGCGGATGTGGTGCTCGCCGTGGGTACGCGTTTGGGTTTTCGGTTTGAGCAGATGTGGAAGGGGACACCGGAGAAGCTCATTCATCTGGATATCGATCCGGAGGTGATTGGACGGTCGTTTGAGCCAGATGTTGCGCTGATTGGCGATGCGGGGGCGGGATTGAGGGGATTGTGCGCGCGTTTGGATGGGGTAAAGACCGCGTGGGATGTCAGTGATTCTGTGTCGCAGGCACAGGTGTCCGGCCAGTGGGAGGAGAAACCTTTTCCAGAGTTGCTGGGGATTTTGCGGGATGTTCTGGATCGGGATGCGGTGGTTGTGAACGATATGACGATGATTAGCTATCAGGCGCGTCGCCATTTTCCGGTTTATCAGCCGCGCACGTTTTTGTCGCCAACGGTTTATGGAACGCTGGGGTTTTCCATGCCTGCTGCTGTGGGTGCCAAGATCGCGTGTCCGGATAAGCAGGTGGTGTCGCTGTGCGGCGATGGCGGGTTTATGTACACGGCGACAGAGCTTTCTACCGCGGTTCAGCAGGGGATATCTCTGCCGGTTGTTTTGTGCAATGATAATACTTATGACGCGATTAAACGAGCACAGGATCGGGAATGTGATGGGCGAAATATTGCCGTGGAGTTGGCGAATCCCGATTTTGTGATGTTTGCTCAGAGTTTTGGCATGCGGAGCGTGCGCGTGACCAACGGACAGGGGTTTGGCGAGGCTCTTGAAGAGGCGCTACAGGCTGAGGGACCGACGCTGATTGAGGTTTTTGTGCCGGAGTATGCCTGATAAGTGCATCCTTATAGGTGTTAGATAGGGATAGGACACAGGAGAATGTTATGGCAACAAAGCGAAAAAAGAGACGACACAGAGGGGCTGCTGGTAAGGCGAATGCGGATTTGACGGCGCATATCCGGTCGCTGGGGTTGACGAGTGTGGGACAATATCAGGCGTGGTGTCGGGACCATGGATTTAATGGGGCGCTGAATAAGAGCTGGCAGGAGCGACGGCACGAGCGCAAGGTTGCGGATCGGGCGATTGATGTGGAATTGGCCGAGCAGGAATTTGTGCGCCATATCAGCGCGTTGGGGTTGAAGACGGTTGCGGATTATACCGCGTGGTGTACCGCAAATGGGTTGAGTACGGGGACGCATAAGAGTGCTGCACAGCGCAAGAAAGAGCGCGATTTGGCAGAGCGACTAAAGAGCGATGCGGTTTTGGCGAAGATGAAGAATCACACGCGGCGGCCACAGGAAACGATTCGGGCGATTTATGAGGGCAAGCTGTCGGAGGCGGAGTTGAATCGCCCGCATTTGCAAAAGATCCAGCGGGCTTTTGATGGGCTGGGGAGAGACCGCAAGGGGCGTCGCGCGCTGTTGCAGTTGTTGCTTCATGTGGAAAAACGGGGCGATTTTTTTGACGTCAAGCCCGCGATTGTGCGTCTGGGTCCATGTGATGGGAATACATTTATCGAGGGGTTGGGCGCGCTGGCGAGTTGGCACAAGCGGTGGTTGCGCGATCCTGCGGATTGGCGGCCAGATTCGCACAATGGGCGCAAGCAGTTTGGCTCACTTGCGCGACATTTGCTCGCGAAATACGATGTGCCTGCGTTTATGGATATCGCGTGGTTTCTCGGTTTGGAAGACGAGGCGCGGCAGCCGCAGGAATGGTTTGTGCATGTGGGAACGGGCGGGAATATTCGCAAGGCAGATGTTCCGCTGACGCTGACTAAGAAGATGGCGCATTTGTTTTTGGAGTCGCCGCACGATTACACGATTTACGAGGCGTTTCGGCGCGGTCAAATTCTGGGGCTTGGCGGGGAAGAACCGCTGGTGCGCGCGGTGAATGGTACGCGGTTGGGGTCGTCCTTTGATCGCGAAGATTTCTGGCATAAGGTGGTGCATTTTTTTGTGAATAATCCGATGCTCGATCCCGATGAGGTGGGACCGATTGTGGATTATATTTACAATCAGAAATACGTGCCTCGAGAGGAGACGGTTGATGGCGAGGTTGTGCAACTGTCTCCCGAGCAGCCGAATTTTTCGATTAAGGGGCGCAGTATGGTCAAGTTGCTTCGGCAGGTTGAGTTTTGGCACCGGCAGTTGGCGAGGCAGAATCGCTTGCCGGCAAAGGTGTGGGCTCCTTCGGGTCTCAATGAGCTGGATTGGACGGCGACGGATAATTATGGGAACGAAAAGGAGCGGTGGACGATTACGGAGTTGCTGTCGGTCAAGGAGTTGTCCCTCGAGGGACGCAAGATGCACCATTGCGTGGGGTCTTATGCGAATAATTGCAAGACCGGGAAGTCATCGATCTGGACGATGCAGGTTACGACACCGGAGGAGGAGACGCATCGGGTGATGACGATTGCGGTGCAAAATGGCAGCCGAAGCATTACGCAGGCGCGCGGGAAGTGCAATGCGCGGCCCAATGGCAGGACGCCCAGTGGCAAGCGTCGGGATTTTAGCAAGGAGTATGAACGCCATTTGCGGAAGTCGCGCCATGTGTTGTAT
>JAJEAX010000063.1 GCA_022822565.1 Candidatus Latescibacterota bacterium
TGAAATGGATCGCCGATTGTTGGAAACGCTGATCGATAAATTCGACGGGGGTCCCGTTGGTTTGAATAACCTGGGGGCTGCGCTGAGTGAGGAGATGGATACGCTCGAGGAAGTGTATGAACCCTATCTGATTCAGGAGGGATTGCTGGTGCGCACGCCTCGGGGGCGACAAGCGACGGTGCGGGCGTATTTGCATTTGGGGAAGACGCCGCCCGAAGATGAGTCGCAAAGTACGTTGTTTTGAGGTATGACATTGGGGCGAAAAATCTTTCGCCCGATGTTGTAGGGGCGAGGCATGCCTCGCCCGATCGATAAAGGTATTGCAAGTTGAAATTTTTTTTGGGTATTGAGACTTCAACACCGGTATGCAGTGTGGCTCTGGCCTGCGATGCCCGCGTGGTTGTGGAATACACGTTGGAATTGGGATCGCATCATTCGGAACGGTTGCAGCCGATGGTTGAGATGGTGTTGCGGGAGGCGAGTTTAAGCGTTGGCGATCTGGATGGCGTGGTTGTGGCTGCTGGTCCCGGTTCGTTTACGGGGTTGCGTATCGGTATGGGTCTGGCAAAGGGGTTGTGTCGCGGTGCTGATCTTGTGTTTGTGTGCGTGTCAACCCTTGCGGCAATGGCTTTTGGGGCAGGGGTGGAGGGGGTGCCCGTTTGTCCGATGCTGGATGCTCGGCGAGGCGATGTGTATGCGGGGGTATATGATCTCGTTGCGGGGGATCCGATTTCTAGAATGCCCGATCGCGCAGATGCGGTTTCCAATTGGGTCACGCGTCTGCCGCGTCCCGTGACGGTGGTGGGAGATGGTGCCCAGGCTTATCGCGATGTTATTGTCGATGCGTTGGGACGAGATGCGTATTTTGCAAATGCAACTCTGGGTCGCCCCACTGCCGGGGCTGTTGCGCTGCTGGGGCAGGCGCGTTGCGAACGAGGAGAGGTGGATGATGCGGAGACGGCAGAGCCTTTTTATTTGCGGCGAACACAAGCAGAGCGCGTGCGGGAAGCGCGTTTGACTGGTGATGGATAATTCTGGAACGCCCGTGCTGGTAGAGATGATGCCTTCGCATTTCGATCGGGTTATAAAAATTGAAAGGGCTGTTTTTCCCGCGCCATGGAAACGCCGCGATTTTGAGTTTGCGCGCAATCGCAAAAACGGTTTTTGCCAGGTGGTTATGGTCGAGTGCGAGATTGCGGGCTATGTCGTGGGTTTTTTGATTGATCGGGAGTTTCATCTGGCGAATTTCGCTATTGCGCCCGATTTTCAACATAAGGGGTTGGGAAGAAGAACGCTGAAAACTGTGTTTGATCTGTTGGAGGAAAAGGCGCGCGTGGTGTCTTTGGAAGTGCGTATGTCCAATTGCGCTGCAATTGATCTCTATAAGAAGATGGGGTTTGAGACTATAGCGATCAGAAAAGCGTATTATACAGATCCCCGCGAAGATGCGCTCGTGATGTTAAAACCGCTCAATACCCGATTGTCCGATTGGGTGTCGCAGGTGTTTGACGTGTGATCCGCAGATGGACGCAGATGTGTAGGGGCGAGGCATGCCTCGCCCGTCATTGCGGGCTGACCGCTGGGGGTGTGGTGTTGAGGGGGCTTTAGTCGCCCCAATACAGATTGTGCCCTTGCCCGGGGAACCATAAGAGATCGACGCTCATGCTCACAATGAGCGATAGGGTGTATCCCACGATCATGCCGATGAAAAAGGGTTTTGCCCTGCGATACAGCGCGATTCCGCCCAGGCGGAATATGATAAATTTAATCAGCCATGTGAGAAATACGGACAAGATGGCGGTGCGCGCCGAATAAAAGGTTACGACTGTAAAGCCGATGGGATGGAGCGGCCACCAGGTGAATCGGTATTGGCAGAGGGTTAAGATGCCCATTGTCAGCGCGCCAAATACGGTGAATGCCATCCGAAGGCCGTAATGGGTCTCTTTGCCTATGTCGCGGATGGATGATACAATGCCGTCGTAATAACGCGGCGCGGCAACCCGGAACATGTACGAGCCAAAATTAAACGCGCCATCGGTATAGCCCAGATAAATTGTCGATGCAGCGGCGGCAATGAGCGAAAATACAAATGCAAATGCGATGGTCAAGCCCAGTACACGCGCCCGATTGCCCAGGTTGATGCTCAACCGCGCGGCATGGGCGGCGGCGGGCATGGTGAAGCTTTTGCCATTTTGATACATGCTGCCCACTTGTTGCCGCATGGCGATTGTGTGTGACGACAGTGAATCGGGTGGTGCGAATCCCATAATGCCGGTACCCAGGCTGCTGGGCGATTCCAGAAATACGAGTCCGGTCATTGCTACGATTTTGGCAAATCCGGTGTAAAAAACAAACCAGAACACCGTGACCAATACGGCCCAAAACGGTGTCATCCCTCCTTTGAATAACCAGAACATGGCAAATAGAGTACAGGCGAGAAATGTGGTAACCGCTGTGCGGTAGGACATCAATTCGTTCTGGTCATCCATATTTTTTGTCTGGCGAAATGCCTGTTGAAAGACCGCCTTTATGTGGGTTCGCGCAATCCACAATCCCCACAGACAAAAGACGATGAACCCACCCAGTGCTTGCTGTCGCGTGCCGGCGAATTCGCCGAGGCCCTCTGCCAGGCCCAGCCGGTTGGTCATCCCTATTTGAAGCCAGGTGAGTACCCAGAATACCCAGATTGAAAATAAGACCTGTAGATCGGTAAAGTACGCAAATCCGATAATTAAAAAGTTGAGTCGCCCGTGCAGGTAGGGCACATATCTTCCCAATGAGATTGTGTGATTCTGGATCCCTATGGTAATTACGGGGAAGCTGGGGTCGAAGTAGCCGATGATGTACCACAGTACAATAACTGCGGGAATGGAAAATCCCGCCCAGAATAGCGGCTGTTTCATGTATTCGGGAAATCCCTTTGGTCCCGCTGTCTCGGCGAGTTCTTCGGCGACTTGTGCAAAGGGAAATGGCAATCGCTCTTGCTCGACCCATTGTCGGCGCAGGATTGTCGCCAATGCGACTGATCCCAGGCCGAGCGCGGCGATAAAGCTCAGCCACCAGAATGTGGGGCGTATCCAGATTGCCCAGGGAATTGTTGCATTGCGAGGCAGGCCCTCGTAAAACCAGGCCAATTGATCTTTGGCGTCTTCGACTACGAGATAGGGTTGGACGAGGCCAAAGACGTATTCTTCCCAGAGGTTTTCCGGCGTTGCCATGTAGTGCATTACGGCATAGGTTGCCAGTACGCG
>JAJEAX010000411.1 GCA_022822565.1 Candidatus Latescibacterota bacterium
TCCAGCGTGCGTTGTCCCTCAATACGCGCCCTCGAACCGCCCAGATTCAAAATATCGCGCACCAGACCGGGTTGTTCTTCAAAACCCTTGCGACGAATTCGAAACGGCGTCATAATCTTGCTCTGACCATCCGTACCCTTCAAGCGCGTGCCATAAACGCCATCGGGAATGGGAAACACCTCGCCATAAATCCGATTAAATCGCGCAGCCACCTCTTGCGCCAGTTCAATATGGGGTCTTTGATCTGGCCCCACCGGCACATATCGCGGACGAAAAAGCAAAATATCCGCCGCCTGGGACACCGGATACCCCACAAAACCGTAAGGCACCCGATTCCCCAACCCCATCTTACCCATCTCCTCCTTAACGGTTGGATTCCGCAACAAACGCGGCAACGTCACCAAATTGGAAAAAATCATAGTTAATTCTGCCAGTTGCGGCACCTGTGATTGCAAAAAACAAACGCTTTTTTTTGGATCAAAACCCGCCGCCAGATAATCCAGCACCATTTCTCTAACATGACGCTCCAGATCCTCTGTCCGATCCCGGTGCGTCGTCAGCGCCTGATAATCGGCAATCATAAAAAAACACTGAAACTCATCCTGCATCTCAAACCGATTCTTCAACGACCCGACATAATGCCCCAAATGCATTCTACCCGTCGGGCGATCTCCTGTTAAAACAATTGTGCGATTCATCTCTATTCCTTTCTTGAGCTATTAAAATCCACAGTTTAAAAAAAAAGCGCGCCACCTTCCGGTAGCGCGCAGGGCAAACAAACAAAGATCGCCAGATATCCGGTGGTGGACATACGTCTCCCATCGCGCCTACCGACCACCAGCGTCCTCCAATATTAAACAGCTCTGTCACCGCATTCAAAAACATCGCATACTTTCAAAAAAGGTTGTTTCGGGCGGGTGGATGGGAAGGGTTCCGCGTCCTTCCGTGAAATCCGCACCATCCGCAATAAAAAAAACCGCCGTCAAAAAACCGACGGCGGTCAATTCAGAATTTTCAAAGAAATACAATCCGTCAGCAAACCCACACAGCAGCACACCACCACCAACCACAGACGGTTTCAGACACACGGGGAGCCAGCACCCTATCGGGCGTCGCATCAGTCAAAATGTGATCGTGCATAATCATAACAAACTCCCGCAATATATCGCCGACAAAAATAACGACTTCAACAACTTGTGTCAAGTCGTTTGGTCTTCTTTTGTCTCTGCACGCTCCCCATAAGACAATTCACACGTCCCCGTATCGCACGCCACGCGGCCCGAAAGGTGGCGGTATCGCGCAATCAACGCATATCCCGCCCGAAAAACGAAATGCAAAACCGGCACGCGGTACAACCAGGCAAACAGATGGAAGGGGGGCAGCCTGCGATAGATTTGATACACGGCATCTGCACCCACATAAATATCCTCTTTGCCCACCACCAGTCGCATACCCGTATTAAAATCCGACGACGCCAGCTTTGGAAAATGGTCTTCTATCCCCTGCGTCTGCCTGGGCAAATAATCAAACTGACTGCGTTTGTCTTTCTTTTTCATACGGCGAACACTCCAGATACAAAAACGACATTCGCCGTCATATACAACAATTGGTTTTTCCATCACGCCTCCGCAAAAAACCTAACTCCTCGGATAAAACACATCCACCAGAGTCTCCACATCATCCCATGCGCACGAAAAACGCTCTTCAAATCCACGATGGATATTGTGCTCGACCTCTGTCTCGTCGGGCAGCGGAAACACAATCGTCTCTCGATTGGCCTCAATTGACGCATTCACCGCCAGGCTCATCTCCTGATCCAACCGCCCCATCGCAGCACCGTAATCCGGCTCGCGATCTTCTCGAACAGCATTGGCGATACTCAACAACTCATCGGCCACGGCCACTTGCCCTTCGCTCAGCGCATAGTTTGCATAAGGATTCTCCCAGGCAACCGCACCACCGGGCAACTCATAGCGAATCTCGCGCAACACATTTACCCCATCTACCGTTTCCGTCACGCGCACAGGTTCATAAGCCACACCCTGTGCACCGGTTTCCAATTCATCCTTTGGCACAACATACACATTGCCATCCACAATGCTGCCCCCTGTCCCATCAATCTCATCCATACCCGCCTGCTTGCGCCCGAGTGAGCGCGCGTGGATCACATTGGAATACACCATCAGCGCAGCCACATCATTGTCAAATTCCAAAAAACTCAAACTCCATCTTTCCAACTCGTGATGCCGTTTCATGCGATCTATATGCGGAATCACGGGCGTTGTATGGCTCAACCCTATCACCTGCCTGGGATTGCCACCGGCCAACACGCGCAACAAACTCATCCCGTGATACCCGCCCTCGTGGCATATCCGATAGATCCTGCTGATCTCACCGATGACATTCGAGATGAGCACCTGCTTCTTCAACCGCTCAATCGGCGCGCGATAATAATTCTCGGCAACCTCCAGATAAACGCCTGCATCTCGCGCATCCCGAATCATCATATCTGATGCCGGTCGGGTCATCGCAATAGGCGTCTCCACAACCTGATGCACACCCGCTTGCGCCAAAAAACAGCAAATCGCATGATGCGCCACACCTGGCACCACCACATCGGCAACATCGATATCTTCATTATCGACCAGATCCCGCACGCTCGTATAAGCTGTTACCCCGTGTTTCGCAGCCAAACTCCGGGCTGTTTCCTCATCCTTATCGCAAATGGCGACAAAGTCAAACACATCTGCCAACTGCACAATCACAGGCAAATGCGCTCCTGCGCCACGCCGCCCGGCACCCACAAGTGCAATTTTGAGCCGATCCATAACATCCCTCCAGTAAAGTTTGTTTTCGCCATTATGCCAATGGTCTAACATCAATCTGCTTGCGGAATTTTTATCTTAACCTATCTTTGCGATAATTCAAACAATAATCAACACAAAAGAGGAGCAGGTCATGTCGCAAAACAAAACTATTGGGGGTGGGGGCTTTCACCATGTAGCAATTCGCGCCCACGACTTTGAAGCATCCGTAAAATTTTATACCGAAGCGATGGGATTTCGAAAAAAAATCTCCTGGGGCGAGGACAAAAGACGCGCCATCATGCTCGATACTGGGGATGGAAATTACCTCGAAATTTTTGCCAATGGCACAGACGAGCCCAAACCGGAAGGGTCCATTATTCACTTTGCTCTGCGTACCAGCGATTGCGACGCCGCCATCGAACGCGCCAGAGCAGCCGGTGCCCAAATCACCGTAGAACCCAAAGACGTCGAAATTCCCAGCGACCCCCACAAAACCCCTGTACGCATCGCCTTTTGCAAAGGCCCCGATGGCGAAATCATCGAATTTTTTCAAAACGAATTGACGTAATCAACTTACATTTGCCGGGGAAAAGGAAAAATCATGAACAAAATTATACCTGTTTTGTGTCTGATATTCACAATCGTCGCCTGCGGTGACGACAATCCCGCCGATTCGGGCCAACCCGTCGTCAATCGAACATTTAATCTGTCGAGCGGATCGATTGAAGACGTTAGCTTTACCGTTGACACAGATATACAGCAAAACGTCATCCTCCAGGGCGAATTTAGCGTTGATAACGGCAGGATTCAGATGGCTGTTATGACCGAATCCCAGTATCAAACCTGGATAGAAGGCGGAACGCCCACAGTACTCTACAGTCCTGGCGAAACATCTGGGGAAACTTTTCGCTTACCCATTTACGACAGCGATACCTACTACATCATTTTTCGCAACACAGGTGCAGATACCGTAACAGTCAACGCAGAAATTTTCCTGCTCAGTACCGCTGAACCAGAAGTTTAGACCGAAAAAATGCCTGCCTGTGCTTATCAGATATGCGGTAACTGAAACGCAGTACCGTCCCGGTTTTTAGCCCAATTTTCCGATTGACGAGACAAGAAGAACAAGTTATAATTATTCCTGTTCATTATCAATCACAGTTAAATGAGGTACTTATGAACATCCCCAAGCACGACGTGCTCCTGATAGGTGGAGGGGGTGCGGGTCTGCGCGCTGCAATCGCCGCATCTGAAACATATCGTGGTGCAGATATTGGCGTAGTCTCCAAAGTCTATCCCATGCGAAGTCATACCGTCTCTGCCGAAGGTGGCACAGCAGCGGTCATGCGCGAAGACGACAACCTGGATCTGCATGCTTATGACACAATCAAAGGCAGCGACTTTCTCGGCGACCAGGATGTCGTAGAAGCCTTTGTCAAAGAAGCCATTGATGAAGTCATCCAGTTAGAACATTGGGGGTGCCCCTGGAGCCGCGACGAAGACGGCCGCGTAAGCGTCCGCGCATTTGGTGGCATGAGTGTCAAACGCACGCTCTATGCCGCCGACAAAACCGGCTTCCACATGCTGCACGCCCTCTTTCAAACATCTCTCAAATACGACGCCATTACCCGATACGACGAATGGTTTGTCACCTCTTTACTCGTCGAAGATGGCAGGGTATGCGGCGTCACTGCGCTCAACATCCGATCCGGCAACATTCACGCTATTGGCGCCAAATCCGTCATTATATGCACGGGTGGCGCTGGCAAAATTTTTCCATTTACCACCAATGCCGCTATCAAAAACGGCGACGGAATGGCCCTTGCCTACCGCATTGGATGTCCACTAAAAGACCTCGAATTTGTACAATATCACCCCACGGGCCTGCCCGGCACGGGCATCTTAATGACCGAAGCCTCGCGGGGCGAAGGCGGCCACCTCGTCAACAGCCAGGGCGAACGCTACCTCAGCGAATACGTACCCGGCAAAATGGAACTCGGTCCGCGCGACATCTTATCTCGCTCCTTTATTCACGAACAGCGCCAAGGCAATGTCTTTGAAGGTCCCGATGGCAGCTACGTTCATCTCGACCTTCGACACCTGGGTGAAAAAGTCATTGACGAAAAACTGCCCTTTGTGCGCGAACTCACCCGCAATTACGTCGGCATTGACCCCGTTCACGAACCCATTCCCGTGCGTCCGGTCGTCCACTACTGCATGGGCGGCGTACATACCGACATCAATGGCGCAACGCCTATCTCCGGTCTTTATGCCGCAGGCGAAGCAGCTTGTGTCAGCCTCAACGGAGCCAACCGCCTGGGGTCTAACTCACTGACAGAATGCCTCGTCTTTGGCGCGCGTGCAGGCCAGGTAGCCGCGCAACACGCCGCCGATACAGATTTTGCAGACTCGGCTTCGATGGCCAAAATGGCGCAAGATGAGCAAAAACGCATTGAAACCCAATTCTTTGGCAACAACGGCAAAGAGCGCGTGGCCAATATCCGAGATGATCTCCGCAAAACCATGGAAGAAGGCGCGGGTATTTTTCGAACTGAAGACGCGCTCAAAACCACATGTGACACCATTCGCACCCTCAAAGAACGCTATGAAAATATCGGCATAGACGACCACTCGCGCGTCTTCAATACCGATCTTGTCAATGCCCTCGAACTGGGTTACATGCTCGATGTCGCCGAAGGGCTCGCACACTCGGCCCTCTTGCGACGCGAATCTCGAGGCTCTCACGCGCGATCAGACTATGAAGAGCGCGACGACGAAAACTTCCTCAAACACTCTCTGGCCTATCAAACCGATGGCGACCCCCGCATCGATTACCTGCCCGTAACACTCACCCGCTGGGAACCCGAAGAACGAACCTATTAAAGGAAAATTTATGAGCGATCTCAGAACCATAAAAATCACGGTATTGCGCTATCGTCCGGAAGAAGAGGACGCGCCAACCGAACAGACTTACGACGTTGAATTTCGCGACGACTGGGTCGTTCTCGACGCGCTCAACCACATCAAAGACCACATCGACGGCACGCTTTCATTCCGCTGGTCTTGCCGCATGGGCGTGTGTGGCAGTTGCGGCATGATGGTCAATGGCGAACCCAAACTCACCTGTGCCGCGATGTTGCGCGACTATTATCCCAACGAAGTACGTGTGGAACCCCTGGTCAACTTCCCTATCGTGCGCGATCTCGTCATCGACATGACTGACTTTATGGACAAACTCAAAGCGGTCAAACCCTGGATCATTCGAGAAGAAGAAAAACCCGTATCCGAAGGGGAATACCTCCAGACGCCAGATCAGCTCAAAGATTACAAACAATTTAGCCAGTGCATCAACTGCATGCTCTGCTACGCGGCCTGCCCGGTCTATGGCCTCGAACACGACTTCGTCGGTCCGGCCGCAATTGCCCTGGGCCACCGCTACAACCTCGATTCCCGAGATGAAGGCAATCAACAGCGCCAGCACGTCATTGCCAGCAAAGAAGGCATCTGGGAATGCACGTATGTCGGTGAATGCTCCGTCGTTTGTCCCAAACACGTCGATCCCGCAGAAGCCATTCAACAGACCAAAGTGGCAACCACAACCAACCGCTTCAAATCGCTTGTCATGCCCTGGGGAAATAAAAAATGATGCTCGACTCAGAAACGACCAAAACCTATACGCGCCCCATATCCAAAGCCTGGTGGCTGCGCGACCGCGGACATTTTAATCGCAGATATTTTATGTTCTTGCTCCGCGAACTCACAAGCGTATTCGTCGCCCTGTACGTCGTGCTCTTTATCTACGAAATTTTTCTCCTGACAAAAGGGCCAGACGCACACACAGCCTTCCGCGAATCCTTGAGCGCAGGTCCCTGGATCGCATTTCACATCATCGCCCTGCTCTTCGCCCTGTACCACAGCTATACCTGGTTGGGGCTAACAACCAAAATGCAGGCGGCTGGACGTGGCCTCGTCAAAATTGGCACAAAGACCCTGCCACCCATTCTTATCGCACTGGGGTCTTATGGCGCGTGGATTATTGCAACCTGTATCATCGCCTACCTATTCCTAACTCTTTAGATCGAGGATATCGCTGTGAATTACAAAGAACACAAAAGCGAACCCTTCTGGTGGGGCATGTTCTCGCAAGGCGGTGTTATTGCCGCACTCCTCATACCCATCCACATTTTTCTGGGCGGCATCGCCGTGCATTTGGGGCTTATAGACGCCGAACTCATGTCTCATGAACGCCTGACAGACCTGCTCCAAAACCCGTTAGTCAAACTCTACCTGTGTGTCCTGCTCATCTTCCCTCTCTACCACGCGGCTCACCGAATCCGCTTCACCCTTGCCGAAATCGGATTGCACAGCCTCGCCAAAGTCCTGCCCTTTCTCTGTTATGGCGGCGCACTATTGGGCACAGCCGCAGTCCTCTACATCTTGTGGATATTGCTCTAAGCCATCTCAACTATAAAAACTAAAAAGCTCGGATGAAGTTCGTCCGAGCTTGTGTTTTGTACAAAAAACCGATCTCTATTTTGTTTTCTTTATCCTTCTAATCTTCCTAACCTTTCTAACGGTCTCACCCTCCCCATCCCCATCCAGCAGAGGCTCCAACCTCCTCGCAACGCGCTCTCCCATCTCGATCATCCCGTGGTCCCCTGGATGAATCAGATCTACTGTCAACCCACCGATATTGCTCAACATTTCTGCCCCTTCAATCAAATGTGCATTCTCATGGGGACAACTATCTACCGCATCTCGCAATGCCTGCCTGAAAGCCGCCGTCCTTTCGCGCTCTTCGGCATCGCCACAAAACTCTCTAAAATGCGGATAGATCGTAATACACCCCACGGGACGGTCGGGATTTGCACCTGCAACCGCATTTACCATATACGTCACACGCTCGGAAAATTCCGACAGAGAAAACCCCGCACCCATCATATTGACCGACAAAGATAGTGTCGCCACATCCCAATCGTCGCGCGCGGCAATATAATCTGCCAATTCGCGCTCGCAATAAGCCGACCCACCCACGCCCAAATTGATCAAATCCGCTCCCAAGCGCCACGCCACCTGACTCACATAAGTCAAATGCATAGCCGTAGCCGACGCGCCGTGTGTAATCGACGTGCCATAGCTCAAATACCGCCGCTTTGGCAATTCGTCAGCCGTGGGCGGGCGAAGTCCCTCACCCTCAATGCCGTGATAGTGCAAACTGGTATTTCTCAGGACTAACCGCCACACATCGCACGAAAAAGGCAAATCCTTCACCGCCTCAGATTCAAGCGTCTTCAGTCTTGCAGGATAAGTCAATTCCAACGTCTTTGGCTCCTTCCCAATTTGAAAACGCTCTTTTTCCTGAAAAGGGCCAAAAAACGGAATCACTTCAGCCGATCCGCCCGGGCTGGACAGCGTCACATTGACCTTATCACCCGCGCTCACAAAACGGATCTCTGACCCCGCCGGACTCAGCATGCGTTCCTGAGCACCCGCATTCAAACACAACCGCACATCTTCGGGCACGCGCTGCACCCGAAGCCCATCTCTCCCCTCAACTTCTCGCAATTCAGCTACATTGTGAAATTCGACATTGTCGTGAATCATGAAAAACTCCTGTTTGCGTTAATAAACCCATGCCTCACCAGACGCCAGATCTCGACCAAGCGTCCAGGTTTTCTCAAAAGCCTCAACAGTTAATTCAACGCGGTCATCCCCAGCGCGAAATACATTGGACAATTCGGCTGCAACGCCGGGAACATCTGTCCCGCGATAGGGCACAACCACAGTCAAAAACGCCGTGGGCGCCTGCTCGTTCAGCGCGAAACGAAATGCTTTGCGCGGCATGCGAGAACCATAAGTCCATGCAAACCAGCCCTCTTCCTCTGCCATACACGTCTCACAATTTGCACCAGCCTGCACCAGCACATTGGCATCTTCAAACTGCGTAAAAGCGCGCTTTCCCGCCTCGTCAAACACCACATCGCCCGGCGCAAATTGGAAATGCAAATCAAGTTGACCGGGAACATCGCCAATCGCCTCGTCCAAAAACGCAAAAAACTGCCGATTGACAAACCACACCGAACGGCGGTGAACCAATCCCGGATACGATCCATTTTCCACAACCAGCACATCGCTATCAGCCCCTTCTGACACCCACAACAAATGCCGCCCATCATCGGACGTATCACCACCGTCCAGCGTCAGAGTCTGATGCACTGTCGTCTGCCGATGCCACGCGCGGCCTTCTGCATCGTGACCATAAGTATAAAAACCCGTATCATTCATCAACCAGCGTCCATAAGCGTACAATTCAAACGTCCCATTATCCGGTTGATCGTGACTGGAAATAGCAGGCGGCGAACAATGCAGTGCCAGGTGAATCTGATCGGGTCCCCAATCGTCGCGCATCACATACAAACCCGCCTCTTGAAATGCACGACTCTTTTGCTCGGGCAAAAATTCGCGATCCAGAGTCGCCCGCGCAGCGTATTTGGGATCCCCCAACAACTCTGTAGCCTCGACAAGTGAGCCATAAAGTCCCCACTTTGAGCGATCATCCGTCTCATGCAACGCACGCGACCCATCCCCAAACATCGGCGCCCCCAAATCGGGCGACGCAATCCAAAAAATATAGTCGTGCATCAACCGCACGCGCTCTCGGAACGCCTCTGAAATTTCAATGCCAAAAGTATCCATGCGACCAAAAATTTCCATAGCATCTCGCAACACGCCCACATGATACCCAAAAGACCACTCCCGCTGAACGCCATCCGTCGTTGTCTGCGCCAAGAAATTCTCTTCGACCCGTTCCAGTGCCAATTCCATCCACTCACGAGATTCCACAAACTCCCGGAACGTATAGGCAATATTGATAAACCCCCGCTGTTCAAACACGGCCTTATTGTGAATCAACCCCATAGGAATCAGCTTTGTCTTAACCTGATGATCGTACAGACTTGCCAGCAACAGACCGAGAAACTCGGACGTAAATGCCTCGGCATGAACCAAACTGCGAAATGCCGAACAGATATTCGTCGCCCGAATACCCGTCTGAATATCCAGCCA
>JAJEAX010000331.1 GCA_022822565.1 Candidatus Latescibacterota bacterium
GCGCGGTAATTTGTATATCTTTGGGGTAAGTCATCGTAGCCTCCGGTTAGGGTTTATACTACTTTGTCACCCCTATCTTAAGACTTTTCTCGGAGCTACGGTGACTTTTTCAATTTTACAGAAATATACGGACGCTATCACGATTTCTCCTGTTCATCTTGCTATCCGTTATTGCGTTCATTGCAGGTATCCTCTTTTTGGTGTGGAATGTCGGGATGAATGTAAATGTGGAAGGGACAGGTGTTGTGGAGCCTTCAGGCCGCTTTGAAGTGAAGACAAAGCTTGCGGAAATAATAAGTGAAGTCTATGTCGATAGATGGGACAAAGTTGCAAAAGGAGATCGGCTCTTTAAGTTGGAAAGCAAAGATTGGAAAGCCGAATTGGAGAAAGTCACCAAAGAGCAGGAAATTAACAGAAGCAGGATGGCAGAAATAGAAGAACAGATGAGATCAGAAAAAAAAGTTCTACAAAGTGAGATTCATCAAACGCAGTCCGAGATAGAGACCTTGCGTTTGCAACTGGAGCAAGTAGAACGGGAGTATCAACTCGGTCAAAAATACAATCTTGTGAATAGTAAGTCAGAAATTGATCAGTTGATACCTATCAGGCTGAAAAGATCCATGTTAAAACAGGCTCAAGCGAAATTACAAACAGACCGAGAAAGATTGGAAATGGTTGATCGCAGATACCAGGAAATTGAAACACTCCAAAAGATGAATCAAAAGCTGCGAGAAGACCAGCACATCTTGCTGCGTCGAATAGAAAATACAGTGGTTTACGCACCTCTATCTGGCACTGTGCTGACGGGCGATTTAGAACGGCGAGTTGGCGACCATCTCCAGATTGGAGAGACTGTGATAGAGCTTGCACGGCTGGATGATTGGCAGGCAAAAGTGATGATCAAAGAGACAGAGATTCACAAAGTAAAAGTTGGGCAACCCGTGAATCTTTTTGTAAACGCGTTTCCCCACATGGAATACAAAATTTTTGAGGGCGTCGTCACAGAAATTGCTGCACAACCCGTATCGACTAACCCCTCTCAGGAGGCGCAAGTTTATCCTACAAAAATAACGATTCAGAACCCCGAAATTTCTGTAAATCACAAGACCTACTCGCTTGCTTACGGCATGAGCGTTGAAGCGAAGATAGCCGTGGAAAAGGGAAGAATCCTCGATCTGATATGGAACCGGTTTCTTCGTACAGCGGGAAAAATTCCCGAACACGATTTCTATATTTTCGATCCCAAAAAGGCGAATTAAAAAAGAAAGGAGGAAATTCTGGGAGCACTTTTCTGTTGCCTCCCGCATCGCCTTTAGGAATTGAAATAACCACAAGGAGAAGAGGAAAGACCGTCAATTTTTGAACATACTCTTTCAAAACTCAGGCAAAAAGAAAGAGCGTGTTTTTATTCTTTCAAGGAGGATATTATGAAAACGCTTGTGAAACGCCTGCTGAGACCTTATCATCTGGAATTGGGATGGGTTGAAGCTTATGGAGATGATGAAAAAACCATAGTTTATCAGACGACTGAGCCTACTACCTTCGTTAAAACTCCTGGTGATACCATTAAGGTTACGGGAACGGTCAAGCAAGGTAGAGTTGAGGCACCGGGAGATACAACTTGGTCAGAGCCAAAAAAGATTGAAATTACCGCGACCAAGGAGGATGTGAAGAAAGAAGCACCGTTCGGTACAAAAGGTATAGTTGGTCGAATCTGGGATTGGGTAATGGATCAGATTGATGACACTTAAATCGGTCTTGACCTCATTCCAATAATGCTGTCTTTTCGCTTTTTCTTGTGGCTTAAAATCCATTATCGGGGTCTATATTAATTTGATACCTACCCTACCTCAAATATAGGCCCCGATTTTTCAGTGGAGTTACAAGTGATGGTTTTAAGCATGTGGAAACGAGTATCTATTCTATGCATTATCGCAGGTTTGATTCTGCTTTCTGCCTGTTCAAATAAGCTGGACAGCAAAATAGAAAGAGGCTTCGAATTATATGAGCAAGAAAATTATCCACAGGCTATTGAATTATTCCAAGAAGTTTTAAAAAATAATCCAGAAGATATTGATGTATTGGTGCTTCTGCAAGCTGCCTTTATTGGAATGGAAGACTATGATCAGTCCGTTGCATATGGAAAGGCTATATTAAGAACTAATCCTAATAATCAGACTACATACCATCAACTGATCTATGCGTATAAAAGATTGGAGCGATATGAAGATGCGATTAGCTGTTACGAAAGTCTGCTCGCGCTCTCACCGGAGGATGTGGAAGTAAATGGACATCTTGGCTTACTTTTGGCAGGACAAGGCCGATATGAAAAGGCAATTCGATATTTAAAAGAAACACTGCGTTTGAAAGGAGAAGATACCTTCATTCTACGGGTACTTGCGATATGTCTTATGAGATTGCAGCGATATGAGCAGGCGGTAGATGCGTTTAATCGGATTATCAAAACGGAAAAAACGCCTGAACTGTTGGCTAAAGCAAGGCTCAAGATCGGTGATGTGTATTACGCAATGGGAAAACATGGCAAAGCCATTGAGAATTATTCTATGATTGAGTTGGAACATGATCAAGCCACTTATCAACAAGCGCAACACTACATAAGATCGCTAAATAATGTGCCTGATGATGCAAAAAGAAAAATCATCGATGGTGTTCCCTTTCCCCCTCGAGGCTACATCGTGCAGACACTGGGTGCGTGCGGTTCTGCAACCCTCAAAGTGGCATTAAATTTTCTCAACGATTCGGTCTCCCAGAAATCAATCGCAGAGAAAATAGGAGATGATGATGGCACTACTCCTTATGCCCTGTGGAATTTTGCTGTTGAAAGAGGATTTCAAGCCTATCTGGGCGTAGCAGACCTTCCAAAAATTAAATATTGGGTCAATCGAGGCTACCCAGTTCTTGTACTCATTCTTGAACCCGAATACGGTTATGGGCATTTCACATTGGTTGTGGGGTATGACGAACTTAAAGACATCATCATTTCTTATGATGTACTTCACTGGATTTATAACCGAGAAATTCCCACTGCTGATTTTCAACATGCCTGGAATTATTATGACCGATCTTCGCTATTCATCTTTCCCAGAGGTGTTGATTTGCCTCATAATTTCGAAACAAATATTTATGCACAAAATTGTTTGCAAACTGACAGAGGTGGATTTCTATACGACCAGGGAAATAAAGAAGATGCTTTCATGGAACTTGAGGCGGCAGTATTGAATCAGCCGCCTTTGCCAAGCACTTATGTCTTACTTGCCAAACTTTATGCAAATGAAAATGATCCAATAAAAAATGCAAAAGCAGATCAATACCTTTCAACTGCTCTTTCAATGAGTCCCACAAATGGTGCTACTTTGTTACAAGCAGGAATATTTTATCGCATCCGCAATGAAAACGCAAAAGCAACTTCTATATTCAAAAAGGGATTGGAACTTTATCCAAACGCTTATGAACTGCGTAAAGAATTGGCCTCGCACTATCTCAAAATACGAGATTATACCAATGCAATAATTGAGTTGGAAAAGCAAAAGACACATTGTAAACGAACAACTTACTGTCGCGATCAAAAGCAAATCAATAACGGTCTTTTCGTAAGCAATATATTTTTAAGTGACTATGGAAAAGCCATTGAGGCAAATCAAGAGCTTATAGAACTATCATCCACATTAGAGGAAAAATTTCAAGCCCTTAAAAAACACACAGCTTTAGGCATCTTGCACAAACAGCCTGAAGTAGCAAAAGAATCTCTGCATCAAATCTTGGCTCTTTTGCCCCAAGATGATCCAAGAAGACAGGATAGTAACGACTTGCTTCAGGCTATGGATGAAGTGGGAACTGTTGTGGATGTGGAATTTGAGAAGAATTTGGAGCGTGGAGAAGCTAATTTTAGCATTCTCATCCTAAAATCCAAGGCGGTTGCAGACTCTATTGTCCACGCGAATTGAGAGGAGATTTACACATGCGGAAACGACTATCTATTCTATGCATGATCGCGGGTTTCGTTCTGTTTGCCAGTTGCGATGAGCCTGATTCATCGGGCGTCCTGGTGGTAAAGCTTGAGAATATGACTATAGCACATCATGTAGATTCGATCAGAGTCAGTGGCACTGTAATTCGGGGTAAAATTACAAACGATGGTCGAGATACAACCTATACAGATACCACGCTTGTTCATAATTTGGTTATTACCCAGAGTGAAATTCAGAGTGAAATCCATAAGGAGGAAGTGGGTAAAATTTGGGAAGAGTTGCTGACATATCTCGTATGGGATATGGCTCATAGATACATGGATACCCTTGAAACTAAGACTGAAACTGATACGAAGGATGAAAAAATTAAGTGAAATTTTTCAGGTTAGGATAGAACTTTTTGGCAGTGTCTGGAGGGTATCTTGCAGAAGATTGCACATATCTTATCATTGCTGCGTGGACATCGAAAGATGATCATACAGACCTTGTGTGTCAGTGCCTTTCTGATTCTCTTCTCCCTTCTCCCACCCTACTTTACAAAAGTTCTCATCGATAATGTATATCACACTAAAGACGCGAATTTACTTTATGTCGTCCTTGTTTCAACCGCCCTCATTTCCATTTTTTCCAATCTAATATCTTCGCTGAATGAATATTTCTCTGATAACCTCAACATGAGATTAAGTCTCAAAACAGGGTTGGGATTTTATTCTCATATCGGATACCTCAATTTTAGTTTTTTCGATCAAAGAGAAGCTGGCGAGATCATATCGAGATCAAGAGATGCCCTATCATCAGTAGGGGGTATCATGAGTATCATCGGCACAACGTTTATGAGTGTGGGAACGCTGCTCGTATTCCCGCCTATCTTGTTCTATATGAACTGGAAGTTGGCTTTGCTAAGTTTGGCTGTGTTGCCGTTTGATGCTGTGATATCGTGGTTCATGTCGAAATATACAGCCAGAAAAACCAGAGAAATTGCTGAGACGAATGCTGAAGCCTCTGCAAAACGGATTGAGTTTATTTCGGGTATCAGAACTATCCAAGCTTTGAATATAGAAGATTATATGTTTTCTCGGATTAAGAACCTCACTATAGGAGCAGCAAGGATAAGATTAAACATGTATTGCTGGCAGGGAGCATCGGGGTTTTTTATTAACGCTCTTCATGCTGGTGGGACGCTTCTGTATGGGTGGTATGGTTGGACACAGATTCTCTCTGGCGATATGAGTCTGGGTAGTTATTTGGCTTTTACTGCTTATGTAGGCTATTTATCCGGCCCAATGCAAGGCTTGCTGAGTCTCCTGATGGATTTTCGCACGGTTATTGTCCACATTGACCGCTTTCTCGAGGTGTACCACATTGTGCCAGAGATAAAAGAGGTTTCAGAATTACCCGAAGGCCCTCCACTTGAAGGACACATTGAATTTCGCAATGTGTCCTTTTCATATAGAGAATCACAACCCGTTATCAGCGACGTCACTGTTGAGATTGAGAGGGGAAAGACCACAGCTATTGTGGGAAAAAGTGGCAATGGGAAGACGACATTTGTCCAATTGATTCCGAGATTTTACGATCCACAGGTTGGTGCTATTACCATTGATGGGTGTAATATTAGACAGATGAGACTTTCGTCTCTGAGGCAACAAATTGGTCTCGTTCAGCAAGATCCATTTTTATTTTACGGCTCAATATTTGAAAATATATCTGTAGGAAATAACAGCGTGGAAATGTGGCAAGTGGAGAGAGCAGCGCGGTTGGCGCATGCACATGATTTCATCCAGGAATTTTCAGAAGGATATAACACCCAGGTGGGGGAACGAGGCACGCAGTTGTCGCAGGGGCAGAAACAGAGAATCGTGATCGCCAGAGCTATTCTTCGCAATACACCCATTCTGATTCTGGATGAAGCGACTTCAGCCCTGGATATGGAATCCGAAACAAAAATTCTACAAGCTTTACAAGAAATTAGAAAAGATAAAACAACGATTATTATCTCTCATAGACTTTCAACAATCAGGCATGCGGATTATATCCTGGTCATTGAAGACCATCGCGTGGCAGAACAAGGCACACACGATGAACTTATACATAACGGCAGAGTGTATAGTCAGCTTTACGGATGATCAGCCAAGAGGTTTTAATGGAGAACATAGACAAACTGGACTTTGGCAGATTGACGGGATTGGGCGTTAAAATAGCCATTATCGACAGTGGAGCCGATTTTGAACATCCAGAAATCGGCCCTATTGCTCATGGTATAGACAGCAGAATAGATTCCGATGGACAGATTATTTGGGGAACTGACTGTGCGGATCGATTGGGCCATGGCACTGCTTGCACGGGGATCATTCGCCAAATAGCACCTGACGCTGAAATTCATATTATCCGCATTTTCGAACAATCTTTGGTTGCCGAGGGAAGAGTGTTAATAGCCGCTTTAAAGTGGGTCATAGATCAAGGGATAGATGTTGTCAATTTGAGTTTGGGCACAACGGATCGCCAGTATTTTGAGCCTATTCAAAAATTGTGCCAACAGGCTGCCCGCGAGAATATCATCCTCGTTGCAGCAGCGCACAACAGAGGAATCAAAAGTTATCCAGCTATTTTGCCAGATGTCATTGGCGTACAAGGAAGACCGATGCCAACGCTCAATGATTTTTATTTTCGAGCAAATAAAAATATTGAATGTGTCGCGCATGGCGGCGATCAGATTTTATGTTGGAGAAAATCGTCTAAAGTCATTGCAGCAGGGTCGAGTTTTGCCGCATCTCGTATCTCTGGCATCATTTGTTTGATTCGGCAAGTTTACCCATGTACCACTCTAAATACGACAAGGGAAATTCTATCGCTTCATTCCCGTCTGAAATCTACATTACCAATTCAAAATGATGCCGTATCTTCAGTCATTGAAGAACCAATATTGCCCTCAAAAACAAAAGAGATTCAACAATATCCTTGTATTGGACGAGCAGCCCTATTTGCAATCCACAAAGAGCTCGAAAATCTCATGCGTTTTGAGGACCTCCTCGAGTTTGATATACATCGTGTTGTCGATCCGTTGGAAAAGAGACTGGTGAGATATGATGACAATGGCCAGGCGATTCTCCTGAATTCTGAACTAAGCGCGTGTCTTCAGGAGATATTGGAAAATGCCGACACGCTCATTATAGGCGATATGAGTCGTTTGAGTCGCCTTGTCGGACGAGATGTATTGGCCGAAATTGCATATCGCGCTTTAGAAAACAATGTCAACATTTTCAGTTGTTTGCCACCGAAATACGATCATGACCTCTTTGCTATAACAGCTAAAAAAGGGTTAAAGATATTCTATCCTCGATTAGACATAGAGGAGAGCGTTAGAGGAGATTTTTATTCTCAAATTGTGGATGCTCCGGTCATAGGCATTTGGAGCACGCAGGCACATTGTGATACATTTCGCGTTCAGCTCCAGTTGTTCAAAGAACTCGCCCAAATGGGATATAACATCGTTCAGATTGGAACAGAGAACTATGCGGAGCTCTTTGATTTGGATTTCGTATTTCCAATTGGTTTGACAGACCAACTCGATATGTCTGAGCAGCACTATACATCGTATCTCAGCTATAAATTACACGCACTGACCCGAACAAAGCGGCCCGATCTCGTTTTGTTTTCGACCCGATCAACAATAATCCCAACTGATATTCATAAACCCGATCTTTCGTTTTTTCAGTCCATCGGTCTCCTAACGGGACTGAAACCGGATGCCTCTATCCTCGTTGTCGATGCTTCCGATCCGGACAACTATATTCAAGATGCGATAGAAGCACTTCGCATCATGGGGCAATCGGCTACTATTTTACTCGTTGTTGAAAATGATAGGGATAGTATAGATGTTTTAAAAAGAAAATGCGATATATCAGTATTAGATATTCAGAGCGATGATGCTTCCAAAAAGATGGCTGAAATTGTTATCGATTATTTTGGTAACTAATCAGATGTTGGAGACATTGCTTTAATATTCAAGAGCAAATGAAATTGGAAAGGATATCACATGGCCTATCCACTGGCTATTTTTACACCCAGAATCGGTGCTTATTCTGAAACCTTTATTCACAAGCATATAGAGAGATTATTACCCGGTCAAACGGTTGTTCTATCCCATGTAATCAGAAAGGCAAAATTTTGGGAAACATCATGCCCAGCCCTCATCCTCAGCGAAATTTCTCTGCCACGGTTTGGAAAGAAGAGAAAAATTGCTGCGTTTTCGCAGGCAATCCGTCAATTTTTGACTTTTCACGGCGTTGAAGTGATGATGGGTGAATTCTTAGATGTCTCATTGCCCATTTTTGAAATCGTACGAGACATGGGGATACCATTTTATGTCCATTCACATGGTTATGATATATCAGAGCGTCTTGAAGACCCCAATTGGCGAAAGGCATATCTTGCATACAATGGTGCAGCAGGAATCATAACGGTCAGCAAATTTAGCAAAAATCGACTTATAGATATCGGTTTAGTACCAGACCTGATTAAAGTCGTTCCTTGTGGCATTGATGTCTCTGATTCCTATTGCCAGAGAACTTCAGAGACCGTTTACTGTCTCGCAGTGGGGCGGATGGTGCCCAAAAAATCACCGCTGATTACGATCAGGGCATTTGAGAAGGCAAGCCTTGAATGTCCAAATCTCCATTTGGATTTTATCGGTGATGGGATGTTATTTTCTGCTGTGGAAGATTATGTTGAGCAAAACCAACTTTCTGATAAAATCACACTTCATGGTAGTCAAACCAATAATTTCGTTTTAGATATGATGCAAAGATCCCAGATGTTTTTACAACACAGCATTACGGACCCTCAAACGGGCAATGAAGAAGGTTTGCCAGTCGCTATATTGGAAGCCATGGCAAATGGCTTACCTATCGTTGCTTCAAAACATGCGGGCATTCCTGAAGCAGTAATTTCTGGCGTAAATGGCTATCTGGTGAATGAAGGTGATGAAAACAGTATGGCGCAGTGTATTATTGATTTATACAACGACTCCGCGATGCGTGGAAAATTAGGGCGGAATAGTTGGCTGCGTGCAAAGGAAAATTTCTCTTGGGAGGCAGAGAGACGACAGCTTATTAAGATCATGGATTTATAACGGCACACGGACAATCATTGGGTGGAATTGGAGGTATCCCGATCATCCTTCCATCACTGGATAGAATCATGAACTAGCTTGGAGCGGGCCAGTTGTACCCAGTGCAGGTTCTATCCATCAACAACATCGATATCATAAGCCGCTGTAATCAATTCCCGCGTGTAATCCGTTTGTGGATTTGCAAATACGTTTTCTGTTGCGCCGTGTTCTACAACGACGCCATCCTTCATTACGACGAGTTCATTGGCCAGTGCGCGCACGACCCGTAAGTCGTGGCTGATAAATAAATAAGCCAGATCGTGATCTTTTTGCAAGCGCCGAAGCAAGTCGATGATTTGCGACTGTACGGTCATGTCCAGCGCACTTGTGGGTTCGTCCAGGACCACAAATCGGGGGCGCAATACCATGGCGCGTGCAATGGCGATGCGCTGCCGTTGACCACCGGAGAACTCGTGTGGAAAGCGATCCATCATTTCGGGTTCAAGCCCTACTTCGTCCATTATTTCTGCTACGAGGTCTCGGCGTTTGTGATCGCTGCCTCCTATGTTGTGAACCTGCAACCCTTCGGCAATAATGTGAAAGACCGATAGGCGCGGGCTTAAGGACCCGAAGGGGTCTTGAAAAACAATTTGCATCTCTCGTCTTAAGGGACGCAGTGTCTTGCTCGGCAGGCTCTGAATGCCCTGTCCGTTAAACTCGATCGGTCCCTGACTGCTCAGCAATCGCAACAGGGCCAATCCCAGTGTTGTTTTGCCCGATCCAGATTCGCCGACAACGCCGACGGTATGCCCGGCGCGAATGGTTACTGAAATGCCATCTACGGCTTTTATATGCCCGATGGTTCGCCGCAACAATCCCCGCTGAATGGGAAACCACACTTTCAGATTATCCGCTTCGACCACAATGGGTGCAGAGCCATTCAGCGCGGATGCCGTCCCCTTTGGTTGTGCATTCAGAAGTTTTTGTGTATAGGTGTGTTGCGGTTGCTCGAAGATGCGCGCGGTGTCTCCTTCTTCTACAATTTTTCCCTGTGTCATTACATAGACGCGATCCGCCACATGCCGCACGATTGTCAGGTCGTGCGTGATGAGCAAAATCGCCATGCCAAATTCGTCTTGCAGGTCTTTGAGCAAGTTTAAAATTTGTGCCTGGATGGTCACATCCAGCGCAGTTGTAGGCTCATCGGCAATGAGCAAATCCGGCTCATTGGCCAGGGCCATGGCGATCATCACGCGTTGCCGCTGACCGCCCGATAGCTGGTGGGGATAAGATTTGAGGCGCGTTTCGGGATCGGGCAAGCCTACTTTTCCCAATAAGTTGAGCGTGTGTTCACGCGCTTGTTCTCGCGTCATTTTGCGGTGCAACATCAGGGTTTCGCCGATTTGTTTCTCAATGGTATGCAACGGATTCAACGAGGTCATCGGCTCCTGAAAGATCATCGCAATACGGTCGCCGCGCAGTTGTTGCAGCCGCTCTTGTGGCGCGCCCAGCATTTCCTCTTCGTCAAATTGTACGCTGCCGTGTGGATGTACAGCGCGCGGATAGGGGAGCAATTGCAATACGGAAAGTGCCGAGACGGATTTGCCCGAACCCGATTCGCCTACCAGTGCGATGGTTTCGCCTTTTTCAATGTGAAATGATATCCCGCGCACAGCTTCGACGACCTGGTCTTCGAGATGAAAATGTACGCCCAAATTTTGAACGTTTAACAAGCTCACGCGCTATTGCCCTCCGTTTGCGACAGGGTCTTGCGCACATCAAATGCATCGCGCACGGCCTCGCCGATAAATACGAGTAGCGACAACATAATTGCCAGGACAAAAAATCCGGATAGACCCAGCCAGGGAGCCTGCAGATTGCGCTTGCCCTGGTTGAGCAATTCTCCCAGCGAGGGAGAGGGGGGTGGAAGGCCAAAACCGAGAAAGTCCAGCGAGGTCAATACGGTGACAGATCCCACCAGCACAAAGGGCAAGAAGGTCAGTGTTGCCACCATGGCATTGGGCAAAACGTGCCGCCACATAATTGTCAAATCATTGACGCCCAGGGCGCGTGCGGCGCGTACAAAATCGAAATTGCGCGCCCGCAAGAACTCGGCTCGCACCACACCGACCAGGCGCATCCAGGAGAATAGCAACATAATGAGCAAGAGTGTCCAAAAAGTTGGCTCAATAATGCTGGCGATAATAATGAGGATAAACAGGGTTGGTAGCCCGCCCCAAATTTCGATAAATCTTTGAAAAATGAGATCGACCCACCCTCCCAAATAGCCCTGTACTGCGCCGGCTGCAATACCTACTACGGAACTGAATACCGTGAGCGCGAGGGCAAATAAGACCGATAACCGAAATCCGTAGAGCAATCGCGCGGTTACATCGCGCGCCTGATCATCGGTGCCCAGATAGTTTTGTATAGAAGGTGGTGCAGGGGCTGGATGTTTGAGTTCGTAGTTGATTGTATCGTATCGAAATGGCACCAGAGGCCAGATGATCCATCCGTTTTTTTCAATTAATTCTTTTACATAAGGATCTCGGTACTCTGCCTCGGTTTCAAAGTCGCCGCCAAAAAGCGTTTCGGGGTAGGCTTTTAATACGGGAAAATAAAACATCTCCTTGTGCCGAACCAAAAGGGGTTTGTCATTGGCGATAAATTCTGCGGGCAAGCTCAATCCGAACAGGACGAGAAATATCCACAGGCTGTAATAGCCACGTCGATTTGCCTTAAAATTGTCCAGGCGTCGGCGCGTGAGGCTCGAGATCTGAAAACCCAAAAATCGATCTTCGCGGTCGATGCGCGTGCTATACTTCTCGGCTTTCAAAATCAATCCTCGGATCTACCAGTGTATAGGTCAGGTCGCTTACCAATTGCATCACCAATCCCAGCAAGGTAAAAAAGTAAAGCGTGGCAAACATGATCGGGTAATCGCGGTTGACTGTGGCTTCATAGCCCAGGAGGCCCAGGCCATCGAGCGAAAAGATTATCTCGGTCAGTAGTGAACCCGTGAATAAGATGTTGACAAATGCACTCGGGAACCCCGCGATTACAATGAGCATTGCATTGCGAAAAACGTGCCCGTACAATACGCGACGCTCTTCCAATCCCTTTGCCCGCGCCGTCATGACGTACTGTTTGTTGATTTCATCCAGAAACGAATTTTTTGTCAGGAGGGTCAATCCGGCAAATCCACCAATTACCATGGATGCGATGGGCAGTGCGAGGTGCCAGAAATAATCGGTGATTTTGTGAAATAGGCCAAACTGCTCCCATTCGGAGGAGGTCAATCCCCGCAGGGGAAAAAAGTCGAAATAACTGCCGCCAGCAAATAATACAATTAGGAAGATTGCAAACATAAATCCCGGCACGGCATTGCCTATGACGATCACGCCCGAGGTCCATACATCGAATTTGGATCCGTCGCGCACGGCTTTGGTCACGCCCAGTGGAATCGAGATCAGATAAACGAGCAGTGTCGTCCACAAGCCGAGGGAGATCGATACGGGCATTTTGTCCAGGACGATATCGACAACGGTTTGGTCGCGGTAAAAACTCTCGCCAAAGTCGAATTGCAAATAGCGCACGATCATCTGATAGAAGCGTTCATGGGCAGGTTTGTCAAAGCCATACATCCGCTCCAGTTCCGCGATTAGTTCGGGGTCAAGGCCTTGCGCACCGCGGTATTTGCTCGTTGATCCCTCACTGCGCTGTCGCGGGGTTTGAGTGGATGATATTTCTCCCCCATCGCCGCCTACGCGGGCAGACGCATCTACTTCATGGCCCTGTATCTGTGCGATGGCTTGTTCAACAGGTCCACCAGGCGCGGCTTGAATGATCAAAAAATTGATCACCATGACGCCGAGTAGTGTTGGGAAGAATAGCAAAAAGCGTCTTAAAATATAGGATCCCATAACACTTAATTTTTCTTCAGTGCCGCTTCTTTTGCGGCATCGACCCACCACGTATCGGGGAAATATTGCCAGGGTTGCGGCATGTACCTGGGCGAAATATCGGGTTTGCCAAATTTGTTCCAGTACACCACGCGGTGTGCGCGGATATGCCAGTGGGGCACTACGTAGTGACCCCACAGAAGGACGCGATCCAGTGCGTGGGTGGTCGATACGAGGGTTTTTCTGTCGGGTGCGTTAATTAGCTGATCTACCAGCGCATCTACAACGGGGTCTTTGATGCCCGCATAATTTCTTGTACCGGGTTCATCCGCAGATGCCGATGTCCAGTAACCGCGCTGTTCGTTGCCAGGGCTTAGCGATTGTCCCCTGGAGGATACGATGACGTCAAAATCGTATTCTTGAATGCGATTTTGATATTGCGATGTATCTACAATTTTAATTGTCGCTTCTACGCCGAGTCGCTCCAGGCTTTGAATATACGGTCCCACAATGCGCTCCCACGAAGGCGAGTTGTTGATTAAAAATTCAATTATCATTGTCTCGCCCGATGCATCGCTGGTGAGCTTCCCTTCTTTTACGGACCATCCTGCTGCTTTTAACATCCGTGTGGCCACGCGCAAATTCTGGCGGATGTTGCCCGATCCATCTGTTGTGGGTGGTTTGTATTCTGAGGTAAATACATCTTCGGGGATCTGTCCGCGAAATGCTTCCAAAATTTCGAGTTCCTGTCCCTGGGGCAATCCCGACGAGGCGAGTTCTGTGTTGGAAAAATAACTCGTTGAACGCGCGTATTGTCCATAAAACAGATTGGTATTGGTCCATTCAAAATCAAATGCATGAGCCAGTGCGTGTCGCACTTTGGGATCGGCAAATTTGCTGCGTCGCGTGTTAAACCAGAATCCCTGCATCCCGGTGCCGTTTTCGTGCGGGATTAATTCCTTTATCAATCTGCCTTCGGCCACAGCCGGAATATCGTACGCGGTTGCCCAGGATTTGGAGTTGTTCTGCAATGCAAAATCAAATTCACCGCCTTTTTGTGCTTCGGTTGCTACGGTACTGTCTTTGTAATAATCGTAGTGAATGACGTCTGGATTATAACGTCCTTTTTTAGCGGGCAAATCCGCGCCCCAATAATTTTCGACGCGCCGATATGTGATCGAACGCCCGGGATCGTGTGCTTCAATTTTGTAAGGTCCGCTACCGAGAGGTGGTTCCAATGTTGTTTCTTCAAAATTTTTGCCTTCCCAATAGTGTCTGGGCAAGATCGCCATTTGCCCGACAATGAGTGGCAATTCCCGATTGTCCTTCCCTCCAAATGTAAATTTTACCTGTCGCTCGCCTACCTTCTCAACCTGTTTGATATCCGCATAATAATTGCGATAAAAAGGATGGCCTTTAGTCCGAAGTGTTTCAAGAGAAAAGACGACATCTTCCGGGGTAATGGGTTTGCCGTCGTGCCAGCGCGCCCCAGAGCGCAGTGTGAAGAGTGCCCATGAACGATCAGGTGGTACTTCTATCGACTCTGCGAGCAAACCGTATTCGGAGAAAGGCTCGTCCCGGGCGTGTTCTGTCAATGAATCGTAAATCAAACCCAGCCCATAAGCCGATACGCCTTTGAGGATGAATTGATTCAAGCAATCATAGGTGCCACCAGCACTCATTTTTACAGTACCGCCCTTGGATGCATTGGGGTCGGCATAGTCGAAGTGCTTGAAGTCAGGTCCATATTTTAAGTCGCCATACATCGAAATCGCATGGCCCTTGTAATTGGGCTGATCTGCCAATGGCATTGCGACGACCAATAGACTCAATACCAGCGCGAATAAAACTGTTTTCATGAACAGGCTCCTTTGTTAAAATGTTTAAGGTTCGATACAGTCCCGGTGTTAGGAAGGAGTGTTAAAGTATAAGCCCATTTGCCATGACCTCAATCTACTTTGCAGCGCATCATGGCTTGAGGAGATTTTGTCAATTTGTTCAGGTGGAATCGAATCAAGCGAAATTGACATAAACGGCGATGCAGTTGCTATATCCCAATAATCTGTCCACCTTTCGAGGAAATTTTCTGGTGAAGTGCGAAATAGTTTTTGAACTTTTGAATGATCGCACTGCTTCTGGGCATCTTCCATAAATATCCCCAGTTCTTTGAATTGTCGCTTTATGGATGCTGTCTCAGATCGGTCTGGATGTTGGGCATTTGCCATAACCTTGTTATTGAGTTCGTGCAATTTTCCCCTCAGTTCATCAAAATATCCCAATAGCATTTCTCTGCGTTTTAAGTTGGTATTCGATACCTGGATGATGTAATAGGTGACGATACCAATAAAGAATAAGTTTGTGAGAACGTTCAACAATTCTCCAAGCGTAATTTCTCTGAGATTCGAATAATCTTGAGTGCCTAGAAATATACCAATAAGAATCCCCACTACAAGAGCGGGGATAATCTGTACTAAAGTTCTGATCATTTTAATTCAGGCTGTAGTGGCTTCACTATCGCTAATAAATTCATCAATTTTGGATATCATATAGCCAAATTCTGTTGACTTGAACGCAATTCGTTTCTTAACCTTATCGGGGCCTACCATTCTTGCCAGTCCTCCAAATGCCTCTTTTAGGAACGAAGATGTGTATCCGTCCACTCCATCCAGATCAATATGGATTTTATCTTTATCCGATCCATTTTCAAACAATGGCATCAGTATTTTTTCTCTAAATTCTTCTCCAGAAAAAGGGCCATCTGAGCGAGATTTCGCTCCCGGCGTGTCTGAGAAGTCGGTTGCAATTTTGATTGTCGTCATGGCTATCTCCAATATTCAGGATTTACTGAATTTACATCATGTCAGTACATGTTTTGAAATCCCAAGACATAACGCACATCTTTTACAGTATGTAGTATTTCCACTCTATTGTCAAGAGATGGCAGTGACAGACCCATAGAATTTTTACGCGACAAACCGATAAAACAAATGATTTTTCTACCCCCCGAATGGCACGATCAACTCGCTTCGACCAATACGCACCTTCTTCAGCGTCTATCTAATGGTGAAAGGCTTTCCTCTGGCTTTGTCCTTGTTGCGCGGGAGCAGACCGCTGGACGGGGACGTTACCAACGTGAATGGATCGCTCAGGTAAATGAGAATCTTACGTTTTCCTTTCTTCTCATTACAAGAGTTGCATTTTCCCAACTGACCTCTCTTCCCATTGCTATTGCTCTGGGCGTATCCGATGCGCTGAAAACTTATGGTATAAGTACGCAAACCAAGTGGCCCAATGATGTTTTGATTGACCGAGCCAAAGTTTGCGGTATGCTTCTCGAGCGCAGCGAAGAAAAACAGTCCGATGGTACGGCTATTGTCATTGGTATTGGTCTCAATGTGAATATGGATGCGATGACCGCGGCTCTTATCGACCGTCCGGTCACGTCTATGCGTCTTGAAACGGGACGCGAATACGATCTCGAACAGGTGCTCGCGCGAGTTCTCTTAAGTACTGCTCCGTGGATTGACCGGTGGGAACGAGAGGGTTTTCCGGCACTTCGCACAGCATGGGAGCATCGCTGTGTTTATGTGGGTGAGGAGATCTCGGTTGGCGAAGGCGATGACGTGAAGACGGGTGTTCTCATGGGATTTGGCGACTGCGGCCAGCTTTTGTTGCGCGGGTCAGACGGTCGGGTTAGTGAGATTTGGGCAGGCGATGTTGCGGCGATTTAAGGGCGTGTGTTTTATCCCACCATCGCAAGCGTCTGACCATTGGATACTTGATCGCCGACGCCGACGGGCATTTCGACGACTGTACCCGCATTTGGAGAGGTGATCTGGACTTCCATTTTCATGGCTTCCAGAATGAGGATCGCTTCGCCCGCCTGGACTTGATCCCCTGCGTGTTTTAAAATCCGAATGACTTTTCCTGGCATTTGCGCGCTTACAGGTTCGGCATTGGTGGGTGTTGATTCCTGTGTGGATACCGTATCTTCTATATCCACTGTATAAGCTGTGCCATTTACGGTGGCGATATTGCCGTCAATTTGCACGCGCACGGATTTGCCATTGACCTGTAGCTTATATTCTGCTGCGCCGTCGGTAACTGGTACGGGTGCGTCATCCTGCTTTTCGATTTTTCGCACGCCAATTTCGGCATCGCCTTTCAAGAAATCCATTCCCTTATCACCGCATGTCGCTACGATAAAGATGTGCTCATCTGTCGCCTCAATTCCTTCGGTGTCCAACAGTTTTTTCGCAGCATCCCTCCCCTTTTCGGGGTCGGCATCATTGCGTTCGAGAGGTGGCTGGTCTGTGGGTTCAAGCCCCAGTTGATTTGACGCGATTTTCACAACTTCGGGATCGGGCGGGACGGGAGTTTTGCCAAAATAGCCGAGTACCATTTGCCCATAAGGTTCGGCGATTCTTTCCCAGGGACCAAACATCACATTGTTAAATGCCTGTTGGAAATAGAATTGCGATACGGGTGTGACAGATGTGCCAAAACCACCCCGCTCCACCACGTCGCCCATGGCTTTGATCATATCGGGATACTTGTCCATGATGCCATTGTCGCGCAACATCTGCGTATTGGCCGTGAGTGCGCCACCCGGCATTGGACTCCAGGGGATCATGGGTTCGACTGCCGTGGCTTCTGGCGGCAAAAAGTAATCCGCCATGCATTCTTTAAATACTTCCTCGGCGTCGCGGACTTTCTCTATATCGATATCCAGATCGTAATTTGTGCCGCGAAGTGCGTGCCACATGACCAGGATATCGGGCTGGCAGGTGCCCCCTGAACACGGCGCCAGCGACAGGTCTATGGCATCGGCTCCCGCTTCCAGCGCGGCCAGATTGGCCTGGACGCTGATCCCTGCCGTTTCATGGGTGTGAAAGTGGATAAATGTGCCGTCGGGCAGCAGTTGGCGTGCCCGTTTAATGGTTTCATACACTTTTGATGGCACAGCCGTGCCCGAGGCATCTTTGAAACACACCGAGTGGTATGGAATATCGGCATCTAAAATTTCGCGGAGTGTTTGTTCATAAAAATCCGCGTCGTGTGCTCCGGTGCAGCCGGGGGGCAATTCCATCAAGGTCACGCATACTTGATGGTGCAATCCCGCTTCTGCGATGCACTGTCCGCTGTAGATCAAATTGTTGACATCGTTGAGGGCGTCAAAATTGCGAATGGTCGTAATGCCGTGTTTTTTGAACAATTCGGCGTGTAGCTTGATGATGTCGCTCGACTGCGATTCCAGCCCTACCACATTCACGCCGCGTGCCAGGGTCTGCAAATTGGCCTCTGATCCTGCGGCTTCGCGAAACGCATCGGTCATTGCAAACGCGTCTTCGTTGCAATAGAAGTAAAGGGATTGAAATCGCGCTCCGCCACCGGCTTCATGGTAATCGATTCCAGCTTCGCGTGCGGCTTCTACTGCCGGTAAAAAGTCGGGCGTAAACACGCGCGCGCCATAAACCGACTGAAATCCGTCGCGAAATGCTGTATTCATAAATATTACTTTTTTCTTTGCCATAATTAAAATCCTTCACCAAATGCAGTGCCTACTGAACCAGTACCGACCATAAAATCCCCGCGGCAACAGCCGAACCGATCACGCCAGCTACATTGGGTGCCATGGCGTGCATTAACAAGAAATTGTGTGCGTCTTCTTGTTGCCCCACCATTTGCACGACGCGCGCAGAATCGGGTACTGCCGATACGCCTGCGGCACCTACAAGGGGATTGATTTTTTCTTTTGTCAACACGTTCATCAATTTTGCAAATAGGACGCCGCTGGCTGTAGCTACTGCAAAAGATAGCGCGCCCAGACCAAAAATCAAAAGCGAATCAGGAGTCAAGAATGTCTGTGCCTCTGTGCTGGCGCCCACGGAGAAACCGAGCAAGATTGTCACAATATCGACCATTGCCGTGCGTGCGGATTCTGCCAACCGGTCTGTGACCATGCTCTCTTTTAACAAGTTGCCAAAAAATAGCATGCCCAGCAGGGTCAATGCGCCCGGTGCTATTAAGGTTGCAATCAAGAAGCCAGCTATTGGAAAAATGATGCGTTCGCGCTTGGAGGGTTTACGCGGTTCGGGCATGCGAATCAGTCGCTCGCTTCTTGTGGTCAATAGCTTCATAACCGGCGGCTGAATTACCGGGACGAGTGCCATGTACGAATACGCGGCAATGGCAATGGCGCCCAAAAGATGAGGAGCCAATTTGGCAGATAAGAAAATCGCCGTCGGTCCATCAGCCCCGCCAATGATTCCGATGGCTCCGGATTCGGCAGGTGAAAAGCCCAGATAGAGCGCACCGATCAGGGTCAGGAAGATGCCCATTTGCGCCGCTGCGCCCAATAGTACCAGTTTGGGATTGGATAGGAGTGTCGAAAAATCGGTCATTGCGCCAATGCCCAAAAAGATCAGCGGCGGGAACAGGCCCGATGTCACGCCGAAGTAAATATAGCGCAATACACTGCCTTCGTCGTAAACGCCGAGGGCCATGCTCGGTATAGCGGGGATGTTGCCCACGATCATGCCAAAACCAATTGGCAGCAACAACAGGGGTTCGTAATCTCTGGTGATCGCCAGGTGGATAAATACAATGCCGATTGCGATCATAATGACATTGCCCCAACTCAAGTTGGCAAATCCAGTCGTGTTCAAAAAGTCGTAAAATATGTCCATTCGTTACCTGAAAAATCTTGTGATCAGTTGCGTCAAGTTTTTCCCGTGCGCCTCATGTGCATGACAAAACCGATGGCAGCCAGTGCAGAGCTATCGTCTTCAGCTTGTACGGGTACACCGTGATGTCCCGCAGATTCGGGAAATTTCTTTGCTACAACAGCCAATATTTTGGGCAATATTACAATAAATGCACTGATCAATGTCAAAACGCTGAATACAATGATCATCCCGGTCAGCGCAATGCCCAGACCCTGACCGTCTTCAATATTCTGTATGTTAAAGTTAAAATTGTACATAGGTTAATCACATGGAAGTCCCAATGAGTGGGACTTTTTTTGAACTCAATTTCACTACAACAGCACCGTAATAAGCGAGGATCGCAAGCCGTAAATAGTGCAAGAAATAGCGAGGATTGTCAAGGTAAAATAGGAAGGAATGGCGGATTTAAAGAACTATTTGAATGCTGCGATGATGTCTGAGAGCCTCAAAGATATTGAGACGGTGGGATTCGTCGAGGACGACCATATCGAGGTTTAAGCTGCGATACTTGCCGTGCCTGCTCTGATTTGAAAAGGTCAGGGTATAATCGCTGTCGCCCACAATTTCGGCAATCGCCTGACGCATGTGTTCTTCTTCGCGGCCAATGATTTTAAAATTCCATGGACACGGATACTCAATTTCTGATGGTCCTTCGATCATAAAAAAATCCTTTCAGTTCTTATCCACAGTCTTCACATACCAGTGCAAAGCGCATCTGCCCCATGTCGGGTATTTCGGTATCAAAATCTGTTTTTACCCTGCCGGTTATTCCGCAAAAATCACATCGGCCAGTCTGATTGTATTCCGATTGGGCTGCGACTTTGAGCATGGTGCGTTCTTTGTGCGCGTAATTTTCGTTTTCCACCTGTCGCATAAAGTTCAGCACGGTCTTATCGGTTTCATTTTGACGGGCGCGTTCAAAAATTTCATCCATTCTCGGATCGTCTGGTACGCCGCCATCTTCCAGCGTGTGCCAGGCGCGGGCGCGCACGTTTGAGTCGGGGTCTTCCATGAGCTTGAATAGCGCGGTCTGTATTTCGGGAACGGGATGCCGCACATGGCACGGGCACAAATTGGCAGCGGCTTCGTGTCGGTCTGCCGGGTCGTCGCTCTCTGCCAGTGCGAGATAATGCGGAATATCTTCTCGTCGCAACCGAAGTTCGCCTACTTTTTTTGCTCTTTTCTGGTATTTATTCATTCCGTAGCGTTTCTTTTTTGGCATGATATGTCTCCTTCAAATGAATGGGTAGATTCTTCTCATAATCTTTAATTTGACGATGCAAACCCATTCCGGGTTTCTAAACCGGGTCAGCCAGTTCTATATCATTTTTCCCGCGGTTTTTTACGCGGTAAAGGGCAGTATCTGCTTTTCTAAACGCGTCTTCCATTGATTTGGGTACGCCGTGATAAACCCCAATGGATATCGTGCCTTCTGTGCGTTCATCAACGGCCCGGTTCAAACGACGGGCTATCGCATAAGCACGCGCTCTCGACGTATTTTCAACCACCGCAGCAAATTCATCTCCCGCCCACCGCGATAACAAATCCGATGCGCGCAGCATGTCGTTCAGTACCTGTGCCAAATCTACAATAAATCGGTCGCCCGCATCGTGCCCTTTGCTGTCGTTAATCACCTTGAGCGAATCGGAATCTATGTAGTAGAGCGCGAGGGGGTTTCCATTGCGATTTGCGCGTCGCACCATACGTGTAAATACTGCTTCAAAACCGCGCCGATTGTAAAGGCCCGTCAAAAAATCTGTGCGCGATTCCAATGTCATTCTTTGCACTCGCGCGGCGTTGATACGCGCAATTTCTCGAAAAAAGTTCAGGGAAATATCTGTTAGATATAATATATCCTCTGCAGATTTCTCGGTCAACCAGACCACATGCGGGAGTGCGTGTTGTTGCGCCCGGGCGAGTACGCATTGGGCAGTGGAAAAGATCAACTCGGACATTTGGGGATGCAGGCCATAATCTTCGCTCGGGATCTTAACACCACCGCAAGATACGCGGTGTCCTGTTTGTTCGGCAATCACGGCGGGTAGAGATGAGGGGATTTCACGAACACGCGCATCATCGGCATCAAAAAGCACGGCGATTTTGTCATCTGTTATGTGAAAGCTTTCGGGGGCGGGGATAACAATGGAATTTAGCACTTTAAGCACTTGCCCTATATTGTCCCCGGACGCCCGATTGAGGGGATCAATGCTAAAAATTAGCAATGCACCAAACTGCCTGCGATATAAAATATCGACGAGTGCGCGTTTCAAATCGGTCGCGCCTGGCAATGCCCTGGTGTCCATGCTATTTTGAAGTGCTGGAGATGCCATGACTGCCTCAGACTCTGAAATCAAGGACAACGCGCTCTCGATGTTCTTTTAGAACGCGATAGCGAATACCCGAACTGTCAAACATGCGGTAAGTGGCTTTTATGGAATCGGACTTTGGATATTTATTCGCCAGATAGATCACTTCGCGAATGCCCGACTGAATAATTACTTTTGCACATTCATTGCACGGAAATAAGGTGACGTAAAGCGTGCATTCGTGTAAGTCTGCGCTGATTTTGTTCAGGATTGCATTTAATTCTGCATGGCAGATATAGGGATATTTTGTGTCGAGAAAATCGCCTTCTCTGCCCCAGGGAAACTCATCGTCCGAACATCCAATGGGCAATCCGTTGTAACCAATGCCTACGATTTTCTTTTTTTCATTGATAATACACGCGCCCACCTGTGTATTGGGGTCTTTGCTCCGTTGAGCTGATAGCAAGGCCACACCCATAAAGTACTCATCCCACGATAAATAATCTACGCGTTTTTGCATTATATCCTTCCTATGCCAGCCGATCCAGCATTTCTCGTTTGACTTGGAATAGTTGGTCTTCGTTCGCAAAAAATCGGCGTAGTTCTTCGACTACCAGTGCGCCGATGCGATAGGATTGCAACCCGGCACAATGCGGTGTTAAGACCACGTTGGGCAAACGGCGCAGCGGGCTGTCCATAGCAGGCGGTTCGGGGTCGGTTACGTCTAAGAAAGCGGAGAATCGTCCTTTTTGCAATTCTGCGATCAGCGCGGCTTCGTCGATATTGGCACCGCGCGATGTGTTGATAAATACGCAATCGTCGCGCATGAGTTTGAAATGCGTCTCATTCCAGAGGTGATATGTCGCGTCCAATTTGGGTGCGTGAACGGTTAC
>JAJEAX010000378.1 GCA_022822565.1 Candidatus Latescibacterota bacterium
CGCGTAAGCATGACCACAGCGGCTTTAGAAGGCTGATAGGCAGAAGCGTCAAAATGCGCGACTTCGGCCTGTACAGACGAAATATTGATAATTTTACCGCCCTGCTTGCGCGCTATCATGTCTTTGACAACAGCGCGACTACAATAAAAAGGCCCGTTGAGATTCACATCGAGAATGCGCTGCCACGCTTCATCTGTAATAGCTGTAACGCCGCCATCTTGAGGAATGTACACACCGGCATTATTGACCAGAATATCAATGCGCCCGAAGCGATTGAGCGTCTGCTGAACCATATTCTCGACCTGCTCCGAGTCGGCAACATCTGCGGGAATGACAAGAGCCTCGCAGCCGAGGTCTTCAATCTGGTGTGCGGTGGTTTCGGCAGTTTCAGCAGTGAGATCGTTAACGGCAATATGCGCGCCAGCGCTACCCATTTCGAGCGCAATGGCTTTGCCAATACCCGATCCCGCGCCCGTGATAAGCGCGATTTTGTTTTCGAGTTTCATGAAACCCTCCCTGAAATTGTGTTCAAATCAAAAAAGGCCGGTTTGGACATCTTGTTGTAGATATTCAATGAGTCTGCGACTGGTGCGGGAAAAAGCATAAGCGTTGAAATCGGCACGCATAACCCATGCGAGCTTGTCACACTTGAGGGGACGTGCTCTACCCTTGACATAATGACACTGGAAAGTGTGCAGAGTGATACTGAAGTGCGTAAAAGCGTGCTTGACAGTGCGGTAGCGATCTTTGATTTCGACATCAATACCCGCGGTTTCTCTTATCCCGCGCACACAGGTATCTTGCAGAGATTCCCCATCTCGTTGCGTTCCTGCGGGAAATTCCCAAAGCCCACCGAGCAAGCCATTTTGCGGGCGCTGGGTAATGAGCACTTTGTCATTGTGCCACACAATACCCGCGCACAGTGTGTGATGGGGGCGCGGCTTCTTTTTTCCTTTGACGGGCAGACGCTGCGGATTGCCCGCTTTGTACGCCGCACAGTATTTTTGCACTGGACACAGATCGCACGCCGGGTTTTTGGCAGTACAGACCATTGCGCCGAGTTCCATAATCGCCTGATTGTAGGTGCCTGCTTCACCTTCTGGCAACAGAGCCTGGGCGAGATCCCACAGTCGGTTTTTGACGCGGGTTTGCGCGACGTCGTCACCAATATCAAAGAGGCGCGTAACAACGCGAATAACATTGCCATCGAGCACGGCATGGTCGCGATCATAAGCAATGCTCAAAACCGCGGCTGTAGTATAAGGCCCAAAGCCGGGCAGGGATTTAAGTTCGTCGTACGTATCGGGCACTATCCCGCCAAAGTCCATAGCAATAGAATGCGCGGCTTTGTGCAAATTGCGGGCGCGGGCGTAATAGCCCAATCCTTCCCAAACTTTGAGAACATCATCCTGTGAGGCATTGGCGAGGTCACAAACCGTGGGAAAGCGGTCAAGAAAGCGATGGTAATAGGGAATAACTGTATCGACCTGCGTTTGCTGGAGCATAAACTCAGACAGCAGGATGCGATAGGGATCGTCTGTCTGCCGCCAGGGTAAATTGCGCTTGTGCTCGCGATACCAGTTTAGAAGATCGGCAGCAATCTGTGTTTTGAAATCCATACGAGACATAAATCACGATTTCTTTGCTATCTTGCGGGCGTGTTCCTGAACGATATTCTGCGGACTGGCCGCGATCAGATTGCGAATAGACAGGATAATAAACACGATGTCA
The DNA here is from genome assembly GCA_022822565.1 of Candidatus Latescibacterota bacterium. Taxonomy (GTDB): domain Bacteria; phylum Latescibacterota; class UBA2968; order UBA2968; family UBA2968; genus VXRD01. Next base: position 1,732 of record JAJEAX010000378.1, read on the forward strand.
TCTCCAAATCCGATATGGGGAAGAATCATCTCTGGGATAATATCAAAGGGAGAAAGGCCGTATAAAACGGTTAAAATGACAAACACTTTGGGCAATACAGGTATGCGGGAATCCCATAAAAGTCGCCAGGTAAGGCGCAAGTATTTTGGGAGTCGAGAGATGATTGACAAGACACCGCGTACGCGCAAGAGACGAAATAGAAGGAGAAAAATGCGAAACATGGGATGAACCAAACAAAAAACGCATCGCCCACAACCAATCACCGAAAATATAATGTAGGGACGGATTTTAAACCCGTCCGTCCCCAGTCCCGACCACCCACCGCAGGTATATAATACACCAGACAAATTGTGTCAATCGCAGACAGGGGTTCACCTATTGTCAATCTGGTTTTGGATACTCTCTTGCAGAGCACTGCGCTGAACTTTACCCGTAGAGGTCAACGGGCGATCTTCTGGTGTGATTGGGATAATGCGCGAAGGGGCTTCGTAAGTACTCAGGCCCGGGATTTGACCGCTTTGTCCGCGTCTGAGAATATCCTGAGTTGCTTCGGACTCGTCGATCCCAGATCTAAAAATAGCTGCTGCACAAACGTCTTCCCCCCATCGGTCATGACGCAGACCAACCACATAAACAACGTCGAGTTCTGGACAGGCGTCGAGCAGAGCATTTTCAACGGCGATGGGTGATATATTGACACCGCCTTTGATAATGATCTCTTTTGTTCGACCGTGCATAAAGTAGAAACGATGATTATACATATCGCGATAATACCCCATGTCGCCACTGCGGAACCAGCCATTGCAAAAAACCTCGGCAGTATCTTTGGACTGATTGAGATAGCCATTGGCAACCACGGGACCGCGCACGAGGATTTCACCGATATCGCCTTCGTTTCTCCCACCATCAATCCTGATGTTGTTATTGGCAAGCTCAACACCAATGGCATTTTGTTCGAGTACATCGCGGTACTGGTCATCGGGCAAATCGGGCGGTACACCAGTAACGCGCAAACTGACTTCGGTTGAGCCATACCCCTGAACGAGACGAACGCCAAACCTCTCGACAAATTGGCAGGCAATATTGGGCGGAACAGGTGCTGAACCGATCATAATTTTTTTTAGCGGTGATATATCATAGCCCTCGCGCTCAAAATCATCGGCACGGGCGAGCAGATCGGCCATAATCGTCGGTACAATACTCGCAGATGTCGCCCGCTCCCGCGATATGATACGCCAGAACGCCGAAACGCTGTAGCGCGAGTTGAGCACAAGGCTCCCCCCCACCATGAGGCTGGTGATCGAAAATGTGGTGGAATTGATATGATGGAGTGGTAAAACGAGGTTGAGGCGTTCGCGTGCATCAAATCCAAGCCAGCGAATGATGCCATCGGCATTGGATGTGAGGCTTTGTCGGGTAATACACGCACCTTTGGGATGGCCTGTTGTACCCGATGTGTATAGCACAATGCTGGTGTCTTGTTCGCCTTCTGGATCGCCAGACCACTCAGGCTCGATATCCGCTGCGTCATATCCACCGGCGGCGAGCAACTGCTCTGTTGTCACAATCTGGATATCGGGCAATGCACGGCGTTGATCTTCTGCATGTTCGGGCAAAACAACGAGTAGCTTAGCACCGGCATTCTGCAGTTTGTAGCGCTTGCGCTCGGGAACATCTTTGGCAATATCGAGAGGAACAGAAGTTGCGCCGAGGCGAAAAAGGGCAAGCGTGAGCAGGGGGATTTCTGCACAATTGGGCAGGGCAAGACCGACGCAGTCGCCGCATCTTATGCCAAACTCGCGATGCATCAGCCCTGCAAGCGCGGCAGTGCGGCGTTCAAATTCAGAATAGGTAATAACCGTGCGGGCATCCGTATCACAGTCGCAAAAGATCAACGCGGGCTTATCTGGCTGACGCTCTGCGCGATCTTTCAAGAGATGCGTAAAGTTCCGCCACGGAAAGCGATAGGTATGGGAGTTGGCATTTTTAATACATGTAAAAATTTTGGCATCAATCATTTTGGTTTTCAGGCTATGATAGCGAACAAATCCTGTGTCGTAACAGTTTGAATGTCTTCTATCGTTTGTAGATCAGCGTCATGAGTCCACAATGGCGTTCCAAGATGATATGTAAGGGCGAGAATATCTATGTCTTTGGGGTCACGATGCCCAATCGCATTTGTTGCACGCCCAATGGCTATTTCATAGAAATACGATTGGTAAGCCCTAATGGGGAAGTCTTCAAATGTATTGAGTACTTCAATTTCTGCGATTCCAAGTTGCTCTGCAATTACAGAAATATATCGTTTGATTTCCCAGGTTGTGCGTTCTGTGGTAACAAAAAAAAATAAGGGATTGAACAGCAATTGTAATGCCCGACCACCGAGAAGTGCAGAAATCAACGGATTTGCATCAACAGCAAGCTCAAGTCGCGGCATTATCTTGCCTCAATTTCTCACGATATATTTCGAAGTCTTTGAGAATATCATCCTCTGTCAATCCTTTCTCTTGCAATTTTTTTCTTATTTTTTTTCCTACTTTTTCTGCTCTTTGACGGCGCAATTCCAAAAGATGATGGTCAACGGCCCGTTCCAAACCTTGCGTGATGGTTTCGTACCCGCCTGCTTGGCGCAGTTCACCGAGTTTTTTCAAAATCGCGTTGGACAATTGTATCGTTTTCATTTGCATGTCCTCTCAATATATCTGTGAATAATTATCCGCTTTATCCGCGCTGTCAATTGTGCTAAATATACCCTATTTTTGCACATAAGCCAACCCAGCAAAAAATCATCCCCACCAAGCCGAGACTTGATGGGGATAGTAGCGATTATCATGCCGAGTCCTTCTTGTATAGAACTTCTTTCAGAAATCTACTTTGACTCTGAGGATAAACTCTGTTTGTTCGCGTACTTGGCGATCATAGCCAGCTTCCAGCGATAGAAAGGACAAATCAAGATTGGCCAGTACTTTAAAGTTGCTTTTTATTTCACTCGTCATGTTTAAATTGATATCCCGACTTGTGAGCGGGTTGTTCGGGTTTCGGCGCAGGTCAATGAGTGAACGCATGTCGGTGTCGCCTAATAATCCACTTTCTCTCAGATGTTCCTCGGCCGCTGGCACATCTGGTGAGCCTCCCTGGAATTTATCGTGTAGGGTTAGTTTGCCACAGAACGAAGCCAAATCTTCGTTTTCTGTTTCGACCCCGCTGCCTATGAAGAATGAGCTTCTAAAAGAAACAGTTTCCTTACCCTCGGTATTTTTACGTTCAATCCGCTCTACTGTAACCTCACGCGCACCCAAGAGGCCACATAACTCGGAAAAGAGCAGGTGTTTGTCCAGCGCAAAACGCTCCACAGCTTGTTGTGAATTTTCATATCTATTCTTGTCGAAAGGGCTTTGAATCAGTACAGAACCTGGCCGTGCAAGCCCACTGTCAATTAAATCTTGTACGACGGAATTGGACTCCTTCAAAGAAGAATGGAGGATATACACCTCATCGTTGCGTAAAAGATCAGCACCACCCTCTTTATAATTTAGAGCATCAATATCAGTCTGATTCAGTACCAGAACAGTTTTGCGGCGATGAGGTTCTTCAGGCCATGTACTATCGGTCATGCTGTATCTCCTTTGTACGATTGGATGCGTCGATTCTACACGAAGCTCTAAATGATGACGCCGCGTATTGCATTTTCTCCTTATTCCTTGAAAAAGATTTTGTAGAATACCCCGAGCACTGCCACTACGATCACCAAGATTAATATTACACGCATACGGCTTCGTCTTTTTTTTTGCTCCTTCGCTGAGATGATGGCTTCAACACCAAGACGGACCATCTCTTGGTTATCTTCCGAAATCGTTCTTCCGATACGCTCGGCAAAGCCGACCACGGCCTTGACGACATCCCCAGGCCACGAGTCCAGCGGCTCATCAGGCACACAACCATAGCAAAGGATCGGCGCGATTCTGCCAGCTTCATCTAACTGATTCGAAGACGTCTTCAGGAGGAACTCATCGCCATGCAAAGACGCAGTATGCGAACCTTCTGAGAAGATCTGGGTGCCATCTAAAGAAACTTTTGATATTTTTTGAGCCAATTCCTGACGTCCACCCACATCCTCTTTTCCGAGAAGGTGCTTATTGACCTCCACGGGATCGGGGCTCTGGTTGTCCAGACTTTGAGCACGAAACGAAAGGGCGAGATTATTCATCATGATGTACCACCTGATAAATTACCTGATATACCAGATCTTCTGTTGCATTCTTCGATTTCAAGCTACCAAACACGACCCTTACCTTATTACTTCCTCCCCCGCGTAATACAATGTCTCGAAATATAGACATTCCACGCAGTTTGTCCTCATAATACCCTTTTTTGTCTTTGGGTAATTTAGTGAGATCAGGATCAGTGAGATCGCAATGCGTTCCAATAATAAACAATGGGAATTCTTTTGGAATTTCCTTCATCCACTTCCCTATTTGACCCATATCCTGCTTAACCCGTTCTTCGGTCTGTTTGTTGCCTGCCATCAACTCATCCACTCTCAGAAGATATAGTACAACATCTGCCGTTTCGGTAATGCTCTCCCATGCAAAGTAAAAATCTTCACTACCGGGGACATCTTTGGACTCCTCAATTTCAAGCTCTAAATCTTTGAGCTCAAGCCGGTTACTCTCGGTCTTTTCTGCAATGAGAGTCTGTGTATTCTCCGTTGAAAAAGTACCTTTGGTAAGAAAATTAATCAATGCGGTCTTTCCTGTACTGCGTTCCCCAAGTACAGCAAATTTCTTACCCTTAACCTTTTCTTCCAACAAAAGGGCACCAGCGGCACTGGCACCAAGTAGACCTAGTAGTAGCCACCAAGCCATGATAGCCTCCGAAATTTAAGAATGAAAATTATACACCTCATAGTAACTCCAAATTTCTGTCAGAATCACACCTCGCAATTACAAAAGTCGAAGCCTGGTTGTTACCTCGGGCTTATCTGTTTAAGGATGGATCATCTCGGTATTTTATCTGTATTCATAAAGCGGTACCATTTCGGCAGGTTGTGAACTTGTCTCGATAAGTTCTTCAATATATTGAACTGTCTCAGGCTCGAGAAGCACATCGCCACAGATGGTGCAAACTTCAGCAGGAATATTGTCAATAACGACAACTTGTCCCTGATAGCGCACTGTGTGAAGAATCTCTGTTTTTTTGTAGTCTCCAGGACATCCTTCCAGGCTGCATTTCATATTGATTAACCTCTTTGTCCGCGCTGGCGCAAATAGTGGTCTGCCAGTACAAGAGCCATCATCGCTTCGACAATGGGAACTGCGCGGGGTAAGACGCAGGGATCGTGCCTACCGCGCCCTTTGAGCGTGGTGGGATTGCCGTGAATATCGACGGTTTCTTGCTCGGCCAAAATCGTGGCAGTCGGCTTGAAAGCTGCGCGAATGACAATGGGTTCGCCATTCGAGATACCACCCTGAATACCGCCGGAATAATTTGTGCGCGTGTGAATGCCGCTGCCATCGTTGTAAAAGGGATCGTTGTGTGCAGAGCCAGTCATCGCAATACCGCCAAAACCAGAGCCAGACTCGAACCCCTTGCAGGCGGGCAGTGAAAGCATGGATTTGGCGAGATCGGCTTCGAGTTTGTCAAAGACGGGTTCACCCCAGCCAGAAGGAACGCGATGGGCAACGGCCTCGACCACGCCACCGAGAGAATCGCCATCTTTGCGGGCAGCATCGATGCGCCGAATGATTTGCTCGGCAATCTCGGAATCGGGCACGCGGGCGATATTCGACTCGACTTGCTCGCGAGTAACTCTGACGGGATCGACATTGGCAACAAGGGTGTGAACCTGACGCACATAAGCGATAATATCGACATTGCAATCGCGTTTGAGCAATTTGCGCGCAACCGCACCCGCTGCAACGCGGCCGATTGTCTCGCGCGCACTGGCTCTGCCTCCTCCTTTCCAGTTGCGAATACCGTATTTTTGTTCATACGTATAATCCGCGTGCGAAGGACGGTATTTGGTGCGTATTTCTTCGTAATCTCTGGAACGCGCATCCTCATTCCACACCATCATCGAGATGGGCGTGCCCAGGGTTTTCCCCTCAAAAAGACCCGAGTGGATTTCTATCTGATCTTCTTCCTTGCGCTGGGTGGTAATTTTGCTCTGACCCGGTTTGCGGCGGTCGAGTTCAATCTGAATATCTTCTTCGCTGATTTCCAGGCCAGGCGGGCATCCGTCTAAAACAACGCCAACGCCCCCACCGTGTGACTCCCCCCATGTGGTGATGCGAAACGCACGCCCAAATGTGCTGCTCATAACAAGCTCCTTTAGATCATGGCATGAATGGCCTGCAAATGTACCCAATGGATCGTGGGGCGTCAAGCAACACGCAGTGCTGCTCAGGCAAACACAACCGCCGCGAGTTGTTGTGCAATAGATTTTACAGGGGCGGGGTTCACATTGCTCAATACAATAACACAGACCTCGTCATCTAAAAACCGCAACAAAACCGTGTTGAATCCCGATACGGAACCGCCGTGCATGACCAGTCCATTGTCCTCCACGCGCCAGCCGCAGGCGTAATTGTTCAACACCGGCGTAAACATCTGCTCGTAAGATGCCTGTGAAATCAGCTTGCCATCGCCGAGCGCGGCATCCCACTTCGCCAGATCTTCTGCTGTGGAATACAAATTTCCCCCACCGGTCAGAATCGGCATATAGATCATCGGCGAATTGATCACGCCATTCCCTGCAGGGGCATACCCGCGTGCCCGATGTGGCAAAATCGGATCGGGATGATCGCATCCCGTATCGGCCATCTCTATAGGGTCAAATATGTGCTCTTTCAAAAAAGCCTGATATGATTGACCCGATACCCTTTCGATCACTCGCGATAATACAAAAAATCCCGTTCCGCTATAGTGGTATTTTGTGCCCGGCGGCGCCACGAGGGGCTGGTCCACAACTTTTTGAATTGTCTCAGCAGAGGTTGCTTTCAGCGACATGGTATCAGAAAAACCGGGCAGTTCCCACACATGTATAATCCCCGCCGTATTGCTCAGCAGATGGTGTAATGTGATCCCGCCCCAGTGATCGGGAGTGTCTGGTAAATACTCAGAGAGCAAATTGCCTATTCGGAGTCTGCCTTGCTCGGCCAATATCATCACTGCCATTGCAGTAAATGTCTTGGTTATAGAGCCAATGCGAAATTTGGTATGCAGGGCATTTGGCACATTGTTTTCCAGATCGGCCATCCCATATCCTTGCGCCAATAATCGCTCTCTCGATCGCACGACGAGGACCACACCCGAAAAATTGTGCGCTTGAACAACCGCATTTAGTTTATCTCTCATAGGTCTCCTCATAATATTGAATCTGTTTCAATTGGGTAAATGATAGCGCGGCTTGACGAAAAAGCCTTATATTGAACATCATGAAAATTGCGAAATACAAAAAATATCAGACGATCTCCCCCATCCTGTTTTTATTTTTTATCGCCTGTATGCCCGAATTCGAGTTACCCGAAGCGCCTGACCGCATGACCGAAATGCCCGAATTTGAACAGTTTGCAATTCCTGAATACCAAATTTACAAAGACAAACCGCGTCCTGTCAATCTCGTGAGCCATCCGCGCGCGATTCGATTCAAAGACCGCTTGATTCAAGGCACCAAAATCGGTCCCAATTTTGCAGGCGATCAAACCATTGTGCGGTGGTTTTGCGGTGAAGAATGCCAGCAATTCGCCGTTATTGACGCGCGAACAGGCAGTGTGATCTTCGCGCCCTTTATCACGCATCTGGGCTTTCGTTTTCGTCTCGACAGCAAACTCCTGATCGTCAACCCACCCGAAGCCGTTGAACGCGCTGCCCGAACAGGCAGATCCAAATCGCACTATCGCACGGCGTATTACGTCTGGCACTACGGAGAATTTGTCGAAATCTATGCGACCAGATACTAAAGGCATCAGGGAACTTCTCAGATTTAAAAATCAAAAGGCCACCTCCCAATGGAAATGGCCTTTTCAATTCAGCAGATCTTGCTCCGCATCAAATTTCCATAATTTCTTCTTCTTTTTCTGCTAATACGTTATCAATTTTTGAGACAAACTCGTCGGTTAAATCCTGCACGCGATCTGTTGTGCGCCTGGCATCGTCTTCGGGAATTTCGCCTTCTTTTTGTGCATCGCGGACGAGTTCATTGGCATCGCGACGAGTATTGCGAACCGAAATGCGGCTTTCTTCGGCATATTGCCTCACCACCCGCACCAGTTCTCGCCTGCGGTCTTCTGTCAATTGCGGAATGGGCAACCGAATAATCGTACCGTCATTGGCCGGTGTCAATCCCAAATTCGACTCCAGAATTGCCTTTTCAATCAGCGGAATCGCCGACTTATCCCAGGGTTGAATCGCGATCAAACGCGGTTCTGGCACCCCCACCGTGGCGACCTGATTAATCGGCACCTGTGTACCGTAATACTCGACCCGAATTTGATCCAGCAAATGCGCATTGGCACGTCCGGTGCGTACTGACCCCATCTCATTTTGCAGGGCTGTAACAGACTTTTGCATGGCCTCTCGCGCTTCAGCCATAATCTCATCAATCACGGCGCACCTCCTCTGGGCAATATAGATGCTTAACTCTCTTCACCCAGGACAAAACGGGCGAATCGGCGGATGGTGATATTTTCTCCGCACTTGGCCACCAAATCTGAGTGTAGATCTTGAATAGTTTTGTCCGGATCTTTGACAAAAGCCTGTTCCATTAAGACCACTTCTTGATAGTATTTTTCCATGCGGCCTTCCACAATCCGATCCACGATGTGCTCTGGTTTGCCTTCGCTGAGTGCCTGATCGCGAAAAATACTCTTTTCCCTTTCCAGCATTTCGGCATCTACGTCTTCGCGATTCACTACAAGAGGAGCAGCGGCGGCGATGTGCATAGCCACATCTTTTGAAAACGTCTGGAACTCATCGGTACGCGCTACAAAGTCGGTCTCGCTATTGATCTCGAGCAAAACTCCCAACTGGCTTCCCGCATGGATATAAGACGCAATCGCCCCTTCTTTAGCCTGACGACCCGCTCTGCTTTCGGCTTTGGCAATACCCCGTTTGCGCAACAACTCAACAGCCTTATCCATAACGCCATCGGCTTCTTCGAGCGCCCGTTTACAATCCATCATGCCCACATTGGTTCTGGCACGCAACTCCTGAACCATTTTTGCAGAAATAGCCATTTCAGTCTCCGTCTTATCAATTATTGCTGGGATCGATTTCTGTAATCTCAGGGCCCGTATCTGGCTCAGGGCCATCTTCTTCTTCATCCTGTTGAACAGTTGTACCTTCGACCACTGCCTCGGCCATCAAATCTGTAATCAGTGCAATAGACCGCATCGCATCATCGTTGCCGGGAATTGGATGGTCAACTTCATCCGGATCGCAGTTGGTATCAACAATTGCCACAAGAGGTATTTCCAGGCGGCGCGCCTCGGCGACTGCGATTTTTTCCTTTTTAGTATCCACGACAAATACGAGTGCTGGCAAACGTCCCATACTGCGGATCCCACCCAGGGATTTTTGCAACTTATCGCGCTCGCGTTCCAAACGCAGTACTTCCTTTTTGGTCAACTGCTGATATGTGCCATCGCCAGCCATTTTATCCAACGTATCCAGGCGGCGAATGCTCTGCCGAATCGTTTGAAAATTCGTCAGCATGCCCCCCAACCAGCGGTTGTTGACATAAAACATATCGCAGCGTTCCGCAGCATTTACAATGATGTCTTTGGCCTGTTTTTTGGTGCCGACAAAAAGAATCGGCTGGCCCGTTTCAGCAGCCTTGCGCACGGCTTGATATGCCGCTTCGATTTGCGCCTGCGTCTTTTGCAGATCGACAATATAAATACCATTGCGTTCTGTAAAAATGTACTTCTGCATCTTTGGATTCCACCTCCGGGTTTGATGCCCGAAGTGAACCCCAGATTCGAGCAGTTGCCTCATTGAAACAACGGCCATGTCACCTCCTGCACTTTGGGTTTGTCCTCTGCATCCCTCATATTGCCCCATTGCCATCTGGCACCCATGAAGCAATCAGGATACATGTGAGATAAAATACTCTGATTTAACGCTTGGAAAACTGGAATTTTTTGCGTGCTCCGGGCTGCCCGGGTTTTTTTCGTTCCACTTTGCGCGGATCGCGCGTGAGCAAGCCCGCCTGTCGCAGGGGTCTGTGATTGCCCGTATTCACGCGCTGCAAACTGCGCGCAATACCCAATCGCACGGCACCGGCCTGACCGGTTAAACCGCCACCCTTTGCTTTGGCAACAATATCATAAGTCCCCCGGGTCTCGGTCACATCTAAGGGCTGTTCGATAATCATCACCAATGTCTCCCGTTTGAGATAATCAAGCGCAGAAAGCCCATTGATAATAATCGACCCTGTTCCGGGAAAGAGTTTCACATGTGCTGTCGATGTTTTACGACGCCCCGTAGCAGAACTCAGTGGTTCAACTGCCAAACAATCACCTCCTCTATAAATCAATAGGCTCAGGAGACTGAGCCTTGTGTGGGTGCTCTGGCCCAGCGTAAATACGGACCTTTTTGATCATCTGCCGCCCCAACTTATTGTGGGGCAACATACCCCGAATCGCGTGCTCGAGTACAAACGTGGGGCGTTTTTCCAGCGCGTCTTCCAGCGTTTGCTTTTTAAGACCACCGGGATACCCACTATAGCTCGTATAAACCTTTTGCTGGGCTTTGTTATTGCCCTTCACCTGAATTTTGTCGGCATTTACAATAACCACATGGTCTCCCGTATCAACATGGGGAGTATAAAAAGGCTTGTGTTTGCCGCGCAAAATACTGGCAACGCCGCTGGCAAATCGCCCCAGTATCTTGCCCTCTGCATCGGCGACATACCAGGTCTGTTCAACATCATCTTTTTTCGCACTCGGTGTCGTCATCGTCTCAATCGCGCCGCATGGTTATGGCGCAATACGCTCACCTCCTCTCCTGATTTTAGAATCTTTAAGCCTTTGAAATTACAGTATAATCCAATTTTGTCAAGTTAGAAAGCCACAAAAAAGCGCCACACGTCGGGTGTCGGAAAACCGACCCATCTCCGTGCGGCGCATCGTCTGACGGAAGTTTCTGCCTCGCGATTGTCAAAAAATCGCCAATGTGGCAGATAACAAACCGCTCGATGGCTGTCTTGGATTGCCAGGTGCGCTACCATTCGAGATGCTACACCCGCTCCTGGCAGAGGCGCACCTAACGACAGCCACCTCCACTGGTCATTTCACTCATTCGACCACCTCCTTTCTTGTGTGGTTCCAATATAGCCCATGCAAAGATGAAAGTCAACCCATGAAAAAGTAGAGATATTTAGAAGCAACACAAAGCAATCCCCGATGGGCGTTCCAATCCCAGAGTAACGAGATCTTCGACATCGGAGCCGTCTCTGTTTGCACGTTGAATTTTAGCCGTGCGATAGTTGTCATAGTCTCCCCAGTACATCTTCCCTTCCACCACATCTAGAGCAATCCCCGATGGGCGATCTAATCCCGTAGTAACGATATCTTCGACATCGGAGCCATCCAGGTTTGCACGTTGAATTTTAGACACGCCAGCACCCTTATAGTTCGTCCAGTACATCTTCCCTTCACTTGAGTCTAAGGCAATTCCCAATGGCAATAATTCGGGGAAAACGAGCGTTTCAACATGAGAGCCATCCAGATTCACACGCTGAATTTTGGTTAAGTCCGTCCAGTATATCTTACCCATTTCCAGATCCAGGACGATACCGTTGGGAATACTCATTTCGGTGAAAACGAGCGTTTCGACATGAGAGCCATCCAGATCCGCCCGTTGTACTTTGCACTCCACGGTCTCTCCCCAGGCCGCCTCTGTCCAATATATTTTTCTTTTCTTTCCATGCACGGTCATTCCACCTGGAAGATATATATCGTCAGTAATGAGATCTTCGACCTCTGAACCATCCAGATTTGCACACTGAATTTTGGACGTTCCAGCGTCCGTCCAGTACATCTTCCCCCCGCCCCCATCTATAGCGAGGCTATTTGGAATACGCAATCCGGTAGCAACGAGATCTTTGACATCTGAACCATCCAGATTTGCACACTGAATTTTAGAAGTTCCCAGATCTGTCCAATACATTTTTCTCATAGCGGCTCCAATCCAAAAATGCAAACGTGTAATATGTATAAATACATATTTTTAATCACAATATATGCCCATGAACATAAATAAACCCATAAAATTACCTTATTTTTCATTTATGATTGTAACTGGACGAAAAATAAGGGAATTACGGCACGCAAAAAACTGGTCCCAACTCGACCTCGCCAATGCGGCCAACATTGACCAGGCAACAGTATCTCGCATTGAAGCAGAGACAAAAGTGCCTCGAACCGATACCCTGGTCGCTATTGCTACTGCTCTGGGTGTTTCGCCGGATGTCCTGTTGGGTGCAAATCCCAAAACAACTATCGTTTACTCGCAAGAGCGTGATTCCGAGTTGAGTAGTATTGTAAGCGATCGGATTAATACACTCACAACAGAACAACTCAAAGAACTGAATATCTTACTGTCTTCTGAAGACGGAAAAGCTGCGCTTTCTGCACTACTGCGCTTGCAAAAAAAGGAGTCACTGGAAAAAGTTCGCAGGCTTATCGAAGTCTTAGGAGAGGAGTAACCCCGTATTATACAGGCTCCATTGCCCTGTACGACGCCAGCGCGTCATTCACATCCCTCGCCTGGGGGAAAAAAGACAACACGCGCAACAGCACACCATCCACTACGGCATCGGGACACGAGGCACCACATGTCAGTGCAATATCCACAGGTCTTTTATCGGGCAACCAATTCTCGGCAATCTCCACCCCGTGCGACCTGAGACAATAGTGCCGAATTTCGCGTTCTGAAATCAATTCCTCGGCATCCTTCACAAAAAACGTCGGCATGGCTTCCTCGCACAATTCCACAATATGCGACGTATTCGAAGAATTGTAGCCCCCCACAACCAGAGCGAGGTCTGCTCCTTGCTCAATAAGTGTGTATGTCGCATTCTGATTTTCGTTGGTGGCATAACAAAGCGTATCTGACGTATCCGCAAAATGATCTTCGATATTCTCCGCGCCATACCGATCTATGAGTGCCTGCCGAATGATCTCAGCTATTTTATGCGTTTCGGTAGCCAACATCGTCGTCTGATTCACCACACCGATGCGCGACAAATGAATGCCGGGATCAAATCCCTGTGAGCACTTGTGTCTAAAATACCGCTCAAAAGCACCGAGATCGCGTTTGCCCCGAATAATATCTGATAGAATACGCGCCTCTTTCAAATTCAATACAGCTACGACCTCTGCATTTTGAACCGCGTGAGAAAAAGTTGCCCGCGTCTCTTCGTGTATGGTCTTCCCGTGAATGACGACAGTATAATCCCCATCTCCCAATTGGGCACTGCGCTTCCACACCCTTTCGACAAATGGACAGGTAGTATTGTACTGATAGGGATCAATCCCCCGCCGGGCCAATTCCTCCTGCGTTCCCACAGTTGTGCCAAAAGCGGGTACCACCACGATATCTTCGGGTACAAGCTCGTCCCACGGAATGAGTTGTTCGCCAGACGGCGTAAACATAAACTTCACGCCGCGATCCTGCAAATCCGCGTTCACATTGGGATTGTGAATCATCTCACTCAGGAAAAACACGCGCCGACCCGAATGGGCTTCCAGGGTCTTATACGCAATTTCAATGGCATTCTCCACGCCAAAGCAAAATCCAAAATGCCGCGCCAAAAAAAACCGCACAGGTCCAAAATCCAACTCCGAGGGGTGCAAATTGCGCTTTTTGGGATCCGATAATTGTCGCGCTCTTTTGACCTGCGAGATAATCGGACTTTTGTAAAATTCTGGAATCTCAAATTTTCGCGCCATGATGTCTCATTCCTCAAATGGAAGCACAATTGCTTCGCCCGTTTCAATGGACTGATAAGCAGCCAGCGCAATCTCCACGGCTGCCCGACCATCGGCACCAGATACCGGTGGCTCCTCCCCATTGAGCACCGCTTCGCAAAACGCGCGAATCTCCTGGCTCACCGGACTCTCATCTTGCGATAACTCCGACGCGGAAACCGCCGTTTCATCACCGTCGTATCTCTTGTAACGCAAACCACCTTCCCCACCCCAAAACGAGGGGAAGACCACCGAACCCTTGTCACAATCCAACCGCCCGCCATAACCGCCAATAGCACTTGCCTGACTGGAATGCAATACGCCTACCCCACCGTTTTTGAATCGGATGGACACGAGTGCCACATCTGGAAAATCCGTCTCCATCTGCACGAACTGTCCACCCACCGCAGAAACCGATTCCGCATCGCCCATCACAAAACGCATAAAATCAATTTCATGTGCATTCACTTCCATCAGCGTACCGCCACTTTTGGCTCTTGACTCTCGCCACGATGCAGACCACACACCGCCCCATCCACCGCCCAGGCGGTGAACCATCAAACACAAAGGCATTCCCAAATCGCCCCCGCGAGTCAAATCGCGCACCTTGCGATGCACCGGGTGAAAGCGACACACCAGCCCAATACCCAACTTAACTCCACCTTGCCCACACGCGGCGATCATCGCATCACATCCCGCCAGCGTCGGCGACATGGGTTTCTCGCAAAATACATGCACGCCCGCCTGGGCTGCTGCTATTGTGGGATCAATATGCAAAAACGGCGGCGTGGCAATCATGACTGCCTGCACATCCTCCCGCGCCAGCATGGTGTGGTAATCAGCCTCGTAATCGCAGTCCATTTTTTCAGATAGCGTCCGGCCTTTTTCGCTATCCACATCGCTGACACAAACTACCTCAGCACAGTCCAATTCCCGCGCACCATTGGCCAGGCTCGCGCCCATATTGCCGCAACCAATCACACCCAATCCGAGTTTTGTCATCCATTCCTCCAAACTGTATTGAATACAAAACAGGTTATACCATATTTTGAGAAAAAAGTCAATCTCCTTTCAACCCGTTTCAAAAATCGCTTTGAAATTATCCAAAACGAAAATACCATGTCTTAAACAGAGAAAGGAACATCCCTATGCCTGCACTCAATGCCACCATGTGGACTTATCCCTGGGATTTACGCGACGAAGGTTACGACGCCGTTCTCCACAAACTCCGCGAAGAAGTAAAACTCGACGCCATAAATCTGGCATCGGCTTATCACACCTTTGACATGCTGCGTCCCCATTTGCCCGCCAATAACACACTCGAGGTCTCACAGGCAGCAATTTATTTCGAGCCACAGGCATCGCTTTACGGCGCGATCAAACCACACGTTAGCCCTTTGATGCAAAACGAAAACTGGTGGGGCGAAGCGGCAAAAGCAGCAGCATCTGCGGGTATAAATCTCAATTCATGGACCGTATTTTTTCACAACTCCTACCTGGCGCAATCCCATCCCGAATGTGCCGAAGTCCGCTGCACAGGTGACATCAGTACATCGGCTCTCTGTCCCGCCAATCCAGACGTGCGCGCCTTTGCCATCGCGCTATCCCGCGATCTGGTTCTCAACTACGGCATCTCCCTCCTCGAATGCGAATCCCTCGCCTACTCCGGTTGGGGTCATCTGCACTACCACGCCAAACACGGTATTGACCTGGGTGCTGGCGGACGCTACCTCTTTTCACTCTGTTTCTGCGATAGCTGCAAAAAACGAGCGATGGAAGCCAACATCGACATTGCCCGGCTACAAAGCGCTGTCACCGCAAAAATCCGCACGGCCTTTGAAACTGGTCAACCCGTTCGAGAAACAATCGCAGAACTCAAACGCACAATACCAGACCTCGCAGCTTATGACGCCATGCGCGAAGAAGTTGTCATATCCCTCGTGCGCGAACTCAAAGCAGCCGTTGATGTCCCGCTCTCCTATATTTTAATGGGCGATTCAACAATCACGGGATCGAACCCCAAAGCCATTGCACAAATTGCTGACAGTGTAGAAATTCTTTCTTACACTGCCGATCCCCAGCGCACCAGAACGCGAGTCTCAGAACTTTTACCTATCATCCAGAGCCCAGACCAACTCGTCGTCGGACTACAAGCCTATCCCCCAGCCTCCCCCGATGCAGAAACCCTCTGTGCCAATCTTCGGGCAGCCCGAGAACAAGGCGTGACCAAATTCGCCTTTTACAACTACGGCATCATGCCGCTCTCCGCGCTCGACTGGGTTCGCCAGGCGATCCAATAGACGGATTCTGGCACACATCATCCTTTTCGAAAGGACACAACTATATGCCCATTATTGACGCAACGCACCTTCGAACCCTGCAACGCGAACTTTACAGCGCTGCGGGATTTCCAGAAGATCAAGCTCACATCGTAGCCGACCATCTGGTAGATGCCAACCTCTACGGACACGATTCGCACGGTGTTATTCGCACGCCGGGCTATATTCGCGCCATCATAAGCGGCAACATCAAACCCGTGCGCGAACTCAAAATCATTCGGGAAACCCCGGTCTCAGCCGTCGTTGATGCCGAGCGCACCATCGGCATTGTCGTCGCCCACAAAGCCATGCAAATGGCCACCGACCGCGCCCTCGAACACACCATCGGCGCCATAGCTGTCCACCGATCCAGTCACATTGGTCGCCTGGGCGATTATCCGCCCAAAGCGGCTGAACGCAACTGCATTGGCTTGCTCATGCTCAACGGCGGCGGGCGATTCACCGCCCCCTTTGGCGGCACGAGCCGACGCCTCCCTCCCAATCCCATAGCCTTCAGTGCCCCCACGCCCAACGGCCCTCCCCTCATGCTCGACATAACCACCAGTATGTCCGCCGGTGGCAAAGTCGATGTCTATCGCGCGCGCGGGCAACAAACCCCCGATGGCTGGCTCATAGATGCAGACGGCAATCCCGTGAATGACCCCAACCGCTTCAAAGGTAATGGCGACGCTGTGGCAATGCTGCCTCTGGGCGGACCTCAGGGCCACAAGGGATATGGCCTGGGCATGATGATCGACGCCATCTCGGGCGGCCTCTCCTGGGCGGGATGCAGTTCAGAACAACCCACGCGAGGCGGCAGTGGCTATATCGCCATCGCCATCAAAATCGACAGCTTTATCGACCTCTCCGATTATCTCAACGAAATTGGCCGTCTCTGCGACTGGATCAAGTCCTCTCGCACCCAGCCCGGTGTCGATAAAATCTATCTCCCAGGCGAGATCGAACACGATACGCGCGCCAAACGCGAAGCCGAAGGTGTCTTTATCGAAGACGAAACCTGGGACAACACAGTCGAAACAGCAAATGAACTGAGTGTGTCAATACCTGCAGTGAGATGAGGTGTAAAAAGCATTCTCTCTTCCCGCTAATTTCTTGACAACATATAGTGATTATCGTAAACTGCTTTTGAGCTTATTTTCCTCAGTCAATCTATCAATGGAGGATACGCACCGATGAGTAAAGATATTCAGCCACTTCTGGATGACTGGCCCTGTGAACCCGGTCAATTGTGTGTTCGCAAAATCAGAGGAAATGATGGTCGCGCCAAAGTTCAACTCCGCATCGAAATGGGCATCTTGCAAATGGATGTCACAGGTCGCCCCGACGGCCAACAGCCCGAAGGGTATGAATCGCTCTTGCACTATTACAAAGCGCTGGCACAAAAACGAGGCTTAGAAGACTTTGCGCTCAATTCTGAAAACTGTATGGAACTCCAAATGGAAGCCCTCCAATATTATCATCGCCGCATTAGCTTTCTCGAAATAGGCGAATATCTCAACGCCAAAAAAGACGCCGAACGCAACCTCGAACTTTTCGACTTTGTCAAAGAATACGCAGAAGACGAGGAAGACCGTATGGCGTTTGAGCACTATCGCCCCTTTGTCATTGGACATCGTGTACGAGCTGAAGTCCTGATGTATCTCGAACGCGAAGCCTACGATATGGCACTGTCAAAAATAGACGAAGGCATAGACGAACTTCGATCCTTCTTCAGAGAATTTGACCGCCACGACCTCATAGACGAAAGCGAAGAAATCGCCTTCCTCCAGGAATGGGCAGACGAGATCCGCCGCGACCGCCCCAAATCCCTATCCCAGGACCTGCGCGATCAAATCCGCGAAGCCGTGGGCCTCGAAGACTTCGAACGCGCCGCAGAACTGCGCGATCGACTTCTCTCTCTGAAGGAAAAGACCGAAATTTGATCTGTAAATCAGTTGCGAAAGGTAGAAATCACACTAAAAGCCCCTGTCCTCTGGATGCGGGCTTTTAGTCTTTACATCATTGTAAAACAATGATATATATTGCATGCAAACCTACGCTTGCGGAGCGTATCTCTATCGACGATGAGTCTCTAATGATAGACTTAGTTGATGGGCGAAGCATAAGCGTTCCTTTAGAATGGTATCCTCGCCTACTGCATGGCACTCCTCAAGAGCGCAATAATTGGCGACTCATCGGTCGAGGTGAAGGCATCCATTGGCCTGATTTAGATGAGGATATTAGCATCGAAAATGTGTGGGCTGGCCGACCTTCAGGAGAAAGCCAACGTTCGCTAAAGCGATGGTTAGAAGCACGCAATAAAGTATAGATTTGGTATGTATTACCATAACTGTTCGCTAATCCCGTAGTTATGCAAGACTGGCGCAAAGATAAACCCCAAAATCCTACCCCGACAAATCGCGCACAAAAGGCAATTATGACTTGACCTTGACTTTTTCCAAAGAGAAGGAATTTGCATTAGGCTTCCCGAATATACCGAATTTTTGCTATCCCAGATTTTGCCGCAAAACGATATTTCGAAGCGTAGAGAAAATTGTGACTCGGAGAACTGACACATGACGGATCAATCAGATAACCAACAAGACGACTTGATTCTTGGATTGTCAACCAGCGAACTTGCTGGCCTGTCGGCTGACGACCTTACGGATAATCCTACAGCCATCCGCATGGTGCTGCATTACTATCGCCAGCTTGTCGGAGAAAACAATTCACTTAAGAACGATAATAATACCCTCAAAACATACGTCAGTGCGTATGAAAAGAAAAAGTCCAACGCAGCCACCGGTGCCATTCTCCTTTCCATCAGCAACATCAGTATTGGCTTCGGCGTGAATCTACTCAGCACACAGCACACTGGACCTGGTGCTTGTTCCCTTCTAGTCGGTCTCGCGCTTGTTGCTGGGGGAATCTATTTCAGCTTTATTAAGGACAGAGGCTGATATGGGCGGTATTCGGTATATTTTTAACACGTCAGGAAACTACGTTGCCTTCCTTCAGAACGGTAATATCTTCACTCCAGATTGCGAGTGGATCGGCTTCATTCTTGAGGGAAACGAGGTTTACCGTAAGGATGGAACATTCATGGGGCATCTTCTTGACGACGATCGCATAGTTCGCAGAAGGAATGAACCAAGACGTATGCGCGTGATGCGCCCCTTACGCCCCTTACGCCCCCTTAGGCCGCTTCGTCCACTCAGACGACTCCGCATGCTTCGACTACCATATCCGTATGAAGATGTGTTTGAAACCTGATCAAAGACGGCTCCGTGCAAGAGTATTCAGAGTGCTCAAGTAACCCGCGCGGAGTTGTGCGCTGGATGTTAGACTCTTGAAGAGCTTCGCTGTGACAGGGGCCGCGCCAGCTTTGCATAATAGCGTGCCTACGAATCTGTACCTTCGGAACTCCGAGCAAATCTGCCTCGCAGATTCGTAGGCACGCAAGACGTTAGACACCATAAATACATATATAGATCAAGGGGTCTCATTATGTCTAAAGACCATCTAAGATTTTGGGATCTGAAGAAAATAATTAATGCTTTGTTAGAAAAAGCTGATTCAATTGAAGAAGTTTACATATTTGGATCACGGGCTAGAGGGACCAATAGCTATCGTTCGGATATAGATCTTTTGATCTACACCCCACGCGTTCTAGCATCTGTCGATTTTGCCCCCTGGATAAATCGGAAGTATAACCCTGTTGATCTATTTGAAACAAATGATCACAAAAACGCACGAAGTTTGATCAACGGCAGTTCTATAGTTTCCGATGAGGGAACGGTGGAATCAAAGCTTGACGCAGTATTGCTCTGGTCACAAGATAAAAATTATAATGATTCTTTCGATGGATGGATACAAAAGACCTTATTAAGCGAAACCTTCGCAATGACTCTTTTACCTATGCCAGGGGATATTACGTCTACAGCTCGAAGGTTTGCAGGGGAACTCTTAGAAGCTGGGTTGCCTAATACAAATATCGGAGCCGGATGGCGAGAGATTGGTCAGAGGATAGCAGAAATTGTAGAAGCAGCATTGGATGCGCGATTTAAACTCAGAACTAATGCCTCAAATATAACTTCAGAATCTATCAAAATTGCTAATGAATATGATTTCCAGAACTTTATTTATTTCGTTCTCAAACCCTGGTTGCCGACCTTACAAGCTGAGCCCTATATAGTTAAATTCGATGGGCAAGAGAAGAGCGCCGATTTCGCAATTGAAGGGAATAGCCTTGTAATTGAGGCAAAACATATACGCGATTATAGCACTAAGGCGGCCGTATTAAAAACCTTAGAGGGTTTGGCTAATTTCTATCAAGTAAATCCAAATCTGAAATCCTTATTGTTTCTTATCCTTGTTAATCAGGATGTCGATATTGATGCACATCTAATCGAGAGCCAGTTTTCACGTATAGACGATGATCCACCAATTATTGTAGATGTATTAAAAAATAAAAATATATAGCGACATCTAACATCCTGGCCCTGACTACAAGCCATCCGGCCTAACGACAACCCGCTACGCGGGTTCGGGGATGCGCGGGGCGTTAAGCGCAAGTGTAGCTTGGGCATCAAGACCTACCAATTATATGGTATTTGAAAAAAAATAAGTTCGTGAAACACAAACACGTAGGGAGGAATTATGAACTCTGAGCGGCTGGTGAGCATGATACGGCAGGTACATGATGAACTGGAGCGATTGGAGATAAACACAAAGATGGAACGACTACAGGACCACCTACAATCGGCCATTAACTCACCCAATGAGAACACCCAGCGAGCAGTCGAAGACCAGCTAAACGAACTCCTAGAATCTCTTGGAAAGGCCGATAGTAACAACTTCAGTCCCGGATGGAAGGCAAATCTGAAGACTCTGGTGCCGAACGGAAGCACGCCATCAGATCAACTCTTAGGTTTGGGACTCGCTAGTCAGATACGTGAGGCGTTTGATGATTCCGGCTACACCTCTGTCCAAACACTTGACGCAATCATACAATTGACATCTGACATATCTACGTTGAAAACTCACGCAGAGAACTTGGTCGAAGCATTCAATGCGCTGCAGATGGAAGACGAGTCCCTTGAGCCTGGGACCTCGGTCGTGGGTATGTATATTCCACGTGACGAAGTTTCTGGAGGTCTTCTGGAACTCAATAATGAGCTCAGATTCTTCAACATATTCCTCTCTACGCTCACCCAAATTGTCGAAGGGGAGGCTGAGACCATTCCTGTCTATAGCGTTTCCTCGAGTGAGTTTTTTGGGTTGGATGCCGTTACAACGCTCAACGTCGCTGCTTCAGTCACTACAATAATGATTGGTATCAGTTCGATTTTAAAGAAAATCCGTAGACAGAAGGAGTTCAAGGAGGATGCGGAGGAGTTGGGGTACGGAAAGGAAGTTCTGGATCAGATTGATGCTCAGAGCAGTGCGCAAGTTGAGGAACAACTCAACGATATTCACGTTGAGATCTGCCAGTCATCAAAGATCGAAGATGAGCATAGAAAGACTGAGATGCACAGTGCACTTAGATTGCAGTTCAACAGCTTGGCCATGAAGCACGAGCGTGGATTTCATATTGACGTAAGAACACAAGAAGAGGATGACGTTACTGAGGATAAGAAGGAAAAAGTAAAATCAATCCGTACTTACGCTACGATAGAGTTCCTCCCCCCACAAGGTGCTCGCGTATTGGAACTTCCTGAGGCCGATCTGGATGACCCGGATGTCGATAAGTCCGAGTAGTGGAGCAAATCTTGGCTAAACCACTTCGGACCTAAAGGTGAAACTGTTATCCAGGATCCCCCAAGCTGCATCGTGCGCTTAACACGTCCACTTACACTGCGACGCTTGACCTTCAGAATTGCAGTGCGAGAACTTTCATTCAAGGTAGAACCCTATGGGCTTACGAGATTCTCTGAACACCATCAATAATAAATATGCGTGGTCGCTCTTGGGCTTCATGCTCGCCCTACTGCTTGGTGGTTTGACAATCTACTTAGAGTTTTTCAGAGACCGCAAACCGGAACTGAGATTCGAAATAGTGAGCGATACGAGCGTTCTCAACGTCCGAGAAGATTTGGGAAAGTTGGAAATCTTATATGATGGGCTTGATATTAAGAAGTCCAAGCAGTCCCTTAGGGTAGTAGTAGTCCGAGTGGTCAACTCCGGTGAGACAGCCATTCTCATGGGCTATTACGACAAAAGGGAACCACTTGGCTTTACCTTCTCAACCGGTAAGTTGCTACGAGTGGAATTGCTTGAAGCTAGCAACCGATATTTGATGTCAAATCTGCGCGTTTCACTCACTGATAGCTTACTTGGCGTCTTCGAGCCAGTAATCTTAGAGAGTAAGGAGTACTTTATGTTCAAGGCTCTGATCTTGCATGCCCAAGGTTGGACACCAATACTTTCCCCACAGGGCAAAATTGCTGGTATTAGGACTTTCTACCTCACTGAGCAATCAAGCACTAAAAGCGAAAAGTCTTACTGGCACCTTGTCTTCGCGGGTGGAGTCTGGATACAGGTGGTAAGGCTGATTTCATATTTCTTTGGGCTCATCCTTCTGTTATTTGCTGTCATTTCTCCAGTGGTTTTTGTTTCGGGAAAATTCACACGGAGAAAACGCAAAAAGCAAGTAAAACACTTCAGGAGAGTAACGAACATTGAACTACAGGACAAGGACGAGTTCCTCTTCTCCGCATACGAGGACAACGGTCCTCATTATATCCAGGCAATGGTACAATTACTCTCAGACAAGACCAAACTCAAAGAAGCAATAGATGAACTTCCCGAACAAGGCGATGAGTCTGAGTCCTTATACAGAGGTGTTGGTGTTGGCACTACCGATATCCCCCCAAACGTCATGCGTGAACGAGAGTTTGGTGTTCGTGCGCTTCTGCAACATAATGTGATACTACTAAAAGACAATTCTTGGGAAGAAGATGCACACATCGTTCAGACGATTCTTGAGTTCGACCGATTTCTCGCGATTATTCGTGGAGGTGATTGATCTCGGAGCGGCGCAAAATCCAACAGGCTCACCAATGTGTGACCTCCTGGCATACACACCCAGTCTGGGCTGCACAGCCGCAAACTATCGGGACGTTAAATGACATGTGAAAGGGCCTACAAATACTGATCTGCACAACGCGGAGACAGCAAGAATGGGTCAACCATATAACATTACTATGAAGCTCAAATCTACTGGCGAAACCATCAGGATCACCGGGCAGATTCCTAGTGAGGCTTGGACAACGCTATTAAGGTTTCGTGATGAAGCCAACGAATTCCTCGCAGATCTTAAAGAATGTGAAAACCTGAAAGTCAGTGGCACCCTGAACTGGAATACTACAGACGGTTTAAGCTCAGAAGTGCACGACACTATCAAGAGCCGAGATCTCGCGATGATTCTCCATCATCTCAGGCCGTTTCTACTTCAGAATGAACCTCTTGAGTTCAACCGGACGGTCAACCTGCTTCAGCGTTATATAAGACATGAGTGGATGGGATCAGGCTTCCGATTTCTCAAAGACTTGTTCTCTGGTAAGGAGTTTCAAAGACAGACGCGCATTACTTCCGGAGATTTACGTGTTAACTGCGAGCGAACCCTGATGACTTGGATAAATGCCTACGAGTACCACAGGGACGATGACAAACGACGATTGATCGAAGAACTTGACGCAAGATTCCCCGCAGAGTTCTCGCGTTCGTTATTTGTATCAATGGTAATCGACAAAGTTAAAGCGATTTTTAGATTTAGCGGTGTGATCTCTTCACTTGAGCGCAGGGGAGGCTTTGCAATCAAATTTCCGTACTATATGGGAGATCAATAAGGTCACGTCTTTTAATAACCGGTTTCCACTGCGCCGCCTTTGGCGGGTTCTCAAATTGGCAGACCTTACACGCAAGCGGCGCAAGAATTCCCCCAACCCCACTACGGCAAATTGTGCACAAGCAAAATCGAAAGACAGGCAGATTTAATGCGTTTTCACTTTATTCGCCACGGTAAGAGAGATCGCAAGATCGGCGATCCTTCATTGACATCAAAAGGGCGAGAAGAGACAGAACTACTCGCCAAGAAGTTAGCATCAAATGGCATCACACGAATCTCCAGCAGTCCACTGGCACGAACAAGAGAGACAGCAGAGATCATCGCCACCATTTTGAACCTTGAAGTGACCGAAGATTCACGGCTACGTGAACGAATGAATTGGGGTGACATCGAAGGCCAATCTTTCAATGAATTCATAACTCAGTGGGAGCGTTGTAACAGAGAACGAGATTACCGACCCAGTGTTGGCGATTCAAGCATTGAGGCTGGCAGACGCATTGAGGCATTTGTTTCCGATTGCTATCGTCAGTCATCCAAAGATACTGTGATTGGGGTGAGCCATGGCGGTGTCTTAGCAGACTTCCTTCTCAACGTTTTTTCGTTTGAAGAACTGAGTTGCATCAGTCCGAAATTCTGCAATGTCCCATACAGTGGTGAAGTAATGCGTGAATGCTCCGTTACGACCATTGCATACGATGGCAACCAATATCGACTCGACGCTGTTGGGGCTATCTTATTTGATTATTAACTTTGGGCAGGACCACCGGCATTATCCTGGAGGCATACAACATGAATGACGAGTCTGGGGCCGATCTTGGAACCGTACCTGTCCGGCAAGGCTACGCTCGTTGGTCTGAGACGTACGATACGCAGGACAATTCCTTGATCATTTTGGAAGAGCCACTATTGCGATCCCTGTTGGGGGATGTCCAAGAACTCAGCGTCGCTGATATCGGCTGCGGTACGGGACGTCATACCCTCTATCTGTCAGAAGCAGGTGCCAGGGTGACCGCAATCGACTTCGCTCCAGAAATGATGGCGCAAGCCATTGAGAAGACGAAAGACCACGATGTGCGATTCGTTACCCATGACCTGACAGAGCGTCTCCCATTCGACAATGACACCTTTGATCGCGTCCTATGCTGCCTCGTCCTGGAGCACATTTCTGGCTTGGATTCAGTAATCGGA
Organism: Candidatus Latescibacterota bacterium; assembly: GCA_022822565.1. Classification (GTDB taxonomy): domain Bacteria; phylum Latescibacterota; class UBA2968; order UBA2968; family UBA2968; genus VXRD01. The sequence goes on from JAJEAX010000378.1 coordinate 27,060, forward strand.
GAAATGGCGAGAATCTGTCGGCCAGGAGGTTTCATTCTCATCTCAGAACTCCACCCAGCGATGCGTCTCCGTCGCCTACAGGCCCGCTTCACTGATATGGAGACAGGCCAAAAGGTTAACGTCGAGAGCTATAATCACCAGATTGCGGACTATGTCAATGCAGCCTTGAAGTCCCAACTCCAGATTGATCGCATTGAGGAACACCTTGCCGACGAATGCCTGCTTGAGAAATCCCCCAGAGCGAAGGAGTACTGGACTGAGTTTCCTGACGATTTCGATCTTGGCTGGCCGATGTTATTACTCATGAGGTTGGGAAAACCCGGTTCCCCACATGGTGCTTAACACGCCCACTAATGTATGCCTCATAGAACTGCATCCGTTCTGGTGTTTATGTAATCGAACCAACAAGCTCATGAGATGCCATTTTAGACAGAGCACTACAGCCATCCTGGAGGCTGCCTTGCTGGACACCAAGTTGATCTTTGTGGAAGGAATCCCTGGCTCCGGTAAGACCAATACTGCAGAGTTCCTTTGCTCGCAGCTTGAACGGAACGGGATACCAGCCGCACACATTCACGAGAAGGATCCAAATCATCCAACTCGGATGGAGTGGCAAGGCGAGGTCTGCCGGATAGAAGAAAGCCTGGAAAGATGGCGAGACTTCGCCGCCACAAGAGCGCAAAGCGATTCGGTCACTGTCCTTGATGGTCAGCTATTTCATCGCAATACGGCAGAGCTATTCTTCAACGACGTTGAACGGGTCACAATCGCGAACTACGTTCGAGGAGTCATTGATGCAGTTTCTCATCTCAACCCGACTGTGATTTATCTGATTCAGTCCGACGTGCCGAGTTTCCTGCGACGTACCTGTGATGACCGAGGAAAGCACTGGAAGGACACCCAGATCAACCTGAAGGTCACCACACGGGCTCGGGCTAAGAGGAACAGGTGGCGAGGATTCGCTGGCTACGCCCAACTCTATACCGCATTTCGAGAGATGACGGATGAGCTAATTGGCAAGCTGGACATCCGAGTATGCAGAATCGATATGACTGACCATCAATGGCCTGAATACCTGACGACAATCCTTTCCTTCCTATCGCCAAGCCTCCAGGAGAAGGACATATCGCACAATCGTCTAGCTGCCACGTACGGTGATCTATGCATCTTCCGGTGCGATGGTCTTCATAGCATTACCCAATGTGAGACCATCACCAATGTAGCGCGGGACCTGAAGCTTATTCGGAATCCCGACTTGCTCAACCTGGATGGGCTCAATGTAGAGAGAGTAGGCAGAGACATTTACATGCTCTGCAACGAATCACTACAGAGCATCGCATCCCTGAACAGAATCAAAACTGTACCAAGGGATCTCCGCGTGGACGGCCATCCAAAGCTGGCGTCGCTGGAGGGGCTTCACAGGATCGAGTCTATTGATGGTCGCTTGCTGATCGTATCTAACCACTCCCTGCGAGACTTGCAGGGGCTGCGAAGCCTACGGTACGTCTCCCGCGGCATACATGTTACAGCCAACAACAACCTTGCCGTCCTCAATGGACTGCAAGCACTAAAGGAAATCGGAGGCTTCCTCTACATACGCCAGAACGAACAACTGGAGAGTCTGGAAGGCCTGGAGCATCTTGCGTCCATCGGCGGCCATTTGGAAATCAGCAACAATCCACGACTAAGAAGCCTGAGAGGGCTGAAGAACCTGACTCACTTGGGTGGTCGGCTTATTATAGGCGGAAATGAGATCTTGAGTAAGGCGGAGATCGATGGATTCGTGGCGCAAATCAAAGAGAGAGGTTTCTCGGGGGAACTTTCCACAGAGCTTCTCCCGCCGTAATGAAGTAAGCACGCTGCATCACACGACTGTGCACGGCTTTGAACTATTCGGCTCTTCATCCAAATACTTGAGCATAGAATAGAAAAAAAATTCGCTGGAAATGACCTGTAATGGACCGTTCAAAGACGCCATCACATTACGTAAAAGCAGGCGTTGCCGGGGTGATCCTCAGAGGCAAGCAAATTGTAATGATTCGCCGCAAATACGGGACAAACAAAGGGAAGTGGTGTATCCCTTGCGGGAATGTTGAGGTTGGTGAGGACGTCCGAATTGCCGTGAGGCGCGAGATTAAGGAAGAGACTGGCCTGGATGTAGAAGTCGGTGATATTGTAGATGTGCTCTCGACTCATCA
>JAJEAX010000395.1 GCA_022822565.1 Candidatus Latescibacterota bacterium
GCCTTTAAGAGATGTCGATATTGTAAAATGCGTTTCGCCCGGGATAGACAGCGGCATCGCCCAGTTCTTCTTCGATACGCAGCAGTTGATTGTACTTTGCAATGCGGTCTGAACGCGATGCCGATCCCGTTTTGATCTGTCCGGCATTGGTTCCCACGGCAATATCGGCTATGGTCGTGTCTTCTGTTTCGCCCGAGCGATGCGAGATGACGGCTGTATATCCCGCGCGTTTGGCTGTTTCTATGGCTTCCAGTGTTTCGGTCAGGGTTCCGATTTGATTGACTTTGATGAGTATGGAATTGCCCACTTTTTCAGAAATCCCGCGTTTTAAGCGCGTTGTGTTGGTGACAAATAGATCATCGCCAACCAGTTGCACGCGATCGCCCAATTCGGCTGTTAGCGCGGCCCATCCAGCCCAATCGTCTTCGTCCAAACCGTCTTCGATGGATACAATGGGATACCGGCTCGTCCAGTCTTTCCAAAATGCGGTCATATCTGCCGAAGACCGTTTGGATCCGTCCGATTTTTTGAATACGTAGTGCTCGCCGTCGTAAAATTCGCTCGATGCGGGGTCCAGTGCCAGTAAGATGTCGTCGCCCAGCACATAGCCGGCATTTTTGATTGCTTCGGCAATGACATCGAGTGCTTCGTCATTGGAACCCAAACTCGGCGCAAACCCTCCTTCATCTCCTACGCCCGTGCTATAACCCGCTTTTTTGAGTACGTCGCGCAGTGCATGGAATATTTCAGCACCTGTGCGCAGGCCTTCGGCAAAATTTTCAGCGCCTGCGGGCATGACCATAAATTCCTGGAGGTCAACACTGCTGTCGGCATGCGCGCCACCGTTCAAAATATTCATCATTGGTACGGGCAATTGACACGCCGAGGCTCCGCCGATGTAGCGATAGAGGGGCATGCCATAAGCTGCCGCCGCTGCTTTGGCCGCTGCGAGAGAAACACCCAGGATGCCATTTGCGCCGATCGCGCCCTTGTTGGGTGTGCCATCGACATCGCGCATGATTTGATCGATTTTTATCTGGTCCGATGGGTCAAGCCCAACAACGGCTTTGGCAATTTTATCATTGACATTTTGGGTGGCTTTTTTTACGCCCTTGCCCAAATAGCGCGTTTGTCCATCGCGCATTTCCACAGCTTCGTGTACGCCTGTTGAAGCCCCCGAAGGTACGGCTGCGCGGCCGATAATGCCAGAACTCAGGCGCACATCAGCTTCGACAGTTGGATTTCCTCTTGAATCCAGTATTTCACGGGCGTGAACCGCCTCAATCTTCGTCATATCCCGACTTCCTCCTCTGGTATTGGTGATGGTTATGTGTTTTCTATTTTGCTCAGTGTCGTGCGTATTTTTCGCAGATCGTCCATCGCATGTTGCATGCGGTGGGACATAAGTTGTGACAAACGGCAGAGAATTTTGAATCCCATCCTGGGGTGCGTGTTTATCAAATCGACCAGATCAGTGCGGAAGAATCCGACCAGAACACTTTGTTCGGTTGAGAGAATAGAGGTCGCCTGCTGTGCATCATCCAATGGCACGATTTCGCCCACCAATTCGCCTTCTCTCAAGGTGTCGATTACGATTTGTTCGCCATCGGCGAGGTGGCGTACGACATGGACGGTGCCGGATACAATGATAAACAAGCCCGATCGCGGTGTTGGGATCATTTCGCCCGGGACAAATCGCCTGCGATGCATAATGCGTTCAATGGTGTGCAATTCCTGCCGGGTCAATGTATCGAATAGTGCGAGCCGAGCGAGAATATCTGGCAAATTTTCTTGCTTATTGTCGCGCAGTGTCATGTTACCCCATTCGGGGTCGTGGAAATTTGGAGAATTATTCACCGTTTTTTATACCTTTCCCCGGCCGCCGGAAATAAATTTGGCGAGTTGCCGATGTAGATGGGCGCGCATCTCCGGGTTATCCGGATCCAATGCAATGGCCTGGCGGATGATGAAAATGGCGCGTTCGGTATTGCCCATCCGGTAATGCAGTTCGGCCAGTGTGTCCAGGTAGGATGGGGTGTGTGGACGCAGGCGCAAAGACCGCCGCGAGAGGCGAATACCTTCGCGCAGGTGAATTCCCTGAATGGCGTATATCCAGGCGAGATTGTTCAGGCTGCTGTCGTCAAGGGGGTTGATTTCCAGTGCTTTTTTGTAAAATTCCTCGGCGCGCTCATAGTTTTTGCGCTCGTAATAAACATTGCCCAATTCGCCGTGTGCGCGTGCTCGTATTTCTGCTTCATTGTCGTTTTTTGGCTCGATGTCCAGTACCTGTACATAAGCTTCTTCGGCGCGCTCGGGCCATTTTAATACCATATAGAGACCGCCCAGTTGAAAATGTGCCCACATCGTTTTGGGCCACTGTTCGACAACTGTTTCCAAAAGGGATTGCGCTTCGCTCAACCGGTCGTGGGATAGATAGAGACTGACGAGATCGCGGTAAGATTCCCGGTGCTCGGGTACCTGTGATACGGCTTTTTCCAGCCACGCGATAGCAACTTCTGGTCTCTCGAGCGCTTCATTGACGATTGCAAGGTCACGGTACAAGCGCATATAATCGGGTGCCAGTCCGAGTGCCGTTTCGAACTCGGCTCGCGCTGCGTCGTATTGGTTGCGCCTCAAATATGCCCTGCCCAACCACCGCCGCAAAACCGCGTCTTTGGGATAAATATCCACTGCAGCCTGAAATATCGCCAGTGCTGTTTCGCGGTCGCCATTGGCCTCGAGAGTGACTGCGCGGTCTAAATGGCGATATGCCCGATACTCTGCACAGCCAGACAAGAGCAGGGCGGATGCGAGTATGCAAAAGAGAATGGTGCGCGTGTTATCCATGGGGCTACTCCTCCCCGGAAGTATAGAAATCACAACAGGGGTTGTCAAGGTGCAAAGGTATTTTCTCTTGACGCATGTAGGTGGTCGGGTAAATTAAGCAAGCAAATATCTGTTCACTTTTTCTGCTGTGAGGTTTTTATGTCGCGTATATCTTCCCTTTCATCTGTGTTTATCCGTGTTCATCTGTGGTTGCTTCTCGCTTTTATATTTTCTATCTCTTGTGGAACCTCGCAGGAGGGTTTGCAGACGCAAAGTTTGATTATTGCAACAGCTACGCCCGGGGGTACGTATTATCCGGTGGGTGTTGCGCTGAGTACGACGATTACGCAGAAGCTACAACCCAGAATTGTGGCATCGGCCATCAATTCTGCAGGGTCGGGCGAGAATATTCAGATGCTGGTCAATCGAGAGGCTCATCTGGCGATTTTGCAGGGTTTGTACGGTGCTATGGCTTATCGCGGAGAGGGCACCTATCAGGGGCAAGCGGTTAGCGAACTCCGATCCATTACTCTGCTCTGGGAGAATGTCGAGCATTTTCTACTTCGCGCATCTGATGCCAAAACAGGTACGATTGAGGACTTGAGAAAACTCGGCCGCAAATACGTGATTGGCAAACGCGGCAGTGGGACAGAAGGCGCGACTCGGGCCATTCTCGCAGCGCTTAACATTTCTCCGGATGAGGATTTTACGTCTGAGTATTTGGGTTATAGTCCGTCTGCTCAAGCTATGATTGATGGTCGCATTGCAGGGGCGACGCTTTCGGCTGGTCCGCCCGTGGCTGCTGTGACGCAGGCTTTTGCCCAACTCGGTGCGGATGGGGTTTCTGTGCTTACTTTTGGCGATGATCATCTCGCGGCGATACAAAATGCGTTTCCCGTGTGGACTCGGTATATCATTCCGGCCAATACGTATCCCGGGCAGTCCAAAGCGATTGAGACGATTGCACAACCCAATATTTTGGCGTGCAGAGCAGATTTGCCCGAGGATGTGATCTATGAGATTACCAGAACTATTTATGAAAACCTATCGGAAATTCAAAATATCCACAAGGCCACGCTCGCAATGTCTCTTGAAAAGGCCACGATGGGGCTGGCGGTCCCTCTGCATCCGGGTGCTGCGCGCTACTATAGCGAGAAGGGTATAGAGGTTTCGCCGTTTCTTATAGGGGCTGGGGACTAAAGGCTTGTCTCCGCTTTCCGCCAGTCCCGATTTCAATATGCCAGAATCTGATAGAAGAATATTTGCGCAGGCCCGCGGCGGTGAAGTGAGTACACCTCATCGCGTGCTTACAGGCGGGCATCTGGTGCTTGTCCTCATTGTGGGGGTTTGCCTGTCTCTGTTTCACCTGTGGAGCAATACGCTGGGTGTTTTGCCCGAATTGCAGCGCAATGCCGTCCATTATGCCTTCATTCTTTTTTTGGGATATTTGTTTTATCCCGTTTCTAAGCACTATGCCTCGCGCACGCTGATTCTCGATTATTTTTTCGCTATCCTATCTGTTGCCGTCGCCCTTTATCTCGTGTTTTTTGAAGATGCGCTGCACGCTCGCAACGAAGTGCCGAATACGGCTGATCTCATTTTTGCGGGTATTGCGATTCTCCTTTTGCTCGAGATTACCCGCCGCACGACTGGTTTTTTTATTCCGTTGCTCGCGCTTGTATTTCTCACGTACGCGCTTTTTTGGGGGCAATATATTCCGGGTATATGGACGTTTCCCGGTGTGTCATTTCCGCGCTTGCTCTACCGCATGTATTTCGCGCCCGATGGTATTTTTGGAACGATTGCGACTATTTCATCTACTTTTGTCGCGCTTTTTGTGCTTTTTGGCGCGTTTCTCCTGCGTTCGGGTGCGGGCGATTTTATGATTCGTCTGGCGCTCGCATTGCTCGGACGCACGGTGGGCGGACCGGCAAAGATGGCGGTTTTTGCCAGCGGTATGCTCGGTTCAATTTCGGGGAGTGCTGTGGCGAATACTGTGGGGTCGGGTTCGCTCACGATTCCGATGATGAAACGCACGGGCTTTTCGCCTACGTTTTCAGGTGCGGTTGAAGCGGCGGCATCTACGGGTGGTCAACTCATGCCGCCGATTATGGGCGCGGGCGCGTTTATTATGAGTCAGTGGACGCAAATCCCCTATCTGACTATTGTCGCTGTGTCCTTTATTCCCGCGCTTATCTATTTTCTGAGTGTGACCTTTTTTATTCATTTTCGCGCGCGAAAACGGGGGATTGCGCCCTTACCAGCCTCGGAACTCCCAAATATCCGCGATACTGTCCGCGAAGGCTGGCATTTTGCGATTCCTATTGCTGTACTGGTGGGTACACTGATCTACGGTTTTACACCCACATTTGCGGCGGCAACGGGAACCGCGAGTATTGTTGTTGCGAGTTGGTTGAATAAGAACACGCGCATGAATATTCGAGATATTGTCGATGCACTCGCGCTGGGTGCTCACAATATGATTACAACGGGTATTATTCTTTTGTGCGCGGGTATTATTGTGGGTGTGGTGCTGATGGTTGGCGTTGGGATCAAATTTTCTTTGCTCATTTCGGCGATTGCCGGAAGCAGTGTGCTCATTACTGTTGTGCTCATCGCCATCGCGTCTCTGATTTTGGGCATGGGCTTGCCTGTGACGGCTTCTTATATCGTGCTGGCAGTGCTGGCTGCGCCTGCGCTGACCAATCTGGGGGTGAGTCTGATTGCGGCGCATTTGCTGATTTTCTGGTATTCACAAGATGCCAATGTCACGCCGCCGGTTTGTCTGGCTGCGTATTCCGCTGCGGGTATTGCGGGTGCGAATCCGCTGCGTACGGGTTTTGAGTCGTGGCGCATTGCCAAGGGTATTTATTTTATTCCGCTGCTTTTTTGCTATACGCCCATCCTTTTTGAGGGGGAGACCTGGCGCGTTATTGAGACAGCGATAGCTATGCTTCTGGGTTTGCTGGCTTTTGCGGCGGCTTCTGAGGGTTTTCACATGGTGGCGCTGGGTGTGATATATCGCGTTTTATTCCTATCGGCAGCGGTGCTGATGCTGTGGCCCTTGCTGATATGCCACGCTGTTGGGGCGGCGATTTTACTCGTTCTGGTGTTGGTGCAAAGACATGCCAGGTCTTTCCATCTCAATTAGAAGTGCCTTCAAAAGGTTTGTCCGCCGATAAAGCTTATCGCGATAAGTAAGCCCGGCGCATTTGAAATCATTCAGATAAATAATAGTGATAAAGCAGGCACATTGGACTAAAACAATGTGCTTGTTTTTATTTTAAGTGTTCATTTTCGGACACTACTGTATCAAAATCGGACACTTATTAAACTGCTCTCATGGCACAAATTTTCGTAACTAATTGTAAAACATAGAAAAGAGGGTTTTGGCACAGAATTTGCTCTATATTTTTATAGATTCACCCTTTCGCGTATCGCCTTGAGACAATCAACAGTGTATTGATGCGCTTGATGCCCAAGCCGTAAACACTTCACCAAAATTGGAATTCTAATGAGACCTCTTTTTTTAATTCTATTGCTCGTGTTTTCTTCTGCGGTGCAGTGTGAGGATTTGCCGCAGCGCGAAGCGGTTCCCCGACTGGCGGTGTTTCCACTATTTTCAGAGAAAGACCCCGATTACGGGGTTTTTATGGCTGACCGCTTGGTAGATGAGTTGATGCGCCATCGGGATATCCCTGCCTATCAGGGACGCTGGTTTGAACTGGTGGAGCCTGATACGATTCCACGGATCAAGATGAAGTGGATGGTGGAGACAAAACAGGCGTTGAAAGACTATGATTTATTTTTGTTGAAAACAGCGGCGCGTGCAGATCGGGCGTTGATCGGATTTGTTTCTGATGCCGGGACGCGCACATTGCATGTGCGGCTTGTGGATTTGGATACTGGAGAACCTGTTTGGATGGGCAAGGCGCGGGATGATGTCGAATGGCAGTGGATCTATGCTCAGCGCGATATAGGAGAGATTGCACTGGGCAATTTGATGGCGCAACTCGGGTTTCAGGAAGCCAATCGGCACGGGCGGATGATGCGGTCAGATGAGTGGCCGTTGCAGGTGGTATTCGCGCCTTTGCATACTTCGCAAAAAGCACTGGTGGGCGGGTATGAGCGGTTGATTAGAGAGGGTATGATAGGTGATGGGTTATTTGATGGATTGGATATGTCACAGCCAATAGGCGCGCGCCTGAGTGCTGATGAGCGGATGGTGTTGGCGCATAGGACAGATGCTGTTTTATGCGGTAGTTTGATGGCTACTGGCAAGGACAATGCGGTCAATGCTGTGGGGGTTGCGCTACGGCTGATTGATACGTCGTCTGGTCGTATTTTGTGGTCGGGCAGTGCCAATGGGCGGCGCGTCTGGCGCAAGGATCGGTTTGACGATTTGTCACAGACTATTGCCACAGATTTGGTTGCGGGATTGGCAAAGGTTAAATCGGGTACTCAGACAGAGGCCTGGGCAAATCAACCGGACCCCCAGGACGGACCCGGGTGGGTGAATCGGGGTATGGTTGCGCTGGAGCGCGGGCTATTGAGCGATGCTGAAGAGGCATTTTTGGAGGCCGAGTCTTTTGAGGATAGCGAGGTAATGGCGTATGAAGGGTTAGGGCGGGTTTATGCGCGCCGTCCCGCGCTGAGGCAGCGTGCTGTTTCGTATTTTTATCGCGCCATAGAGGCGGATACGATGCGCGCAGATTTGTATTATCAGATGGCGTCGGTGTATTTTGACATCGGTACGGATCAGTGCGTGGATATGGCGTCTCGGGCGATAGCGATTGATTCGACGTATAGCGCGCCCTATCAGTTGTTGGGTGACTGGTATGCGCGCGATGATTTTTACGCTTTGTCCCAGCGCAATGCAACAGCCGCGGCATATTATACGCGCTATTTGTCATTGGAACCGGATGATGTTGATGCGGTGACAAAGCTGGGGGCTGTGTTGTTGCGTATGGAGGATCAGCAGGCGATCGCACGACAGATTTTGCCATTTATGAAACGCCATCCCGAGGCGCTCGATTTGTTGCCTGTTGCGGCACAGTGGGCGTATCGGGGGGGGGATTACGAGCGCGCTTCGGAGTATTGGGATGGGTTTTTGGAACGGATTGATGCACAGACGTTGGCGTTGTACGTCGATCCCTCTCCTATTTTGTCAGATGAACAACGCGCAATCTATAACGCGCTTTCCGAGGGGGAGAAGCAAGATTTTATCGATCGGTTCTGGATGCAAAAGGACCTGGACCCGACTACAGAAGTGAATGAGCGTTTGCAAGAACACTATCAGCGGGTGTGGATGGCGCGACAGTATTTTGCCGGGTCTGCGTATCCGTGGGATCGGCGAGGTGAGGTGTATTTGCGCTATGGTGAGCCTGATTATCGCTCGCGGTCTGGTCGCGCGCCTGGGGTGATGAGTGTTGCGGTGCAGCGGGTAAAAGATGAGTTGTACGCGCAGTTGTACACGCGCCCGTCCGAAGGTGCGCTTGTGGGCACGGTGTTTCCCGTGCGGAGTTCGCGTGCGATGTTCGCCGATTCGTTTGACATGATGACGGGGAGAAGAGCCGGGGATTCTCACACGAGGGGCGATGGATATTTGCCCGTTACCTCTGCGGAAGATAATAGCCTCGTGCCCTGGGAATCGTGGGTGTATGTGACAGTTGGCGGGGGAATGGAGATTACATTTACGGATGAGATGGGATCGGGGCATTTCAATTTTGCGCCGATTCCGCTGCGCCAGCCGCTGGGAATGCGGTCCATAGCGCGGATTCAGGAAAATGCGCCGGAAACGGTTTATCGGCAAGCCGCCAGCGAGATACCAGAGCAATACCGGCCGTGGTGGCAAACGCGAGAATTGGAATTTTATTACGATGTGGCCGATGCGCGCGGGGGGTATTTCATGACGCGGGTGGATGTGGCTTATGGTTTGCCGATGGATGTGGAGAAGATCGGCAGAGGCGATTTGACACTATCTATGGCGCTTTATGATTCGGTCGCAAACCGCGCGTTTCGCACGCGTCGAACGGTTGTGCGGAAAGACACACCATCTGATTCGAATGCTATGCTGACTGATTTGTTGACCTTGCCCGTGCCGCCTGGCACCTATCAATTGACGGTGAAGGCAGAGAATGTGAGTGCCAATCGCGTCAGTTTGTTGCGACAGGTTCTTGCGGTTGAGCCTTATGGCGATTCGGAATTGCAGATTAGCGATCCGGTATTGGCCGCACAGATTGATGAGACGGATGTGGATGATTCTTTTCGCCGAAAGGATTTGCGTGTGTTGCCTTTGCCTACGCGCGCGTTTCTCGTTGGGCAGGAGATGGGGTTGTATTTTGAGGTTTATAATCTGGTAGCAGACGAGTTTGGACAGACGCGCTATCGCGTGACGGTCCATATTGCGGCTTTGGAACAGGTAGAGGGTTTGCGAATGCTGTTGACTGGTCAGGAGGTCAATCCCGAAGTGTCGATGACATTTGAACAGGTGGATACGCAGCCGAGCGTACAGGTTTATCAGTTTGTCGATCTGACAAAGGCGAAACAGGGGCGCAATCGGGTGAAAATTATCGTGGAAGACTTAAATGCACAGCGTCGTGTTTCAAAGGAGATTGTGTTTCGATATGGGGAATAGTGTTACATATTTTTTATTGTGTCTTTTGGTTTTCGCCGGGTGTGATTCCCGGCGCGATCTCGCTACTGATCCGGCCAATTCGCCGGTTGTTGTTCCTTTTGATCTGAGATATGACGAGGAGCAGAATGCGGTTGTGCTCGAATGGGAATATCTGGGTATTGAACCTGCGGTGCGCTATCAGTTTTGGCGCAATGAGCGCGATGGTTGGCGCGGATTTCCCTGGCAGGATTTGCCTGCGCCTTCGCGGGAAGTGAACCTCCGTGCAGATGTGTGGGAAATGATGCCGATAGCGCATTTTGATATCCAGGCAGGTGAACAGCACCGTTATAGCCTGCGTACAGAAACCGCCGGAAAGAAACCAGCAAGAGCACCTGTGGGCACTGTGCAGATTCCCGGGGCGCTATTGGTAGATATCCAATTTTTGCCCGAAGAGGGTACAGCGACTGTCAACTGGCATTTGGCGGCAGGTGTTCCCCGTCGCTATGAGTTGTTGCGTTCTGTAGATGATGCGGCGGCGCAGGTGGTTTTTCAGTCTGAAGATCCCACAGTTGCGAGTTTTACCGATGTGATTATGGAAGGCAACCGCAAATATACGTATCGCTTGCGGAATACGATGGATCGCGATGTGGTGCTCGATAGCCGCGAGATGTTTATATACCCGTATCAACGGCGGCGCGATTTCAGTATTGTCGAAGCAGCGAATGTATTTGTGGCTTTGGCGCCTGCTGCGGATTTTGTAATAAGTCCCGCTCTGGCGTTGATCGCGACATCCGATGCCATTTCCATACGCGAGGCCCGTTCTACGTATAGGACGCGCGTACTGCCCGTGCCCAACCGCGCGGGGTTGCGATTGGAATCTCTTTCTGTTGCCGCGGTCTCTACTAGAATCCGTGCTATTCCCACTGTATTGCTCGGCGGCATTTTGCCAGAGACCAGAGAGGTGCAACTTTCTGCGTTTCAGGAGATGCAGGTTAATTCGTCTCAGTGGAGCATCTCTGAGATTCCTTGGCAATACGCGGACTGGCGCGTTGCGGATTCTGAGTTGCCTACTGCGATGACGGTTGCGCGAGATGGCACGATTTGGGTGGGTGTTGGACCGAGGTTAAAGGCATTCTCATTCGAAATAAATAATATTGTTGAACGTGGGTCTTATGATACGGGCATTGAAGGTGCGATCCGAAGTCTGGCGGTTTTGGGATCTGATATCTGGATCGTGACGACATTGGGAGAGGTATTTCGAACGGATACAAGCCTCATGGGTTCACAACCTGTTTGGGAGGAGGTTGTGTTGCCCGACGGTGTTTTTTCCGTATGGGTTGGTAGTGGTCCCAGGGCTGTATTTGTGCTGGCTCGGGATCGGGTTATGGTTTTTAATGCTGACGGACAGCTCGTATTGTGGTGGCGTGTTATAGATGATTTGGTTTTGGATCCTGCGGGTTTGGCTATCTCTCAGTATGGCGGTGTGTATGTATGGGATGCACAAAATCGTGTCGTTGTGTTTGTGAGTGCATCTCCGTTCCTGGTGCCTTTTGTCCAGGTCGGTTCGAATTGATTGGGAGATTGAGATGAGATTTTTTGTTTTTGTCGCGCTTATCGGTGCTTTTGGTATTGCAGGTGCAGAGGATGTTCCGCCTTATGTTCAAGAGGCCGAGGTGCGCTACAAACAGGGTGATTATGGAGGTGCGATAGGGTATTTGTTGGCTGTGCCGGGTGTGGCGCAACTTTCGCCAAAGCTGACGCCGATGAATCGAGATTCGCGCGCGCGTCTTTTTTTTGATCTGGGCTGTTGTTATCTCGCGGCGGGGGATTCTCTGCGTGCCGATTGGGCATTTCGAGAGGCTTTTGCCCTGAATAACCGATTGGATCGAGGCTTTTTTGAAAATGCAGATCCGGGCACGTTCTGGTGGGCTTTGTTGCACGGCGAGGAGGAAGCGCGCCGTCTGAAGACCAAACGCTTGTCTGCTGGGATGCGGTCTTTGGTCCTTCCCGGATGGGGTCAGTTTTACCGGGGACATAAGAAAAAGGGATATGCGTTTCTCGGCGCAGTGGTTGTGACGTCTGTCGCGCTGAGGTTTCAGCATCAGAGTTTTAAAAGTGCCCTCAATCACTACAATCAGACGGTTATATTTCAACATATCAACCAGCGATATCCAAATGAGGATGGGACGCGCTATACCGAGTGGGAGGCGCGTTACCGAGCGGTCAAGCCCGAGGAAAAACGGGTGAATATGCTGATCGGCATTATCGGTGCGATTTGGGTTTTGAATCTATTTGATAGCGTAGTTTTTGGGCCTGCCTCCATGGGTTTGACGATCGCATTTTGATTTTTCGCTATGAGGTTCTGCATTGGCCAGTAGTAAGGAGCATTCGAACGCGACACTGGAGAAACCAATGTTCGGTGAAATATCTCTATTCATTAGCTACCTGAAAACAGCGATCCGCAACCTCGCCAGGCATCGCATCTACTCCGCCATCAACATCATCGGCCTCGCCATCGGCCTCGCTTTCTGCATCATCACCTTCCTCTTTACCTACCACGAATGGTCCTACGATACCTTTCACGAAAACGCCGACCGCATCTATCGGGTTTATGTGCAAACGCCATCCGGGATTGGAGAAGACCCTCGAGCCACTGACGGCGCGGCACTGACGGAAGCATTTCCCGAAATGCAAACGGCTCGTTTCGTGTTCGGCCATGGAAAAATTGGCACAGACGACCGGGCTTTTCGATCCATTTGGGGTTATGTCGATCCCAACATTCTCGAAATATTTTCATTTCCAGTCATTCGTGGCGAAACGGCTCTTCAAGACAAGTATTCCGCGCTTATAACGGAAAGAATTGCTCAAAAGTATTTCAAAGACGCCAATGCGATTGGCGAGGTACTTCCCATCCAGCGTTTCAACCCCACGCTGCGTAAAAACGAAATTCAAAATTACACCGTCACGGGCATTCTAAAAAACATACCCAAAAATTCTACGATTCAATTTGACCTGCTGCTGCCCTTTGAACAAAGCGGGTACGCAGGCAGTAAATACGTCATGGCGGATACGTATATGCTGCTCCCGCCAGACGTAAATCCCAATAGCCTCGAACAGCAATTTCCCAAATGGACCAAAATCTGGTGGGGCGAAAAGAACGTGAACCAACTCAAACTTCAGCCACTCACACAAATGCACTTTGATCCAATTGTCCAGACCTCGAATGCCAGCAATCTCATCTATGCGTACATCTTATCGGGCATTGCCCTACTCGTGCTATTTATCGCATGTATCAACTTCACAACTTTAACGCTTGGACGGCAGGCAACGCGAGCGCGAGAAGTCGGCCTGCGAAAAGTCGTCGGTGCAGGGCGACTGCAAATCGCAAAACAATTTATCGGCGAATCGCTCTTACTCATCACCATCGCGTGTATCGCTGGTATTGCCATAGCAGAACTCGCCTTGCCAACATTCAATAATCTGGCTCACCAATCTCTGTCTATAAGCGACGGTCTCAATCTCACAACACTCGCATTTCTCATTCTACTTATCATTGTAGTAGGCATCACCGCAGGAGGTTATCCCGCCTTTGTGCTATCCCGATTGCAGCCGACCCAAATCATAACGAGCCGATTGAGAGTCAAAACGGGCAATCGCTTTGGCAACGTACTGGTCATCTTTCAGTTTGCCTTATCCATATTCTTCATCATCGCCACCTTAATGATGGGCAAACAACTCACCTTTTTGCGAACCAAACCCCTGGGGTTTCAGGCCGAACACCTCGTCTCTATTTCGACCTTTGAAATGGTCTTCAGACCGGAATACAGAAACCTGCCCCCTATTTTTCGGGATGCGCTACAGTCTTATCCGGGGGTGATCAGCACAACCTGGTTTGATGGTGGCGATTTATCCAGCAATATGTTCGCGCACCCGCGCCCTCCTAATATTTTCACGAGTTATGAAGACAGTCAAGATCAACCGGTTGAAATGATGACTATTGCTTACGATGTGTTCAAGACACTCGATATAGAACTCGTTGCAGGTCGGGAATATTCTGAGGAATTCCCAACCGATCAAAGAAGATCAATCATCGTCAACGAAGCACTGGTCAAAAAACTGGGTATAGAAGCCCCGATTGGCAAAACGATTAGAGAAATCCGAAAAGTCTCGCAAAGAAATAAACCGCATGAAAAGCGTATTATTTCCAAGTCCAAGACCATCATTGGCGTCGTTGGCGATTTTCATTTTCGCTCTTTGCATCAAAAAATTGGACCTGTCATTATGCCCCTCTCCACAATTAGCCATCATAACCTGTTGGTTCGCATTCGCCCCGAAAACGTGCCCGGCACCATCGCATTTATCAAAGAACAATGGAAAGAAATCGCTCCTGCTCTGGAATTCAGATTTTCATTTGTCGATGAAAACATAGACAGACAATACCGTAAAGAAGAACGCTGGAACCAAATGATCCAATACGCCACCGGATTCGCCATCTTCATCGCGGCTCTCGGCGCATTCGGACTGGCTGCTCTCGCCACGACCAGACGCACCAAAGAAATCGGCATTCGCAAAGTCTTAGGCGCATCCCAGGCACAAATCTTATCCCTGCTCTCACGAGAATTTGTCCTCTATATCGCCCTATCAAGCCTCATCGCATTCCCCATCGCCTATTACGCCACTAATCAATGGTTACAGACCTTCGCCTACCGCACTGAATTGGGTATTGGCGCCTTCTTACTCGGCAGCGTAGCGATGTTCCTCGTCGTACTCACAACCGTCACCGCCCAAACCCTCAAAGCCGCACGCACAAATCCAGCGGATGCCTTGCGGACGGAGTAAACGACCACCCGCAGAGTGGGTGGCGGAGGATTCAAATATTGTTATCAACTAAAACGGGTCAAGTTCACAACCAAAAAACCACGTCCTTTGGGCGTGGTTTTTTGGTTTTTACTTCTCATGTTGTTCGACAGGGATTAAAACCTCGATAACTCAAGTGAATTTCTACATAAAATATATATTTGACCTTATGCAGCAACGCTATATCTTATCCTGCTTATGAAAAGGGAATGACAGGCGCATCTATGCGTAACGTCAGTGAATAAGCAAGGATTTTCAAGTGTAGAGGGTATTGACACCTCAGAAGAGCAGGTTATGGCAGCAGAGCGATACGGATTACAAGTATATCACTCGGATGTATTTGATTTTCTCAAGGCATCCCATCATGCGTATGATCTGGTTCTCGCTATTGATTTTGTTGAACACTTTACACGTCAGGAATTAATTCAGCTTCTTTATTGCATAAAAGAAATTCTGAATAAAGGCGGTCATTTAATTTTGCGAACCCCTAACGGACAAGGAATTTTTGCGGGTCAAATAATCTATGGTGATCTGACTCACATGACCATATTAACGCCACAGTCTTTGGGACAAATCTTGAGATTTATAGGATTTGAAATTGTGAGTATGAAAGAGTCTATATTTCCAACTAAGTGTTCAATTTCAGAAGTAAAGTGTCGTATTGACAACGTGGGTGTGTCCTTGCATATTGCCTCTTAAAAGGAGGACATATGCCCCAGACGAGTCCCTATACAATTGATCTGAGCGATGAAGAGCGTGCTACGCTCAC
>JAJEAX010000390.1 GCA_022822565.1 Candidatus Latescibacterota bacterium
TCGTACCGCAAATCGTTTTGTGGTATTTTCTCGGCATTTTGACCAAAGTATTTTCCGGTCAATTGGCCCTTTGCGAGGGGGACGCGGATGAGTGTGCCTATTTTTTGTTCTTTTGCCCAGTGCAATAATTCGTCGGCACTGCGTTCCAACAAATTGTATCCGATCTGCAAGATGTGGATAGGACCTAAGTTCCGTAGTTTATCGATGGCTTCCCGGTTGTTGGTCGAGATACCGTACCATCTGATTTTGCCTTCTCGTCGCAATTTTTCGAAGGTTTTCATTACAGCGGGCATGGCCCATTCGTGCGGGATCGCGTGCAGTTGATAAATGTCAATAAAATCCGTTTGCATGCGTTTTAAGCTGTTTTCGCATGCTTCGACAATCCGGTTGTGTACTGATTTTTCATCGTTCTGGTCGATGTCCCGGTTTGGCTGCACTTTGGTCGCAATGATCCATTTATCTCGCCGTCCCTGTAGTGCTCGTCCGACGAGTTCTTCACTGTGACCGTCGCCATAGCCTTCCGCAGAATCGATTAAGTTTACACCGAGTTCTTCACACCGATGGATCAGCGCAATGGATTCCGCATCGCTTGTGCCCGACCACACTTCAACGCTTCCATCTGCTCGTTGTTGTCTTCCAGAGATGGGAAAGGCACCCAATCCAATTTCCGATACTTCGAGGCCGGTCTGTCCCAGTGTGCGATATTTCATGCCATTACTCCTGTCAATTCCACATTGGCAACTGCGCCGGCTTCTACGGTGAGGACCTGCCACCCGTTGTCCTCAAATCGCCACGAGAATGAGATGTCTGAATCGCCGCCATTGTAAAACTTTACGCCATCAATATTGGTTCCCGAATGGATCACGAGTGGAAGAATTTGATGGGGGATGCCGCGCTCGCCATTGGCGTGTTTCACTTCGACTGTTGGCGTTACTTTGCTTTTTACTTCTCGCGTACCCAAAAGCAACGGGCCGTAACATCCGGTCACGGGGCCAATGCCCCAGTTGCGTCCGTGTCCGGCCGCTGTCGAACAGACCGCGCCACCCATATCGGCGTGTTCTCTGCCGCCGCGTAGCACCCGACGCGCCATCGTCAGCTTGTCTGCTGCCTGTTTTAATGCGCGTTCGGCATAGTGTTCATCACCCGTCACTTGATATGCCAGCGTTAGTGCCGCAGTGGTCGGTTCTGTTGTTGGTGTTACGGAGCCATCGCCATTCCATATTCCCCAATACGTCATGTCGTTGCGCTTGCCCACGCCGGGCCAATCGCGGCGACGCGCCTGCGGAAAGACCATTGCCAATTCGCCTTCTTGTATATCGGGAAAACGCGCGATTTGTGCCCGAATTGCCTCGTCCAGAGAGGAATCGGAGAACTGTTGCCGAAAATAGGAAATCGCCGCTGCGCCGGGATCTGAGTACGGATCCAGCAATTCGCTGACCATTGGTTCTGCAATGCGCCGCGCCGCCTGGTGAAATACGGCGTCACCCGATGCCTCGAACAGGTCGCCCAGGGCGTATATGACGCCGGAAGCCAGCAGCACTTCGACTCCGATGAGCGGGTCGCCAGGGACGTGATGCCCGGCTTGCGCCGCCTTTTTTTGTTGTCCAGTCGCCTGTCTGCCAAATCTCGGTTGCCCGTTTGCATCCCAGGCAATGGGCAAGGGACCATCTGGTATGGCGTCAATCATTTCTGCCCGACGCTTGCCGTATTGCAAAGCCCAGTCCAGATACCGGTCTTGTCCCGTCATTCGGTGTGCGGCAAGGGCAATGTGGACAAAGCGAAAGTGTTCGGCAATTTCGGCATCGTAGCCATCGTCTCGCCCAACTGTGCGCGTACCGATATAATATCCGTAAAATCGATTGCGCTCCCAGTCAAACCATTCGGGAATGCCCTTGACCCAGTTGCCGATGTGTTCGGCGGCGTCTTGTAGGAGGGCGTTTGCTTTTTCATCTTTGGGAAATAATCCGAGGTAACGCGGCAAAAAGAGCAGAAAGGGTTCGGTTCCGTGATGGGCTTCGGCTTCGGGTTCATAACCGTGCAGGCAGTCCCGTTCTACCCATCCGGCGAGCATATCGCGCAGGTGTTCAAAGTGTTCCCGCACCCCGTCATTCCCGGTGATGAGATAGTGGGGGAACCAGGCCAGCGAATAGTTCGCTTCATCTTCGCCTCCGCCATGTCTGCTCGGCGGGTCCATCCGACGGCTTTGATCTAACCACGCATCCATCTCTTTTCTCAATGTTCGATAATGTTCAAAGCTCTGTTTCATAAGTCAGCCCTCCAGAAGTTGTTTTTCTTTTTTGCAGTTGGGGTTTATTATCTTGACGCTTTAAAAACGCGAAACTAATTTGTCAGATAGCATAGCGCATAAAAATTTCAAAGTCAAGGTTTCTCAATAGCTGGGGCGCCCCTACACCAGAAAGGATTGCCATGTCGGACATTCGCATTCGCGCAGAACACCTCGAACCGTTTATCCAGTCCGTTTTTGAAAATGCGGGTATGCCGCCCGAAGATGCCGCCATAGAAGCAGAAGTGCTCATTTGGGCGAATCTGCGCGGGGTTGATTCTCACGGGGTTTTGCGCATTATTTCGTATCTCAACAGTATTGAGACAGGCGCGATGAATCCTCAGCCCAATATCCGCGTCGTGAAAGAGTCGCCAGCGGTTGCCCATATCGCGTGTGACCGCGCTCTTGGGCCTGTGGTGACTGTGCCAGCGATGAAAAAAGCTATTGAGAAGGCCAAAAACGTGGGCATTGGCTGGGTGTTGCTCAGCGATGTCACGCATCAGGGCGCGATGGCTTATTATTCTTTGATGGCGGCACAGGAGGGCTTTGCCGGGATTGCCATTGTTTGTAGTCCGCCCAATATGGCTCCTTTTGGCGCGAAGGCGGCGGGCGTACACAATAGTCCGATTGCCGTTGCGGTTCCAGCAAATAAACACGATCCCATCAGTCTCGATATGGCGACGAGTGTGGCAGCGGGTGGCAAACTTCAACTCGCGCAGGATAAGGGCGTGCCACTGGGTGAAGACTGGGCACTCGATGCTGAGGGCAATCCGACGACGGATGCGCGTAAAGGGGTTATTCTGCGCCCGGCAGGGGGTCCCAAGGGATCGGGGCTGGCGCTGATTTTTCAATGTTTGTCCAGTTTGATGGTCGATAATCCGCTGCTCGTTCCCGTATTGCGCGGAGGTGAGCATTCGAGAAACCAAAACGGCATTGTCGCTGCGATTGATATTTCCTTTTTTGTTGATTTGGATGATTACAAAGACCACGTTGATAATTTGGTCGATGAACTCAAAGCACTGCCCAGAGCAGATGGCTTTGACGATATTCTCATGCCCGGGGAGCCCGAAAATCGCACGCTTGCCGAACGGTCTGTTGAAGGTATTCCCATTCCGGTGGGGACGGCGGAAAAACTCCGCGAAGCCGCGCGGCGGTTTAATCTCGCGTTGCCCGAGGGAATGTAAAAGATTGGAGTAGATATGCCAGAAATTGTAACTATTAAAGACGTTAAAACCATTGTGACACAGCCTGCGGGTTCGCGGCTCATTATTGTCAAAATCATTACGTCAGAACCTGGTCTTTACGGGTTGGGTTGTGCGACGTTTACGCAGCGGTTCCACGCGGTGCGTACGGCGATTGAAAAACATCTTAAGCCTTTTGTCATCGGACGCGATGTGGATCGCATTGAGGAAATTTGGCAGATGAGCATGGTCAATGGGTACTGGCGCAATGGTCCCGTGCTCAATAATGCTATATCGGGGGTGGATCAGGCGCTGTGGGATATTAAGGGGAAACGCGCGGGTATGCCCGTGTATCAACTTCTGGGTGGGAAGTGTCGAGAGGCGGCAGATACGTATGCACACGCCAATGGCCGCGACAAATACGAAGTGGTGGATAGCGTGCGTCATTATATGGCACAGGGCTATCGCCATATCCGCGTGCAGATGGGGGGATATGGCGGGCAGTCAGAGAGTATTCAAAAACCCGATGGCTCGCCCGACGGCGCTTATTATCATCCGAGAGAATATTGCCGTCGCATGTGCGATATGATTGCGCATGTGCGCGCGGAGATCGGGCCTGAAATTGAGCTTTTGCACGATATTCACGAGCGTTTGCGCCCGATTGACGCCATACAATTCGCCAAGGATGTGGAGCCTTTCAAACTTTTCTTTTTGGAAGACGCGCTCGCGCCGGAAGACAATGCGTATTTTCACCACATGCGC
>JAJEAX010000126.1 GCA_022822565.1 Candidatus Latescibacterota bacterium
TCCTTGTGGTCCCAATCCGGAACCATCAACCCGCGCCGACCACCCGCCATCTCAACCGGCTTTTGCACACTCGGAATACCCACCGTCTGATCCTGATCGATAAAACAATAAGGCGGTTGCGCCGTCGAACAACCCGACGTCCCATAAAACCTGTCAAACCCCAATTCAATCGGTCCCCCCGCAATCGGCTTTGAAAAATCGATCTTATCTTCCTCCACCGGATCGGGTGATCCCCCCGGCCAAGGCAGGGGCTGATCAAAATCAAACACCTCGCCATCCTTCACACCCCAGCCCAAACCCAAATGCCACTTGCCAAAACACCCCGTGTGATATCCACATCTCTTCAACAAAGAAGCCACCGTCAGGCGCTCGGGTTCAATCAACGGCCATTCGTAATTGAACAACACATGGCTCTTCAATTCGGTGCGCCAGCAATAACGCCCGGTCAAAATCCCGTATCGCGTGGGCGTACACACCGCCGAAGGCGAATGTGCATCCGTAAACCGCATCCCCTCACGCGCCAACCGATCCATATACGGCGTGGGGATCTTCGAATGCGGATTATAACATCCCACATCGCCATAACCCATATCATCGGCGAGAATATAAACAATATTCGGACGTGTATTTGGCATCTCTAATCCCTCATATTGACCCACGGTTCATCCCCCGACACATCGACCAGTACCTCACCATCGAATTTAGCCGGAGACAAAATCGCCAGAAAAACCAGATCCTCATCCCCCGCATTATACGTCCCATGCACCATATCCATCGGAATATGCGCCGCATCACCCGGACCCAAAATTTGCGAATCCCTATTCACCCATTGTTCCGCTGTTCCCGCAACCACATAAATAATCTCTTCCATACACGGATGGCGATGAAACGCGTGCGCCTTACCCGGCGGCATCGTCACCCGCACCAGCAACAAATGATCCGCCTCGGTCAACCCCTCCCGACTGATCCACTCGTGCGGACCCCACGGCAACTCCTCCACCTGCACATCGGATTTTGTGATAAACCTCAGCACATCTGACATTATCATCTCCTCAACCGATCAAATCTCGCGCATCGACAATTGCTTTCAGCTTTGCCTCGGCGACATTTGCCGAAGCCACGGGATTATCGGCGAACGTGGCGAAACCGCAATCGGGTGTCAGCAGAACGCGCGCTTTTCCAAACAGATTGATCGCCTCTGAAATTCGCCGCCGGATATCTTCCACCAGTTCCACCGAATCCAGCTTCTGGTTCACCACACCAACCCCCACGCGCTTATCGTCCGGAACCGCTTTCAACACATCCACATCTCCTGCCCGCTCGGTGCAAAGCTCCAGAAACAGCGTCCCCACATCCACCCGCTTCAGCACATCCATCAGCGCCCCATACCCCCCGGAAAGCGCCGCGGACTCATCCCGCGTCCAATTGCCCCGGCAAATATGCAAACCCAGCCGCTCCCCCGGCAGACCCCGCACAACCTCATTCAACAAACCGACCGCAAAATCGAGCTCCATCGACGCCTCTAACTTCTCGCTCAAAGCCCCACACATAAAACTGCGATTCCCGGTCGCACTCCCAAAAACCACCTCTGTCAAAACCGGCTCATCGAACTGCACCAGCGCAACACCTGCCGCCAGCAAAAAATGAACCTCCTCCCGCAAAACCCGCACCACATCCCGCGCCAGTTCATCCCGCGACTCGTACGGACGCTCCCTGAGACAATCCAGCCACATCGTACGCGTCAGCAAATAAGGCCCGGGCAGCGCCACCTTCACCGGCTTATCCACACAAGAACTCGCAAACTCAAACTCGTGAACCGCCAGCGGACGACTCCTCCCCAACTTCCCGTAAACCACCGGATGCCGCACCTCAGCCGCCGGAACATCCAGCGCGCGCAACTCCCTCTCGAACTTCTCCGAATCATCCACCATCGCCGTCAAATCGCTCAGCGGAATAAGCTGGCAATTATCCAGCAACCCACCCACAAAACTCGCATAACTATCCCGACGCTGCTCCCCATCCGTCAACACATCAACCCCTGCGCGAGACTGCGCGCCAACACAAAGCCGCACCGCGTCATCCGCCGTCGCCTGAAACTCCGCGTCATCCAACCTGCCCTCAAGCCGATCATGCACCGCCTGAAGCATCCAGCGAGGACGCGGCCAACTCCCAATCCCCATAACAGACAACGGCGCAATCCCAGGCGCAGGCGCAGGACCCGGCAGCGAATCGGGAATCGTCACCGCCACCCGAAATTGCTCCCCAACAGGAGCCATAGTCCGCCCGCGATCCTCAAACGGCCCCTTGCAAACGAGATAACTGCGCTGCCGCCCCACCTTTGTCCACGACACCAGTTCATTGCTCGTCAACCGACACCAGGCGGGCAACTCGACCTCAACTGTCGCATCCGTCGATAAAATCTCTAACAACCCACCGCGCGCCAGCGGATCGATATGCCGGCGAATCAGCAATAACAAACCACCACCGCAATCCAAATCCCCGCCGTCAAAACTGACATCGGGCGCATATTTGTGTCGTTCTATCGCCTCCAACACACCTCCTAATACGTAATACAGGGCGTCCCATCGGAAAGAAACTCCACCAGCGCAGCGCCCCCAACCATAATTGCACCATCGACCAGATTATTCTCATCCAAACCGCGCTTCTTAAAACACGGCGCACACACGTAAATCGTTCCCCCACCACCCACAAACAAATCCATGAGATCCTTCAGCGGCAAAAAGCCCTCCTCAGCCACATCGTCGGCATAGCCCTTCTGGGAAAGCCGAACCCCTTCCGTAGTCATAAAAAGAAGCGTCTCCTTCTCCGACCCCAGCGCGGCATTGGCAACCACAAAAGCCACAGTCGCTTTATCCGTATCGTCCTTCGCACAAGTCAAACTAACACAAAATTTTCCAGCCACTTTTACTCCTTTGCTATTTTGATTTCTCTTCTATCCAGTAAAACGGGTGATCCGCGCGAACCATCCGCCGTCCAGTCATGCGACACCATGCGGGCAAATCAACAGGCGCGCCCGGATCATACGCCGTAAGCTTTAAAACTTCGCCCTCCTCGAGCTTTTGCATCCGCATCCTGAGCAAAATAATAACCTCACCACACCCCATGTGTCCCGCATCCCATTCATCTGCTACGACAATATCCCGTTTATCCGACATCATTTCTCCGTGCTATTAGCGATCTGGATGGGCGAGGCATGCCTCGCCCCTACAACAATTGGCCTCACACTTCTCATCACTCCTGCGGCAATTCCTCGGCGCTGATATCGATCTCCTCGATCAACCGCGCCAGATCTGCTTCCACCTCTGCCTGCACATCGGCATACGCCGGATCGCCGTACACACTCGTCATCTCATAGGGATCCTTCTCCAAATCGAACAAATCGCGCTCACCGGTTCGGTGCACTGCGAGCGTATAATTTTGCGTACGCACGCCATAGTGCTTTGTCGGCCCATCCCAATACGCATAAAAAGCCGACTGCCGCCAATCTTCTGGCGTCTCCCCCTCGCACAGCGCGCGAAAACTTCTGCCCTGCACCTGTGCATCGGGTTTCAACCCAGCAAAATCGAGATACGTCGCACCAAAATCCACATTCACCACAATATCCTCATTCACCGAACCCGGCGCAATGGCCTTCGGATACCGCATCACATAAGGCATCAGAAGCGACTCTTCCAAAATCAAACGCTTATCAAAATACGAATGCTCGCCCAAAAACATACCCTGGTCAGAAGTATATACCACAATCGTATTCTCCGTCAACCCCTCCTCATCCAGAAAATCCAGCAACCGCCCCACACCCTCGTCAATCGCCGTAATACACCGCAAATAATCCTTCACATACTTCTGATAAGCCGCGTGAATCTTCTCCGTCGTATTCATCCCCGTCGTATCCAACCGTCCGGTGGGCCACTCTCTGCCCCGGACGCCCTCATCCATCCGCTCGGCCTGCGAGAGCATCGTGCGGTGGTGATCCTCCAACGCGCTGGACACCTTGTCAAACGGCTTATACAAATTCGACGGCTCGGGCAAATCTCCATCCGTGAACAAATCCGCATGACGGGGCGCGTACTCCCACAAACCATGAGGTGCTTTGTGATGGCACAGCATCAAAAAAGGCTTATCCGGATCGCGCGCCTTCAACCAATTGAGCGACAAATCCGTAATAATATCCGTCGCATATCCCTCGTACTGCGTTGGCTCGCCATTGCGCGTAAACGACGGATCAAAATAAGCACCCTGCCCCGGCAACACCTCCCAATAATCAAACCCATC
>JAJEAX010000427.1 GCA_022822565.1 Candidatus Latescibacterota bacterium
CAGCTTTGTCTTAACCTGATGATCGTACAGACTTGCCAGCAACAGACCGAGAAACTCGGACGTAAATGCCTCGGCATGAACCAAACTGCGAAATGCCGAACAGATATTCGTCGCCCGAATACCCGTCTGAATATCCAGCCAAACAAACCCCTTCCAGTACGTATAAACGGAATGGGTTTTGGTGTGAGTTTCCAGCGGATGTTTTGCAATCCAATCAGTCGTCATCTCCACAAATGTTCGGGCGTATTTTTCATCGCGCGTCGCAGCATAAGCCTGTGCGAGCGGTGCAGCCCAATAAAAACGGTACACAGCCGCAACCCATTCAATATCGCCGCGGGGATCCCATTCCCAATCAAAATCATCATCATAACGCGCCTCTTCATAAGGTCCCCACTGAATAATGCGCTGACATATTTTGTCGGCTGTCTCAAAATCGCCTTCCCCAGACGCCTCACCTATTGGATATTTCGCCCGATAATAATCGCGCAATGCTGCAAGCGTGCCACTTCGATCCCCAGCATCCGCAGCCCGTTTTGCCGCCTCCAAACCCGTCAGGTCTAATTTTTCCAGTATCCTTTCCGGATCAAACGACGCCAAAGGCATCTCGTGATCAATTTGATCCGCGCCTGCTGAATACTCCCGTACAGAATTCATAGCCATGCCTCCCAATTACTTCACATTGTGATAACCTTGTACCACTCAACCAACTTATCTTTAGCTTCTAAAAACCAGCTTTATCACCACACTCTGAAGGGGTTGCAATTTCATCGACACACCTTCATCCGTCAACGCGATACCGGGGTCAGAATCCGAACCATGAAAAAATTCATAAGTATCGTACATAGGAACCCGGTCTATACGCAATAGCAAAACATCTGGCAAGAGATGAATTGGACAGACAACTTCCCTGACAAAACGCGCATCCAGATTGTGCACCACCAGCAATCCCGAATGCCGGGTATAGCGCGTATAGGCAAAAACGCGGTCTTCAGAATCGATATTTCGGTAAAAGTAAACATGCCCGGTTTGCAACTCAGATTGCTGGCTCACAAACTTCTGCAAAGCCTCATAAGCGGCAACGAGTTGTGAATGCGGTTCCTTATCGCCCCACTCGGGATGCAACAATGTGGATTCTTCAAAATCAGTACGCGTCTCCTCGCCCCATTCTGAACCCCACTCCAGAGCATACGCCAAATTCACATAATGCGCCGTACCCGCCGTCGCATTGATCAGCGAACACTGGATATTGCGCAACAGCGCCATCGTCCGGGAACGATAGCGTTCGCGCCAAATTTTTGTCGCACGCGGACTATCGTGATTCTCAAAATAGGCCATCGCCACAGTGCGAGGTGCAAACGCGCCAGACGTGCGCTCTAAAAAATCTGCATACTGATCTCCGTACTCCGCATCCCGATGAAAATCTACCAGCAATGCGTAAATCATATCCACCGGAATATCCACCGCCTCACTTAACTCGCACAGGGTCTCGCCCAAAACGAGCGCATCGGGTTTAACCGCATTGATGCGATTTTTAATCTGCTTCAAAAATGGCCGATCCACAGTCTGGCTCGCATCAATACGCACCCCATCCAGATCACAAGTACGCATCCAAAAAGGCGCGATTCCCGACAGATAATTTTGCAAAGGTCTGTTAAAAGGCAAATCGAGCAACGCCACATCTGAATACACCAGCCATGCAATCTGATGAATTTTTGGCTGCCCGTGCTCATCCATCACATACCAGTCGGGATATTGTTCAATCAACGGACAATCGCGGCTGGTTTGCATCAATACCAGATCGAAAATCACCTGCTTGCCCAGCGCGTGTGCCCGCCGGGTTAGCGCGCGCAATTCAGCGCGTCCAATCAACTGTATTAGCGCATCGCGCCCGACCCAATCAATCAACTCTTTAAACGTGCGAAAATTGTTAAAATCACCGACCTTGCGCAGCCTCGACAACTGTCGCTCGTGCAATAAAGTCTGCAAATCCAAATCGACAATCAACCCATCCGACACCAGCGAAAGAAAATCCGCCTCTTCTGGCGGCGTGACCAGAGCGGGATCGATCCGATAAAAATCCCGCACGGCATAAACACTGCCCAACGCGCCTTTTCGCACATCCTGTCCCGTGTGTAAATCTCCAAAACCAGGTTCAAAAAACGGGAGCAAATACACCACATCTGTCTGCATCTCCTCAAGCCGCGATGTCACATCGCAAAATGTACCACTCACAAATTGCCCATCTGCATCCAGACGCGCGCCAACTTTTCGCACACAGACTTCGGTAATTGAAAGACAGCGGCGAACCCGATCGGGACTGATTGTGATTACCCCATCTCGATTCAGTGCAATATCATTGACCGAAATCCACGCCTTTGAAGCATCTGACAGCGCCTTATCATCAGCCGAAAACTCGACCGTATAGTGAAAAACACCCGTCTGATCAATATGAATCACATCCGATTCAAATACCAGATTATTACCCGAAAGAACGGGTTGCCCTCCCCCATCTAAAACGATATGCATAGAAACATAAAAACCTGCACCCGTGCGAAACTCACCCCGCTCATCTAAAAAGCCGCGATCATTCACATCGGTCCACAAACGCGCTTCTACATCGCCCGTGCGACAGGTAGCCAAATCGATATCCGCAACAAATAACTCAGCTCGAACACGCGCTTCTACTACACTATCAGGCACCAAAAATGCCCGAGCCATTACTGAATCATATCGAACACCATCCAGCTCAATCGTCAGATTACCAGCCCAGACATCCGCATTGTCATACGCCTGAACAGCATATCGCTCGTGCAATTTGTATTTAAATTTCAAACGCTTGTCCACATATCCTCCCCGTAAAATGCACTCCGGACAATATACGAAAGTTTGTGGGAGAAATCTCACCTTTTGTAATACGCATTTAACAGACAAG
The DNA here is from genome assembly GCA_022822565.1 of Candidatus Latescibacterota bacterium. Taxonomy (GTDB): domain Bacteria; phylum Latescibacterota; class UBA2968; order UBA2968; family UBA2968; genus VXRD01. Next base: position 2,933 of record JAJEAX010000427.1, read on the forward strand.
AAACGGTAAAGAAATATACGTCTAATATATTCAACCGTCAGTTTACGCCACCCCAACCATATCAGGGAGGAATTCAGTATGAAACTCATCACAGCAGTCATCCAGCCCCACAAGCTGGACGATGTGCGCGCAGCACTCGGCGACATCGGCATCCAGGGCATGACCGTCACTGAAGCGCGCGGCTTTGGACGCCAAAAAGGACACCGAGAAGTCTATCGCGGTGCCGAATACGTCGTCGATTTTCTGCCCAAAGTCAAGCTGGAGATCGCCATCAATGAAGACGTAGTTGACCGCGCCATTGATGCGATAGAGAATGCTGCCAAAACGGGCAACGTAGGTGATGGAAAGATATTCGTTGCGGATTTGGGACAAGCCGTTCGCATTCGAACAGGCGAAACCGGGCCCGATGCGCTGTAACACAATCATATATCAGGAGAATACAATGATTAAACGCCATAACATCTTTACCCTGCTCATCGGCCTGGCATTGTTGCTCGCCTTGCCCAACATCGCTCTCGCCGACGCACACGAACCCAACTCAGGCGACACAGCTTGGATGCTTACCTCAACTGCACTGGTGCTATTTATGACCATACCCGGCCTCGCCCTTTTTTACGGCGGCCTCGTGCGCACCAAAAATGTTTTATCAGTTCTTATGCAGTGTTTCGCCCTCACCGCCATCATGACCCTGGTCTGGGTTATCATTGGCTATAGTCTCGCCTTCAACACCGATGGCATGGAAGCCGGCTCGACCAACATAAATTCGTTTGTCGGTGGTTTGGGCACCATGTTCTTATCCGGTGTGACCGCCAGCAGCCTATCGGGCACCATTCCCGAAACCGTTTTCATCACCTTCCAGATGACCTTTGCCATTATCACCCCAGCCCTCATTGTCGGTGCTTTTGCAGAACGCATGAAATTCTCAGCCATGATCCTGTTCTCGATCCTCTGGTCCATCGTAGTCTATGCACCTATCTGTCACATGGCCTGGAGTGGTGACGGTTCCTTCTTTGGCGACATGGGCGTGCTCGACTTTGCAGGTGGCACGGTTGTACACATCAATGCGGGCATCGCAGCTCTTGTGGCCTGTATTGTCATTGGCAAACGCCAGGGATATCCCGACACGCTTATGGCCCCTCATAGCCTTACAATCACCGTTATAGGCGCGTCCATGCTGTGGGTCGGCTGGTTCGGCTTTAATGCCGGAAGTGCCGTCGCTGCCGATGGAGCCGCAGGCATGGCCATGCTCGTCACGCAGGTAGCCACCGCATCTGCGACACTGGGCTGGATAGCCGCCGAATGGATCAGACTCGGCAAACCCAGTATTTTAGGTGCAGTCACAGGTGCTGTCGCTGGTCTCGTCGCCATCACCCCTGCTTCGGGTAGCGTAGGACCGATGGGCGCAATTGTCGTTGGCCTGGCTTCTGGCGTCATCTGCTTCTGGGCCGCCACCAGCCTCAAGCGCGCATTGGGCTATGACGACTCCCTCGATGCCTTTGGTGTTCACGGCATAGGCGGTATTGTAGGTGCGCTCCTCACGGGCATCTTCGCCGCTGAAAGCCTCGGTGGACAAGGACTCAGTGCCGATACTATCGGCGGACAATTCGTCGTACAGCTCATCGGCGTCGTCTTCACCATTGTCTATTGCGGTGTCTTATCCTTCATCTTGCTCAAAATCGTCGATGCCATCGTCGGCTTGCGCGTCTCGCAAGACGAAGAAACCGAAGGACTCGATATCTCGCTCCACGACGAACGCGGCTACAATTATTAAAAACTGTCAGCCAAACCAAAAGAGCGGGCACTATGTGTCCGCTCTTTTGGTTTTTCGGGCGCACATCTCCACGATGTGCGCTTTTTTTTCTCTTTGTAATTCAAAAATCGAGTTTTATAATACTCCTCTCCGGAAATGGATCGAAAAGCGATCCCGATCACACACCTTATGAAGAAGGAGTACAGCATGAAACTCATCACAGCAGTCATCCAGCCCCATAAGCTGGACGATGTGCGCGCTGCACTCGGCGACATCGGCATCCAGGGCATGACCGTCACTGAAGCGCGCGGCTTTGGACGCCAAAGAGGACACCGAGAAGTCTATCGCGGTGCCGAATACATCGTCGATTTTCTACCCAAAGTCAAGCTGGAAATCGCCATCGATGACGATATGGTTGATCGCGCCATCGATGCAATAGAGCATGCAGCCAAAACAGGTAACGTAGGTGATGGGAAAATTTTTGTCACAGATTTGGGACAAGCCGTTCGCATTCGAACAGGCGAAACCGGACCCGACGCACTTTAAAACCACAAAATGAAAAACACTGGAGGGAACACAAATATGAAACGCCACATACCCATCTTTGCAAGCCTCATGCTCGTCTTAGGACTGCCAGACCTCGCGCTTGCCGATGGACACGAACAACTCAACGGCAGCGACACAGCCTGGCTACTCACATCAACAGCACTGGTGCTATTTATGACCATACCCGGCCTCGCCCTTTTTTACGGCGGCCTCGTGCGCACCAAGAATGTACTCTCCGTCCTCATGCAGTGCTTCGCACTCACCGCAATATTGAGCGTCGTCTGGGTCATCATCGGCTATAGCCTTGCCTTCAACTCCAATGGCATGACAGCAGGTACCACGAATCTCAACTCCTTTATCGGTGGTCTGGGCACCGCGTTCTTATCCGGTGTAACAGCCGATAGCCTATCTGGCACAATACCGGAAACTGTCTTCATCACCTTTCAAATGACCTTCTTCATAATCACACCTGCGCTCATTGTCGGGGCTTTTGCCGAACGCATGAAATTTTCAGCCGTACTCTTATTCTCTGTACTCTGGAGCATTGTTGTGTATGCACCTATCTGCCACATGACATGGGGGGGTGACGGCTCCTTCTTTGGCGACATGGGCGTACTCGACTTTGCAGGTGGACTCGTTGTACACATCAACGCGGGTATTGCAGCACTCGTCGCGTGCATTGTCATTGGCAAACGCCAGGGCTATCCCGACGCACAAATTTTGCCCCACAGCCTCAGCCTTACGGTCGTTGGCGCGTCCATGCTATGGGTCGGCTGGTTCGGATTTAATGCCGGAAGTGCCGTCGCTGCGGATGGAGCCGCAGGCATGGCCATGCTCGTCACGCAGATATCTGCCGCAGTCGCCACCTCCACCTGGATGTTTATCGAATGGATAAAGAACGGCAAACCCAGTATCCTCGGTGCGGTCACAGGCACCATTGCCGGATTGGGCGCCATTACACCCGCGTCGGGCAGCGTAGGTCCCCTGGGTGCAATCGTCATCGGCCTTGCTGCTGGTGCGATTTGCTTTTGGGCATCCACCACACTCAAACGCAAATTGGGCTACGACGACTCCCTCGACGTCTTCGGCGTCCACGGCGTGGGCGGCATCATTGGCACCTTGCTATGCGGTATTTTTGTCGTCAAAAGTTTGGGTGGTCAGGGATTGGCCGAAGGCATGACCATGGGCAGTCAATTCACCGCTCAATTAATAGCGGTCATTATCACCATCGTCTATTGCGGCGTGGTATCCTTCATCCTGC
>JAJEAX010000140.1 GCA_022822565.1 Candidatus Latescibacterota bacterium
TCGCATTTCTCGTCGCAGCAGCAGGCGTTGTCCTTCTGGCATCTGTAACTGGCATTCGCATCGGCTTTGGGATCACGCGCCCGCTTCACGCACTGCTTAAAGGCACGCGAGAAATGGCACGCGATAACCTGCAATACCGCATACCCAAAGACAGAGATGACGAGATTGGCCTACTTATCGAATCCTTTAACCAGATGGCACAAGACCTTGTAGAAAACAGACGCAAACGACTCGAAGCCGAGCAAATTGCAGCCTGGCGAGAAATAGCGCGGCGCCTGGCTCACGAAATAAAAAACCCGTTGACGCCCATTCAACTTGCCGTACAGCAAGTGCGCGACAAATATTCTGGCAACGATCCCGCATATCAAAAATTTGTAACCAACTGTACGGAAATCGTCACCGAAGAAGTCGAAAATCTCAGATCTCTGGTTCAAGAATTTGCCAACTTTGCCCGCATGCCCTCTCTCTCGCTGTCTCTCAGCGACCTCAATGAGTGTGTACAAAATGTCGTTCGCCTCTACCCGGATGCTCGCATTCACCTCAACCTGGAAAAAAATCAGCCCGCGCTCGAACTCGATGTCGAGCAGATGCGTCGGGTGCTAATCAATCTGATAGAAAATGGTCTTGACGCCTCTGGCAAAAACGGCGAGATCGAAATACGCACATGTACGTCTGATGACACGGCTATAATTTCCGTAATTGACAGCGGGCCGGGTGTGCCCCTAAAAGATCGCGTGCGCATCTTCCAACCTTATGTTTCGACAAAAGAAAGCGGTATGGGCCTGGGCCTTGCCGTGGTGCATAACATCATTGAAGATCACGGGGGGCACATCTCGGTCACAGATGCTCCTGCAGGAGGCGCGCAATTCGATCTTCAACTTCCCATTCCCAACCGAGCGAAAGCGCAACCGGAGGAACAGCGATGAGCCCAAATATTCTCATTATTGACGACGAAAGAAATATCCGCCGAACCTTAGACATGATCTTATCAGGCGAAGGCTATCAGGTCTTTACTTGTGCCTCGGCACAAGCGGGGCTTGGCGTATTGCAAAAAGAACTCATTCACCTGGTCTTGCTCGATATTGTTATGCCAGAAGTCAACGGCCTCGACGTATTGCCCGAACTCCTCAAAGTGCGTTCCGATCTGGCAGTCATCATGATTTCGGGACACGGCAATGTACAAAACGCCGTTCTCGCCATCAAACGAGGAGCTTATGATTTCCTGGAAAAACCTCTCGATCGCGACAAAGTGCTACTGGCAATTTCTCGCGCCCTCCAGACCCGGGAACTCACCGAGGAAAATCGCCACCTCAAGCAACAAATTGAGGGACGCTATGAAATGGTGGGGCAAAGTCCTGCCCTGGCAGAAATTCGCAACCAGATCGCGCGCGTTGCCCCCACCAATGGACGTGTCCTCATCCTCGGAGAAAGCGGCACAGGTAAAGAACTCGTTGCCCGTGCTGTTCACAAAATGAGTCACAGAGCGAACAATCCCTTTATCAAAGTAAACTGTGCTGCCATTCCCGAAGAACTCATTGAAAGCGAATTGTTTGGGAGTGATCGAGGCGCATTTACTGGCGCGGTCAAAACGCGCGACGGCAAGTTCCTCCAGGCCGATGGAGGAACATTATTTCTCGATGAAATTGGCGACATGAGCCTATCGGTACAGGCCAAGGTTTTGCGCGCGCTCGAGCAGGGGGAATTTGAACGGGTAGGCGGCGCAAAGACCTTTCGCGTAGATGTGCGCGTCATCGCTGCCACAAACAAAAACTTGCACGCCGAAGTCGAGCAGGGCAAATTTCGAGAAGATCTCTACTTTCGCCTGAATGTGGTGCCATTGACAGCACCGCCCTTGAGGGATCGCCGCGAAGACATCCCCGCACTGGCGGAACACTTCCTCAACGCCTATGCCGAAGAAAATGGTTTTTTACCCAAAACACTATCGGCAGAAGCGCGGGACCTGCTCTTGCAATACAACTGGCCCGGCAATATCCGCGAACTAAAAAACCTGGTTGAACGACTCTCAATTATGGTTTCGGGAGACACCATCTACCCTGAAGATTTACCCGCCCTGGATGGCATGACCATTCCAAGACAACCCGATTCTTTCCCTGATCTCGGCGCGGGAAAAACACTTCGTCAGGTGCGCGAAGCTGTTGAGCGGCACTACATTGCCCAGGCACTGGAGCGCCACAGTGGAAATGTCACACGCGCATCCAATGCCCTGGGCATCGAACGCACCAACTTGCACAAAAAAATAAAACAATACGATCTCGAAAGATGAGAACGCAATTTACGCGAACTAAAAAAGCGCGGAAATGAATTCCGCGCTAAAAAATAGGCAAAATGATATTGAAAATATTACAGCCCAGCGGCTTTTTTAATGACATCGGCTTTACTCGTCTGCTCCCACGTAAATTCTCCGCGTCCAAAATGACCATAAGCGGCTGTAGAACGATATATGGGCCTGGTCAACTCGAGTGCTGCAATAATGCCAGACGGCGTCAGATCAAAGTGATCGTCAATCAGATCAACGATTTTTGACTCCTCAATCTTGCCTGTGCCAAACGTATCTACGGCGACTGAAACGGGTTTTGCCACCCCAATAGCGTAGGCCAGTTGCACTTCGCATCGAGATGCCAGGCCCGCCGCAACGACATTTTTGGCGACCCAACGCGCCGCATAATGTCCGCTGCGATCCACTTTGGTCGGATCCTTGCCGGAAAACGCCCCACCGCCGTGCCGCCCCATCCCACCGTACGTATCCACAATAATCTTCCGCCCGGTCAACCCGCAATCGCCGTGCGGTCCCCCCACCACAAATTCGCCGGTTGGATTGACGTGATAAATCGTATCCCCATCCAAAAGATGCGTGGGCACCACCTCGCGGATCACTTTCTCCTTCACATCCCGCACAATCTGCTCGTGCGATACGTCTTCATCGTGCTGTGTCGAAACCACCACAGTGTGAACGCGAACCGGCTCGTCCCCGTCGTATTCCACTGTCACCTGCGCTTTGCTATCGGGACGCAAATACGAAAGCCCTTTGTCTTTGCGAATCTGCGCGAGTTCTGCCACCAATTGGTGGGACAGGGTAATGGGCAACGGCATCAATTCAGGTGTTTCTCGACATGCATATCCAAACATCATTCCCTGATCGCCCGCCCCCGGATCTTTGTGCAACCCTTCTCCCTCCGTTACCCCCTGCGAAATATTGGGCGATTGGGGATCTAATTTCACCATAATCTCACAACTTTTGTAATCAAATCCATAGCTCGAATCCGTATAGCCAATATCTTTAATCACGCCGCGCACCAGCGACTTAAGATCCACGGTAGCCTTACTGGTCACTTCCCCTGCGACCACCACAAGCCCGGTTGTCACCAGCGTTTCACAAGCCACCCTCGATTTGGGGTCTCGCTCCAACATAGCATCGAGCACGGCATCCGAAATTTGATCTGCCAACTTATCTGGATGCCCTTCAGAAACTGATTCCGACGTAAACAAACGGCCCATAAAGCCTGCTCCTGTAAAAAATTAAAACAATGACAATCTCATTTGTCGTGTAGTCTCACCACTATCCCCACCGACGAACGCCTCGTCATCCTCATCGGATAAAGTGGCGTTTACACGCGCCCGAATATCAGCGATCTCCTGCATATTGAGCACATCTTCACCAAGTGCTTGAAGCTGGTTAAAGGATGTATTGCGAATTGCGCGTTTGACCTCGGGCAATGCCGAAGGCGTCATCGACAGCTTATCAACCCCCATGCCCATCAGCAACAATCCAGAATGCGGATCTCCCGCCATCTCACCGCAAACAGTCACCGGTATATTTTGTGCATGCGCTGCATCGACCACGCTCTTGATCAATCGCAAAACCGCGGGATGAAACGGATCGAATAAATACGAGACGAGATCATTGCCGCGATCAACAGCAAGCGTGTATTGGATCAGGTCGTTGGTGCCAATGCTGAAAAAATCGACTTCCCGCGCCAATTGATCGGCTATCAGGGCAGCAGAAGGGACTTCGATCATGACCCCAACGGGACACTGAGGATCAAAAGGCACGCCTTCTCGCGTCAATTCTTCGCGTACATCATCGAGCACGGCAAGAGCCTCGCGCAATTCGTCAATCCCCGAAATCAGAGGCAACATCAACTTCACATTACCAACAGCACTCGCTTTTAAGATCGCCCGAAGCTGTACTTTGAAAAGATCGCGGTGTCGCAGCGTCAGCCGGATGGAACGCAATCCCAAAAAGGGATTCATTTCTGTCTGTGTATTGAGCACATGCGACATTTTATCGCCCCCCAGATCCAGGGTGCGAATCACGAGGGGATGTGGCGCAATGCGCCTGGCCATTTGCGAATAAGCAGCAACCTGCGAGGCCTCATCGGGCAAAATATCGCTGGCGAGATAGAGATATTCTGTGCGGTACAACCCGACGCCTTCGGCGCCGTAGTCCATCGCAGAATGCACCTCGCTGGGCAATTCTATATTGGCCTGCAACGCGATCCGAACACCGTCCTCAGTCTGAGCGGGCAAATCTCGAGAATCGACCAACCCGGCCTTTCGCTTTCTCAATCTTTCGGCCAGGTCCCGATACTGCGCGAGTGTTTTATCATCCGGATTGAGAATAAAATCCCCGCGGTGCCCATCTACTATCGCCATATCACCAATACGCGCATCAGATAGCGCGTCGGCAACGCTGACAACGGCGGGGATCTCTAACCCGCGCGCCAGAATAATCGCGTGGGACGTGGGGCCACCGACTTCTGTGACAAGCCCTAAAACCCGATCGGGTTGCAAGTGCGCCATATCGTCGGGCATTAAATCGCGTGCAACCACAATCGCTTTGTCGGGCAATCGATCTAACCCGGCCTTTTCCCAATTCCCCAATTTGGCTAATACCCGCTTTGCAATGCCCAATAAATCGGCACCGCGTTCTCTCAAATAATCATCTTGAAACGCTTCAAATTGACGACGCAAATTCTGGAAAGTCGTCCAGAAAGCGTATTCAGCATTATATTTTTCTATTTGTGGGTATGTAAGCTCGAGAAGCATGGGGTCTTGCAACATGAGCAGATGAGCGTCGAATATCTGGGCATGCTCTTTGCCCAGTATATCCTCGACATGCGCCCGCGTGGCCGCGAAATCCTCAGATACGGCTCTGATTGCCTCTTGCAATCTCGCTTTCTCTACGGGAATATCGCTGGGATCTATCCGGCGTTGATCCACGGGAAACTCTTCCGGGTCGTACAAATACACCGGTGCAATAGCAATGCCCGGAGACGCCTGTATGCCTTTGAGATATTTCATAGCTCAGTCAAATTTTGATTCAATCATTTCGACGATACGATCCAGTGCATCGCGGGCATCTTCACCCTCGACCCGCACCGTGATCACAGAACCCACTTCCGCGGCCAACATCATCACACCCATAATGCTCTTGCCATTGATTGCCAGACCATCTTTTTCCAGTGTAATTTCAGAAGTAAACACAGCCGCCGCCTGTACCAGCAAAGCTGCGGGTCTCGCGTGAATACCCAGTTTATTTTTTACCGTAGCCCGTTGTTCCAGCATCGTGTGTATCATCCATAATCAGAAACATTTAAAATTCAATCTTCGGCAATCAGTTGCAAGACCTGTTCTTCTCCGTGAATATGCCCTGCGCCACCGGCTTTAGCACATGTTAGTGCGGCGCTTCCGCTGGCAAATTTCACACTGCGCGTCAGCGTCCATCCCTGTAAATACCCATAAATAAGGCCAGCTCGAAACGCATCTCCCGCTCCTGTTGTATCGCGCGCAGTGACCTGGTATGCGGGCTGTTCAAAACTATTGCCATTTTCCTGGAAAACCTGACAACCCTGTTTTCCTCTGGTAATCACCACAGTTTCTATACCGGCCTTCAAAAGCCCAACCGCCACATCCGAAGGCATGCCCATTCTGTGTCGGCGCATAAAACCGTCAGAATTGATCACTACATCACAAAATTTTGCAAGTGGGTGATCTGGCGTCAGTTCAATTGCAAATACCGTCACATCACAAGCCCGCGCAATTTTAGCTGCTCGTATTGCATTTTCTCCTAAAAAGGGATCGACAGACAACAGGGTAACACCATCGAGATCTGCCTCGGTCAGTGGCCTGCTGCGCACATCGGGGAAATGTCCACAAATCGTTCGACCACCATTGACATCAGACAGGATAACGGCGTGCCCGGTGCGAACGCTGGGATCTATATCGAGCCTGCGGGTATCCACGTCAAATTGACGCATTGTGCGCAAGAAAAGTGCCCCCCTGCGATCATCTCCTATTGCACACCCCATCAATCGCACGTCAACCCCCAACCCGCTCAAAGTCACCGCCGTGTTGGTCGCTTCTCCACCGACAAATTCTTCGTCGCGAAACGCGCGCGTGTGACCATTGCGCTCGGGAAACCAGGCCACTTGCACGATTTGGTCGATACCCAGTACCCCGTAACACAACACTGTAGCAGATGAAATAGCCATAACAATACGCTCACATAAAAAAACCGTCCGCAAAGACGGTAACGACATCCCCAATTGTCAAAAAATGGACTCAGTCGAGACAGTGAATGGCAGAAGCAAACGCGCCAATCAGCGCGGCATCCCAGCTCGTTTCTTCAAAAATACTACCAACCACCACAAAAGCTGCGCCCAATGCGACCCGTTTTGCCGCAGCTTTGGGATCGCGAATGCCACCCCCAACAATTATTGGGATCGACACATAACTACAGACTGCCTGTACTATTTCTTCGGGTACCATCAACTCTGGCCCGCTACCAGCGTCCAGGTACACGCATTGCATACCCAAATACTCGGCGGCAAGAGCGTGCGCCATTGCAATCTCGGGCTTATCGCGCGGCAAGGGACGCGTGTTGCTCACGTATTCGGCCGTAGTTAGCTGCCCTGTATCCACGAGCGCGTAGCCAGTTGCAATAGCCTCTAAGCCGTGAGCTTTCAAAATTGGCGCAGCCTTAACTTGTTGCCCAATCAGCAATTCGGGATTGCGTCCACTGATAAGCGACAAAAACATAATCGCATCGGCAGCCGCTGATATCTGGTTGGTATCGCCGGGAAATATAATCACCGGAATATCTACAGCGCGTACGACCTCGCGTACCATGCGGTCAAAATTGGTGGATAACAAAAAACTGCCACCAATCAAAATGGCGTCTGCCCCCTGCGCTTCACAAATAGAGGCAGTGCGTCCCAGATCCTTTTTGTCGAGCCTGTCGGGATCCAGGTAGGGCAAAAACCCCGCCCCGCGGCGATTGCGAATAGCCACCAACTGTTCGAATATCGACATTGAGGCACTTACCCTCCCACCTGCGCCCGAATGATGTCAGGCACTCGCGCCAGAGCCTCTCCGATCTTTTCGGGAAACTTGCCACCGGCCTGCGCCAGATGGGGACGACCGCCGCCACCACCACCCACAATCTGTGCAATGGCTTTGACAACATTGCCAGCCTGCACACCCTGACCAATCAGATCGTCCGTCACCACCGCCAAAAGCGATGCCTTGCCATTTAAATTCGCACCAATCACACCAACCCCCCCTGTGCCCAGAGCATCTCGCAAACCGTCGCCCATTGTGCGAAACCCGTCCATATCAGGTGGCGAAACCTCGGCAGCCACAACGCGTAACCCATTTACATTCAGAGCGCTGTTCACCAGCATATCCATCTCTGAACCGGCCCGTTCCCGTCGCAAACTCTGCAACTCGCGCTCGAGTTCGCGATTGTGCGCGATCAGGTGCGCGACCTTATCCGACAATTCCGATGTTGACGCACTCAGTTGCGATGAGAGATCGACCAAAATTTTCTTTTGCTCGCGCACGAGGGCTTCTGCACCAGATCCAGTGACCGCCTCAATGCGCCGCACGCCAGCTGCGGTACCCGTCTCTTGCGTGAGTTGAAACAGTCCTATTTGCCCGGTGCTTTGCACATGCGTGCCACCGCACAACTCCAGGCTAAAATCCCCCACCTGCACCATGCGCACCTCATCGCCATATTTTTCGCCAAACAACATCATTGCACCCATTTTCTTGGCGCGTTTCAATGTCTCAAAAGAAATATCGACAGACCAATCCCGCCGGACCGCGTCATTTACAATCCCCACAATATCGTCCAATTGTGCGGGTGTTACACCTTCAAAATGCGTAAAATCAAAGCGCAACCTATCCGGGGCAACCAGCGAACCGGCCTGGAGTACATGATCGCCCAATACCTGCCGCACAGCGCGATGCATCAGATGCGTGGCCGTGTGATTGCGCGCCCGATTCAAACGGGTTTCGGCATCGACACGCGCCTTCACATCCATCCCTTTCAACCCCTCGACCTGCCCATCGCACAGCCGACCGCGATGAACAATCGCCTCTCCTGCTTTTAATGTAGTCGCCACCTCAAAGCACACACCATCTCCTACAATTTCACCCGTATCCCCGACCTGCCCGCCAGACTCGGCATAAAATGGCGTTATATCCAGATAGAGATCCAACATCTCATCCTGTGCGGGTTGGCAGGCGACAATGCGCGAATCGGATACAAGTGTTTCGTATCCCACAAATTTCGATTCGGGAATATGTGTAACTTCTGAGACACTTACTTGAAAATCAAAAGAAGCTGCAGAACGAGACCTCTCCTGCTGTGCCGCCATCTGCGCTTCAAAGCCCTCCTCATCCACCTCAATACCCTTTTCGGCTGCCATTAGCCGCGTCAAATCAATGGGAAAACCATAGGTATCGTACAACTGAAAAGCATCTGTCCCGGAAATATGTCCTTTCGCCTGCATCGCGTCAAAAATT
>JAJEAX010000029.1 GCA_022822565.1 Candidatus Latescibacterota bacterium
ATGGGCAATGCAAACGCCGATTATCATAAAAAATAAAGCGGATATCACGATTCGTAGTATTCAATAATGCGCCGCAATGTGGTATCCAAACTGATTTTGGGATTATAACCCGTTAATTTTTTGATCTTGGTCAAATCGGGAACGCGATAATTGAGATCTTCGTACGAACCCTTTGCAAATGCCTTATCATAAGGCACAAATTCAATGGGTGAATCGCTTTCCGTCAGCACTTTAATTTTTTCCGCGAGGCCCTTGATACAAATCTCATTGGTCTCGTGATTGCCGCCCAAATTAAAAATTTCGCCCGGCGTCTGGTCGTTTTCCATCAATGCCGTCAATCCATCTAAAGCATCTTCTATATCGGTAAAACACCGCCGTTGTTCGCCATCGTTATATACGGTAATGGGATGTCCCAACAATGCCTGCTTGATAAATCGGGGCACTACCATGCCGTATTCTGGGCTTTGCCGGGGGCCAATCACATTGAAAAACCGCACCATGATTACGGGCAATTTTTTCTCTCGCCAATAAGCCAATCCCAGCATTTCACCGACGGCTTTAGAGGTTGAATAATTCCATCTTGCAACGGTTGTTGGTCCCAACAAGCGATCATCGTCTTCACTAAATGTCGCTTTGCCGTTTTTCTTTCCCGCAACCTCTGAGGTCGATGCCAAAAGTACCCGTTTTTTCCTTTTGTTTGCCAATTCCAACAGGAGTTCGGTGCCTCGAATATTAGTGGTCAAAGACTGCAATGGGTGGTTGATGACGTAATTCACACCCACAGCCGCTGCGAGATGATAAATGACGTCGCTCCACTCGACTAAGGGTCTGAGTGTCTCTGGATCGAGCACTGTGCCCACTTTCATTTGAAACCGCGGATTCCCTTCGAGGTGCCGCACATTGTCCAGATCTCCGGTTGAAAGATCGTCTAAAACGTAAACTTCGTGGTCTTGTTTCAAAAGCCGTTCGGCCAGATGTGAGCCAATAAAACCCGCACCGCCCGTAACCAAAAACCTCATGTATTCATTCCTTTCCCATTGCCGAGCAGGGCATATCTTCCGACTTTATACATCCCAGGACACAGTACCCTACCCAAAAACATCTAAATATAAGGTCTCGAATGCTTAAAGGCAATCAGAAACCTGAGGCGAAACACGCCGTCCGCAGATAGGTTCCGATGACCTCATCCATCTTTTTTCGTTTGTACTGCAATTTCACGCAGCGGGCAAAAAGAAAAATCGGTCAATAATCGCCGCAATCGAGGCTCTGTTGCTTTCAAATTCGCGTAGTGCGTCAAACGCGCCTTCCAGTAAAATGCGATCCGTGGATGATCGGGGTCGAGTTCCCACGGATGCAGATAAAAGACCACAGCCCGCTGTTGTTTGCTCACGGCTCGCATATTTGCGCGGCTCACAAAATAGGGGTATAGCCTGAAATACGCGCCTCCGGTTACGGGCAATCGCATTTTTCCCACTTCGCGCACAGATATTGGAATTTCGCAAATTGATCCCGACGCGGTTTTTACAATACGGGGAGCCAAATCAAAATCGGGAATTCCATAACGCCAGTTATGTACGGGAAAAATACTCGAATCGCACTGAAAGCCGAGTTCTGCCAAAATATCTAAAGCCCACAATGATCGCGCGGTAATGGAGAAGTAGGCTGCGCGATAGGCGGTTACGGGTTGTGCCGCTATATTGGAGATCACAGCAGTAGCCCGCTGTGTTTCTTCTCGAAATTGCTCGGGCGTCATTTCATAGACCAGGTCGTGAGACCACCCGTGGCATCCCAGTTCGTGACCTTCACGGGCTATGCGACGTATTAAGTTGGGATAATGCTGTGCCACGGGTCCCAGGATAAAGAATGTGCCGCGAACACCGTATTCTGCTATTATATCGAGCAAGCGATGGCAACTTCTCTCAAGGCGTGGCTCGCTTTGCACGGACATTTGCCTGGAGATCGGGATGCCCTGATACCAATCTTCGACATCTACAGTGAAAGCGTGTCGCATTGGCGTATGCTCCGCTGCAGGAGGGCCAGCAGTTGTTCGCTACTTTTTTCGAGTGCGTAATGTGCAACCACACGGGCGCGGCCAGCAGCCCCCATGCGACAGCGCAGGGTTTTATTTTTTATCAACGTACTCAAAAATTCAATCCATTCGGCATCTGTCTCAGCCCAAAATCCGGTTTTTCCATGGGTGACGATTTCGCGGTTGATTTCGACGGGACTCGTCACCACGGGCAATCCGCAGGCCATGTATTGCAGTAATTTATACCCCCCTTTGCCCCGCGTAAAAGGATCGTCGGATAGGGGCATCAAGCCAATGTCAAATGTCTGCAAATAACCAACTTCGGTTTCCAGTGTCCAGTCCATGCGCGCGATCTGTAGGCCGGGTACATCGAAGTCACCCGCACCAATTAAGCGCAATTCCAAATTGGGATATCGCTGCGAGAGAAGGGCCAGTGGGTCTCGAATCAGGTCCAAATACCGCGTTGTCCACTGGCTTCCAATCCATCCCAGTACAACTTTCTCGCCCGCTACTTTTTTTGGGGGGATATAACGCGCAGTATCAATAGGCCCCGTGATTTGCGAAACATGAGGGCAATAACGGGTTGCAAATTCAGCGGTGTAGGCATTTTCTACGATGGCGCAGTGTGCGGTTTGCAACATCGCGGGTACGCCCATTGCGCGCCGCCGGGTTCGCAACCGATTGATCCATCCCGCGTTGGGGTTTTCGAGTGTAAAGATAGCGTCGTCGAAATCGAAGAATATTTTGTGCCTGTATCGGCGCAACAGGCGCGGTATGGGAAATGAAAATAACACTTTTTGTATCAGTATGGCGTCGTATTTCGGTGCTGTAAACACGCAAACCCATCCCGTCCATAAGGCGCGTAAATAGGACACTACATAATACAAAAGACGTGAAAAAATGCCTCTGGTATTGCGTCTGATCAGGTCATTTGGGATCACAACTTTGATGTCACAGGTGACGCCTGCACGACGCAATAGGGGCAAGTAATCAAAAACCCGCGTACGGCTACTGGCAGCTAAGGGCCCATACTGCGCGACAAATAAAATTTTCATATCCAGCCGTGTTGCGTTGTCACGGGCGAGCCAGAATGCTGGTTGAACCAGCCCGGCCCGCTTTCCAATGGGACTTCTCGACCGGTGATGGCAGATTGTTCGGCGGCGAATAGAATTTCCATAATGTGACGCGCCCATTCGCCGTGGGTGGGGGGTTCAATGTCCAGGGCGATGGCTTCGGCAAAGGCTTTCCATTCGTTGTGCATTGTCGAGGGCGGCTCGTCGAAGGGGACATTTTCCCACTGATCATTTTTTCCGACTTTGACGTATTTCTTCCCGTGTTCGGTAAAGCGCAGTGTGCCATTTGCACAGATGACATGGCATTCGTAGTCGGGCGCACCATCTGCAAATCCAACGGCTATGGCAATGCCTGCGAGACCGTTTTTATATCGGATAAAGGCCGTGGCGGAGTCATCAGCAGCCTGATAGTGGGCGCGGGTTCCAATGGCGGCTGAGACAGATACTGCCTGTGAGCCGATCATCCAGGTGAGGCGATCTACGACGTGTACGCCATTGGTCAACCACATGCCCCCGCCGTGGTAGCGGCTGCGGTACTGCGGACGGCGACCGACGTAGCTCCAGTTTTTGGACATGTAACACACGGCGGTGATGACGGGTCCCAGTGCGCCAGAGTCCAGTATTTCTTTTGCTTTGATGCTGGTGCCGTAGTAGTGTTGCGTCAAGCCGACCATGAGTTTGACGTCATTATCGGCTGCGGCTGCGACCATGTTGTCGCACTGTTCCAGGCTGATGGCCATGGGTTTTTCCACCAGGACGTGTTTGCCTGCATTGCAAGCATCAACGGTGAGGCGATGGTGGAGTTGATGGCCCAGGGTGATGGCGACAGCGTCGATTTCGGGGTCCTTCAAGAGGTCGGTATGGGAGGCGTAGCTTTTCGGGATGTCGTATTTGCCCATGTATTCGCGGCGCTTTTCCTCAATGAGGTCGGCAACGGCGACGATTTCGACGTTGTTCAGGGTTTCAATGGCGTCGCAGTGAGACCGGGCAATGCCACCCAGGCCGATAATTCCAACTTTTAGGTTGTCCATTGTGATGCTCCTTTTTTAGAACCATCTGATGACGGCACCGATAACGCTTTTGTCTTCGCCGTTGAGGATATCTCGATAAAGCTCCGGTGCATCTGAAGACGCGACTTCATGGGTGATGGTGTGATGCCAGGGTAGAACGCCAGTGCTCATGTTTTTGATGACGGCGCGGCGGCAGGGGGCTTCGCCATCGTTGCAGGGATAGTACATGGTGAGGCGTTTCCCATGGGGCGGTAGGAAGTTGTAAGAGATGGGGTGGCGGCCGTAGTTGCCCTGCAGGATGAAGGTTCCATGGGTGCGGCAAAGGGCGATGGCCGGGTCAATGCAGGCGGGTATGCCCGTGCATTCGAAGACGACGTCGGCACCGCCAGGAGCGATGTTGTGGACAGCCTGATTTGCATCCGCACCCTCAATGGTGTGGTCGGCACCGAGTTTTTGCGCGATGTCGAGGCGGTTGGTCTCCAGGTCTATGGCGATGACTTCACAGCCCCGGTGGCTGCAGGCGGCGACGACGCCCAGGCCGACGAGGCCACAGCCGTACACGACAACGCGGTCGCCCATTCGAGGATTGGCCATATCCACGCCGTTGAGGCCTACAGCGGGCATGACGAATGAGCTGGCGGCGGCTTCATCGACGCCTTCGGGCAGGTGAGCGACAAAGGCTCGCGGCCCCTGTGTGTCCAGGATTGCGGCAGAGGTGTGCGCGCCCTGGCTGGCAGAGACTTTCTGACCGGATGCAGCGAGGGAGAAGACGCGGTTCCAGCGGTAATAGACGCGGTCGCCAACGGCAAATCCGACCGTATCTTTGCCGATGTGTTCGACCGTGCCGACAGCCTGATACCCCGTACACAGGGGATAGGGTCCGTAGTCGAGCTTGCGGGTGATGGCGGCAAATTCAGTGCCGATGCTGACGCCGGAATATCGGGTTCGCACCGCGATTTGGTCGGGGCGTGGATCGGGGAGGATGATGTCTTCGCAGGCAAAGGTGGGACCTTCATGGGTGATGAGTGCTGTGGCTTGCATGCTTTAGCCTTTTCTTTTACGGTTTGAGGTATTTGCCGGGAATGCGCGATCCCTCGTACTTTTGATCGGGGTCGCGGTTGGCTACGACTTCGGGGATATGGCCTTCCCAGTAGTCTGGCACATCGGTGGTGTGGCGTCTGTGCCAGGCGAGAATCAGGGTTCTGCGTTCATCTGTGTAATTTCTTCCGGCAGAATGCAGGATGCGGGCATCGCCCAATACCAGTGAGCGCGCAGAGACGGGTACATTGACCTCATCCGGGTAATCGCTGAACATGATGGGATGCGTTTCTTCTATAAATCGTGCGCCCTGTTCGTGCGCTGGCACCAGTTGGTCGTGGAGTGGTATGCGTTTGAGATGGGTGCCGGGAATGACTTTCAAACAGCCGTTTTCCACTGCGGTATCGGTTAGATAATAGTTCAGAAATATGATCTGCGGCCAGGGAGAACAACTGATGGGATCGTTCCATTGCATCCAGTCCTGGTGCCAGTAGAGCGGTGGGCCTTTGGCTTCTTTGGTGAGGATGATGATGCCACCGCTGGTCTGGAAATCTCCAAAGCCCAGTTGTTCGAGTGCCCGCCGCGATGGTTCCCATTCGAGTAGTTTTTGGATGATTGGATTGT
>JAJEAX010000086.1 GCA_022822565.1 Candidatus Latescibacterota bacterium
GACATACAGAACACAACCCGCCGTTTTGGTCATATCACGGCTCTGCAAGACATAAACCTCACCGTACCAACGGGATGTATTTTTGCACTCTTTGGTCCAAACGGAGCGGGCAAAACAACCCTGTTGCGCCTCATCGCCACATTGGCCAAACCATCATCGGGCGACATCTGGATCAGCGGCATAGACACCCGGCGCAACCCGCATGAAATACGCAAAAACATCGGATTCATCTCGCATCAAACCATGCTCTACGACGACCTCACGGCGCGAGAAAACCTCGCATTTTACGGACGCATGTACGGCCTTCAAAACCTCAATGACCGCATTGAAAAAGTCCTCCTCACCGTTGGCCTGAAAAACCGCCAGCGCGATCGGATACACAAATACTCCCGGGGCATGAAACAGCGACTGGCCATAGCCCGGGCCATCTTGCACCACCCATCGATCCTCTTACTCGACGAACCCTTCACCGGCCTCGACACATCGGCCCAATCGACATTATCCAACATAATCACCACCCTCAAAACAGAAGGACGCACCATCTTCCTCGTCACACATGACCTTGCACGGGGCCTCGCGCTCGCAGACCGCTTTGGCATCCTCTTCCAGGGCAAATTAGTACACGAAGCATCGGCAAAAAACATCAGTGAATCCGAATTGCAAACCCTCTACGAAAACAAAACCACCCGCTAAAAAATGCCTCTTTTTTTCACACAAACCCTCGCCATTCTCCAAAAAGATCTCAAAACCGAATGGCGCACCAGAGAACGCCTCAGCGCCATGGCCTTCTTCGCATTTTTGATCGTCATCATCTTCAATTTCATATATGAACCCGGCTCGCCAATCATAAAAACAGTAGCCCCCGGCATCTTCTGGATCGCCACGGCTTTTGCAGGACTGCTGGGCCTCAGCCGGTCTTATGCCATTGAACAACAAAACGACTGCCTGATGGGATTGCGCCTCACACCCGCAGATCCGGGCGCGATCTTCCTGGGCAAAATGCTGGGCAACACCCTCACCATGCTCATACTCCAGGCACTCATCTTGCCCATCCTCGTCATCTTCCTCAACCTGCAAATCGCACAAGCACTCCCCCATCTAATCCTGCCCATCTTGCTGGGCACCCTCGGTCTTGCGACCATTGGCACCCTCTTCTCTGCCATGTCGCTCAACACCCGATTGCGAGAAGCCTTCTTACCCCTGCTCACACTGCCCATATTCATCCCGGCACTCCTCGCAGCCATCGAATCCTTTCGCGCAGTTCTCGAAGGCAGTGAAATCACAGACTGGCTCGTACTCAGCAGTGCTTTTGTCGCGCTCTACATCGCTGCATGCCTGCTCTTATTTGAATATGTCCTGGAGGATTGAACATGCCCCAACGCCCCTACATCTATCCTTTTGTCTTCGGTATTCTCGCGCTTATCTGCCTGACTATCGCCCCCTATCTGGTGTTCATGTACGCCGGAATAGAAAAAGAAATGGGACTGGCACAAAAAATATTCTACTACCACGTCCCATCTGCTTTCTCAATGTTCCTGGGCAGCTTTCTCTGCTTTATCTTCAGCATCTTCTATCTGTGGAAACGCGACAAAAACTGCGACCTGTGGGCCGCTTGTTCAGCCGAAGTGAGCTTGCTCTTTGGCACTCTGGTCTTAATCACAGGTGCGATCTGGGCAAAACCCATCTGGGGCGCGTGGTGGGTCTGGGATGCACAACTCACGCTCACACTCATACTCTGGCTCATCCTCGCAGCGTATCACATGTTGCGCACCTACCTCGAAGACCCGGTTCAAAGCGCGCGCTTTCGCGCAGTACTCGGCATAATCGGCTTCCTCAACGTACCCTTCATCCACTACGCCACCAAACTGTGGCGCACGCATCACCCGGAAGTGGTTCGCGGCGAAGAAATCAGCCTGCCACCCGACATGAAAGCGGCCTTCTTCTTTTGCGTCATAACCTTCTTCGCGCTCTTTTTCGCCCTGCTCTTCAAGCGCGTATCACTCGCAAAAGCACAAAACGAACTCGAATCACTCAAAGCCGAAACATAACTTTTTCACGGAGGAACTTATGCAACACCTCGAATACATGACCGCAGCGTACATCATAATATGGATCGCCATCCTGCTCTACTTCCTGAGCCTGTCCAAACGCGAAAAAGCGATCTGGGAAGAACTGCGTGAACTACGCGCCACCATCACCAAAGACAACCCCTCATAACCCATGGCCATCAAAAACGCAAAAAAAATTCTGAACCTGAAACGCCGCAAAATGCGCCGGGCAGAACAAAAATACCTCATAGAAGGCATTCGTCTCTGCGAAGAAGCACTCAAAAGCAGTGACACCCTCGAACAACTCATCTTCTGCCGCGAAAGCATCGCCCGCAACGCACGCCTCGAAAATCTCTATCAGATGGCTCTCGCACAGCGCATCCCCATCCAGCAAACCGACTGGCGCGCCTTCAAACACATGTCAGATACAGACACTCCTCAAGGCGTACTCGGCGTGGTATCAATCCCGACCTACGATCGCAAAGCCGTCCTCAACACCCATGGTCCCTTTCTCATCCTCGACCGCGTCTCCGACCCCGGCAACCTGGGCGTCATCATGCGAACAGCCGAAGCCGCCGGATGCAAAGGCATATTTCTCACTCGCGGATCCGTCGAACTCTATAACCCCAAAGTCGTACGCGCCACCATGGGCGCCATCTTTCGCCTCCCCGTCTTTCCCCTTCAAGACGGACCCGCCCTGTTACACCAACTCCGCCAGCGCAACATCCAGATCATCGCAGCACACACCAGCGGCATCTCCTTCCACAAACTCCAAACCAAACGCCCCGTAGCCCTCCTCCTCGGCAACGAAGCCTTCGGCATCGATCCCGCCCTCCTCGCCCTATCCGATCACACCGTCACCATACCCATGGCCGCCCCGGTCGAATCGCTCAACATCGCAGTCGCAAGCGGCATCCTCCTCTATCAAATTAATCGCACATAAAAAAAACCCACCCGCTATCCTCGCGAGTGGGTTTCTGCGATTCTCATCATCTCATCAATCAAATTCCGAAAGATTGACCGTGCGCCCCTCCGACGCCGAAAGATCTGCGGCAAAATTGACGCGGTGGGTTTCAAAAGCAATATCAAAATTCGTGCGCGGCATCGGCTCATTCGCATTAATACCATCCACAAAAGCCTGGAACTGCGGCTCATAGGGATGATCTGCCACATCGCCGGAGTCAATCAACGATGTCTCCAACGTACTCCACCTCTCTTTGCTCATACCGTGCAACTTGTGCGAATAGATGCGATTGTCCAGCAAGCTACCTTCGGAACCGACGAGATGAATATGAAAATAATAGGGCTGTAAGCAATCGACACACGAAGTCACCTTTGCCGCATTGCCATTGGCAAATTTGAGAAGAGAAACCGTGGTCGTATCGTACTCATAAGGCTCAAAAATATCGGATTTTGATCTCGTAGCCAGGCTGGTCACCTCTTCCACATCGCCATCCATAAAGAACAGACACGCATCCAGGGCGTGACACCCTGCGGTGAGCAAACTCGACCCGGCAAAATCCTTCTTCACATTCCATTCAAATTGACCATACCAGGGACCAATCCCGTGGTAGTAATCAACCTCGCCATAGTGCAACTCGCCGAGCAACCCCTCGTCAATAATCGAGCGGATCATAGAAAAATGCGCGCTAAAGCGGCACTCAAAACAAACACAGGACTGCACACCGGCTGCTACAATCGCATCGCGCACCCGTTTGAGATCCTCATAAGACAGACAAATAGGTTTTTCGATCAGCAGGTGTTTGCCCGCCTCGGCAGCCGCAACCGCCTGATCAGCATGAAATTTATGTGGCGTGCAAATATCGATAATATGAATATCGGGATCTGCGATCATATCATCGTAATTCTTATACGCCTTCAAAGGCGTGCCGTATTCTGCTGCAAGATCATCCTCGTTGTGATCCCGGCGAGAACATATCGCCGTAACATTTGCACCATTGACCGCCTTAAACGTATCAATATGCGCCCCAGCTACCCAGCCGAGTCCAACAATGCCGACATTGAGATCGCTCATGAAAGCCTCCTTTGAGCCGGAGCTTTTTTGTCCCGGCTCATTTACTTTTCCTACATCCCCAATTCACGAAATCCGACTTTGAATATGCGGTTGAATCTCCTCGTATTCCGGAAAGCGTTTCTCCTTGAGTTTGGAAAACACCAGTTCGCCATCAACCGTAACCTCAAAGCGACCACCGCTGGACGGAATCAGGGTAATAGCTTCGATATCCTGCTTAAACGCATTGACAATTTGATCCGTCATCCCGACGGATTGTGTTTCATAGCCTCAAGCTGCACAATATTCAATTTCTACCCGGGCCATGTGACGCCTCCTTCTGAAAAGAGTGAAAAAAGAGTGAGCGACCTTGTGAAAGAGGCTCTTCGACATATCATGCCTCCTATAATAACAAATTAAAAAACCGCTTGCCCGAAAAATACACCCGTGCGTCTGGGCAAAAAAGACGCGAGATCTTCGAGATCGAGATCCACGCCCAATTCTCTTGCTGCATGACATAAGTTATGCCAGCAATCCGCACAGTCATCCCCGGCGAGCAACCCATCGACCTGCCTCGAAAACTCCCTCGCCTCTCCGCGCTCCACAGGGAAAGGATAATCAGCCGTGCGGAAAAAGTCACCAACAAAATCATAGTGCCGCCGACGTTGTCGAGAAAAATCCGCATCCTTGCGATGCACAGAAAGCCATTCCGCTGCGCGGATAAGATGATATCCAAAATACGCCATCGCCGGATTGGAAATCCGCGCCTTATTGTGCCTGACACTCTCCACATGCACACTGCGAATAACCGGACCGGGCCAATAAATATCCTTGCGATACCGATCCGTGCGGCGATCATAGCCAAAACCATCGAGTATAAAACCACTCGTCGAGCGAATCGTCAGCGCCAAACGCTTTTGCGAAAACCGATCCGGCTGCCGCATCAGAGCCTCACGCGTAAAATCCGGAATACCAAACAACGCGCTATACGCATAACAGAACACGACATAAGCATGTGACACAGGCAACCAGAACAAATCGCCGAGACGCCGGGACAGGGCATCGTATTTCTCATCCAGAAAAAACCGCCCATCCGACAGCGCGTCAGCCACACACACGGGTTCTGTTGAAAACGCATCGACAAGGCTCTGGATATCAGCGTGTTTATTACTCATACATCATTTTCCGATCATAATCGCTCATAAATCACTCTTCCCTCTCGCAAACTCCGCGCAATAATATGATTGATGGAATTTCGCCAGGTATCGACCTCATTCTGACTGTACACAAGAATATCTTTGGGAACGCGATAAGACGAAAGGGAGCGTCTTATCCGTTTGATCTCTTTGTAACGGCTGCGTTGTGGCCCAAAAGGCTGTTCTTCTACGACAAGCAAATCCACATCTGAATCTGGTTTCGCATTTCCGCTCGCTTGCGACCCAAAAAGAATAATCTGCACGGGATCGACTTCATCCACAATGGCCTTGACCATTTCTGCAATCATGTCTTCTGTAGCAACTGTCATACTACCCTCACATTATTTTATACCCGGCTTCCTCAAAGCATACTCAGAATTGCATCTTCTTTCAAGTGATTTTCTGACTCTGTTCTCAAATCAATGTCACATAAATGCAATAAAACTGACAATAAAATGCACTTAAAACGACAAAAAGTTGTCGTCTTTCTCACGTATTTTGTATCCAAACTAAGCCCAAAAAGTAGCCCTATATATTGTGATTTATAATCCTCTCGAAATGAAATACGCAACATATTGTATAATATCAATTTAACGCTAATCTGTATAGGCAAACGTGTGAATCCCGAGGATTGAATGCCGGATATGTCATCATTTGAATCGCTAAAATCTATTGGTACATCTCCCGTTACTGGCGATGAGTTCGAGCATGAGACCGAACTCCCCGGTTACAGCGATATAGCCGACGAAATTGCCCGCCTGGATTTCGACGGCGTACGCGCTGTCAACTGGGAGATTGTCGTAAGAAAAAGCGAAATCATCCTGCGCGATCACAGCAAAAATCTGCGCATCGCCATTTATATGACCTACGGCCTGTACGAAACCAACGGCTTACCTGGATTTGCCGCTGGGCTGGGCGTCCTCGCCGACATGGTCGAAACCTTCTGGCAAGACCTCGATCCCCCCCTCAGACGGCTGCGCGGGCGGATCATGGCACTGGAATGGCTCTCTGAAAAATCCCGCGCCGCGCTGACAAGAGACACGGGCACAGGCGAAATCTCCGATTGTGAAACCGCCCTATCAGAAGCCAATCGACTAATGGACAACCTGTCCGAACACGCGCCCGAAGCTGGCGACGCACT
>JAJEAX010000280.1 GCA_022822565.1 Candidatus Latescibacterota bacterium
ACAGATGACGACGCAAAATCGACACCTTCTCCTCGGGGGTATATTGCTTACGCTTCTTCGACATGGACTCCTCCTTTGACTGAGCCCAATTTATAGCTTATCAACCCTCCGCAAAAGTCCAGTTTTATCTGAAGCATAACAATTCCGGTACCCTGTGTCGGAAATAGTGCAACACCCAGAGCAAAGAAACACGCAAAATTACCGGCGATGTTATCCCGTGTCTCGTATCCTTCATAAGCAAATAGAAACCAACCGATGGTAAACAGTATGCCGACGAAAATATCTACCATATTGCTGTAGTAGTAGTCACTAATAGTAGGCAGGAGTTTACAGCCGCTACACACTAAACTACAGAACAATAGCACGAATGGAAGCGAAACACCAAGTAATCCGACGGTCCGTCGTAGCTTTCTATATGAAGCGGATATATGTTGGTCATCTCGATTGTCGTTCATATTTCCAACTCCTGTGAAGTGGTCTTAGTCTTTGAGCTTATTGATGTCAGGAGTCCAGTCTAAACGTTAGCTTGCGGCTTCAAGCAGGCCGCAATGACAAATGTCCTGATCCCAATCGTGCCTTCTGCCTGAATCACGGGACGCCGACCTCGGCTCTGTCCCGAATCACTTACCCGCTCACTACCGACACATTTTCTTATTTACCTTTTTACTTTCTACCTCTTCATTTTGCCGATATGTATCGGACCAGCACTGTCTCGAACCATCATAATTCCTTAACCACTGGAACCATGTGCCTTCTCTACTTCCGTTTATATATTCCTTTGTAGATTTGTACCCATCCTGATGACGAGTGATCCATAGGCCGTGCCGCTTGCCATCCACATAGGAACCTTTCTCTACGGATCCATCTGATTCACGATAGCCCCACTGCCCCTGCCGCTTGTCGTCACCATAGGAGCCTTCAATTACGCTCCCACTTGAGGAATGATAGATATATGGGCCGTGCTTCTTGCCCGCCACATAGGTAACTTCCTCTGTCGAGGTCTTGCCTGTGGACGAGTCACGTTCGATCCATTTCCCGTGCCGCTTGCCATTCACATAGGAGCCTTTCTCTACATAATATCTCTCGTTTCCTTCGACCCATGGGCCGTGCTTCTTGCCATCTACATAGGAGCCTTTATACGTTACGGCGCCGTCCGAGGCACGCTCAACCCATTGACCGTGTGCCTTGCCGTGAACAGACGATGCGTGAATTACGGATCCGCTCGGATAACGATAGACCCAGGAGCCGTGTAACTTGCCCCTCTGAAGGCGTCCCACTGTTGTGGCCGTAACTCTCGCGGCCTTCGCATATCCACGCTCATCGAGGATAGAACCAGAATAAGTCCAACTGATCGTTCCTTCTCCTTGTGCCACACTACCCAAACACTCGCCAGACCAGGTCGCAGTCTCATCCTTACGGAGGTAGTCATTCCACACATAGCATCCGGGGTGGTTGGTCAACGCCATCCAACAACTGGAACCTTCTGGCTTTCCGGTACACGTTTCCTCAGCACTGATCTGTGTCTCTTGAACCACTTCAGCTTCGAGCAACAACGCCAGTGCCTCCTTGTAAAACTGTCCCTCTTTCCCTGTTGCAGACAGATACCTGGTCACCGACTCAAGCGCGATCCTGATTGAATCTGCTGATAAGGCCACACGCGCATACTTGAAGTGAAATTCGTCCGGCAGTGTAAGGTTGTGCTCCTTTTGCAGCGCGAGGACCTTTTCCATCACATTGAAGGCTTCCGCATAGTCTTCTGCTGCATGTAGCTGTTCTGACTCAATCAGATGTTTATCTACCATGATCTCTGGTGGCAACTGAGCGGACGCAACCGTGAAAAATCCCAGTAAAAATAGAACGAAAATACTTCTGGTTACGTTCTGCATGGTGTCTCCCGGGGAAGAAAGTAGATGCATTTGATTGGGAAGGTAAGACTTTTCATCGGTTTGTTCTCCTCACGCAAGAGTTGTCTCGAACGCTATCAGATTGCGGGTCTCTCGGCTAAACTCTACCCCAATCAGATGTACCGGCTCGCCGCTGTCGCGATATTTATCCGCATATCCCTTTTCCTGCAATTGCGCCATTGCAGCCCCTTCGGATGCCTGTTCCACCACTTTGAACTCGAACAGATACACATTGTCGTTGAAACGAACCGCCATGTCCAGACGCCCATCACTGCTGCTGTCTTCCACAACAATGTCGAATCCCACCGATGCGAAGTAGGAGTAGAAGACGCTGGCATAGTAGCCTTCGTAGTTCGCTATTTCATTGTTTGTGTGCCACTGGTAGGGGATGCTGGCAAAGAACGCCTTGAATAGGCTTTCCAGGCCAGCGAAGTCATTGACCAGTAATAGGTCATAGAGACGCGCACTGTGCTCTGCCTGCTGCGCGGGGCTTCCTGTCAAATGGTTGAGCAAGCTTTCGTTCAGGCTCTGGCGCACTTCCTGGTTTGGGTAACTCAGACGGTAGTAGGTTCTGCTACCTCGCGGTTCGGTTTGGATAATCGTGAGATACCCGGTCTGGAACAGCAATGCTTCAGTGGCGATGTGGTCAACGTCGAATGTAGATAACAGTTCGTCACTGCCCAATATGTTGTCCAGGTCCAGCGTACCAACCCCGCGCGATAGCAGCGTCTCGATCAGAAATGTAGGCGTGCCGGTCTCAAACCACCACGCGCCGAAGCGTCGGCTATCGAAGAGCAAAAGGATATCGAAGGGGTTATAGACCTCCTCTCCCAGCCAGCTATAGCCGTTGTACCAGTGCCTTATCTCGTCCCTATCCAGACCGGGCAGTTCCGGTGCGAACACCGTATTTAGGTCTGCATCGGTATAGCCGCATATAGCCGAGTAACGCGCATCCAGCGTGATGTCCTTGAGGTTGTTGAGACCAGAGAACAGACTGACCTTGGAGAACTTGCTGACGCCCGTGAGGAGTGTGAACTTAATATGAGCATCGATATCCTTGATGGTCGCGTATAGACCGCGCAGAAAGTCGCGGTTGGCGCGTGCGACCTCTGGCACCTCAAGTGCGTCCAGAATCGGCTTATCGTATTCATCCACCAGAACGACAACGCGTTGCCCCACCTCCCGATGCAATACCCGGATCAGGTCGCCAAAGCACTCTGGTGCCGTATCGTAACGCGGCGCAATATCGGCTTCTTCCGCTATCGTGTGTAGTTGCGTCATCACATTTGCATGCAAGTAGCCAGGCTCTTTGTAATTGCCGCTGCCAAAGCTCAAGCGCACAACGGGATAGCGAACAGACCAATCCCATTGATCGTGGATGTATAGCCCCTCGAACAGCGGTTCATTGCCCTCAAACAGTTCCTTCAACGTGTCCAGAAATAGGCTCTTGCCAAAGCGACGTGGACGCGACAGAAAGTAGTGCTTACCCTCGTCCATCAGTCGCTGAATGAGGGCCGTTTTATCGACATAGTAGCAGTTCTCCTCTCGTATCTCGCGAAAGGTCTGAATGCCGATAGGCAACTTGCATCTGTCTGATATGCCCATCTCTCATCTCCAGATTGTGATGCCAGCGCGGTCGCCCTGCTCGATACAGTATTATACCGCTTTCGCTATCTATTTGGAAGTCTAAACTTTTCATTGTTCTGTTTCAAATTTATCGTGTACTTTGAAAATAACATGAAAATAAAAAAGAGACAGGTGCAAACCTGTCTCTTTTTTATTCTAACATTCCCTGTAACGGTTACACCACAATATTGACCAGTCGATTGGGAATGACGATTATCTTTTTGGGGTCTTGATCCTGGACATGCGCCTTCACATTCGGCTGGTCTAACGCCAGACTTTCAATCTCTTCATGCCCAGCATCGACCTCTACTTCCATGCGAGCACGGACCTTGCCATTGACCTGAACCGGCATCTCAATCGATGCTGGTCGAGCGAGATTTTCGTCCCATTCAGGCCAATTTTGTTGATGAACGCTGTACTCTCCCCCAATTCGCGACCAAAGCTCTTCAGAAAGATGCGGCGTTACAGGTGCCAAGAGTAAGATGAGCGTTTGAATGGCTTCTTTCCACGCATCCGTATGCACAACAGGCGTATTTTGAGCCACCGACAGACCATTGCTAAACGTCATGAGTGCAGCCAATGCTGTATTAAACCCAAAGGTTTCAAAATCCTCAGACACCTTGCGGATGGTCTGATGGGTTAAGCGTCGCAAATCATCCTGGGATTCTTGCGTAGGGGTGCCCTTTGTAAGACTATCATTTTCAACAACGAGACGCCACACGCGGTTCAAAAATCTCGGAACACCTTCCAGGCTCGATGAATTCCATGGACCTCCCTGTTCCCATCGACTCAAAAATATCAAATAAGCCCGAATGCTATCTATCCCATACTGCACAATCAAATCGTCGGGATTGACAACATTGCTACCCCGCGACTTGCTCATCTTCTCATGATCTTCACCCAGAATAATGCCCTGATTAAACAAGCGCGTCATTGGCTCATCATCACTGACGAGATCCATATCGCGCATGGCTTTGGTGAAGAATCGCGTGTAGAGCAGATGCATAGTGGCGTGTTCTATACCTCCTGTATATTGATCAACAGGCAACCAGTATTCACCTTCGTGAGGGTCAAAAGGTCCTGCATCATAATGTGGACTTAAATATCGGTATTGATACCACGAAGAACACATAAACGTGTCCATCGTATCTGTCTCTCGCTGCGCTGATGTACCACATTCAGGACAAGTCGTGTTTAGAAATCCTTTGTGATATTTGAGCGGAGATTCCCCCGTCGGCAAAAACTCAGCATCATCGGGTAGCATGACGGGCAGATCACGCGCTGGCACGGGAACTATGCCACATGTATCACAGTAAATAATCGGTATGGGACACCCCCAATAACGCTGGCGAGAAATCAGCCAATCATGAAGGCGATAATTGATTTTTCTCTCGCCAATGTCCTGTGATTCCAGATCATCGGCTACTGCATTTTTTCCTTCTTGCGAGAACAAACCATCGAATTGTCCCGAGTTTACCATACATCCCTCACCAGTATATGGCTGGGTGAGTGCTTCACCGTCCCAATCATCTGGAGCAATAACAACGGGAATGGACAACCCATACTTTTTTGCAAAATCAAAATCGCGTTCATCGTGTGCAGGCACAGCCATAATAGCTCCGGTGCCATATTGAAGCAATACATAGTCCGCAATATAAATAGGCACATCGGCATTGTTCATGGGATTAATTGCATAAGCACCGGTGAAAACGCCATCCTGTTCTTTATCTACAGAAAGCCGCTCAATCTCCGACTGCCGTTCAGCTTTGACACAATATGCTTTAACAGCTTCTCGTTGCTCGGGCGATGTTATCTCATCAACCAATGGATGCTCAGGGGCTAAAACCGCAAATGACATGCCCCAAATAGTATCTGGACGCGTTGTGAACACGCGAAACGAAGCATCTGAATTTTTGACGCGCATTTCAAATTCAACACCTTCACTCCGCCCAATCCAATTCTCCTGCATGGCCTTCACGCGGTCGGGCCACTCGATTTCTGCAAAATCGAGTAATTCTTCAGCATATCTGGTAATCCGAAACAACCATTGATCCAGGTCCTTTTTAATCACGGGCGTATCACACCGCTCGCAGTGTCGATCCTCGCCCCAAACCTGCTCTCGGGCCAGGGTCGTATTGCACTTTGGACACCAATCAACGGGAGCTTTTTCGCGATAAGCCAGATCATTGGCGTAAAATTTGAGGAATAACCACTGTGTCCATCTATAGTATTCAGGCAAACAGGTGGTCGCTTCGCGCGTCCAGTCAAACATTGCACCCATTATTTTCAGTTGTCCGCGCATGCGTTCCACATTGTCCAGCGTCCATTTTGCCGGATGAATACCCCGTTGGATTGCAGCGTTTTCAGCCGGCAATCCAAAAGCATCAAAACCAATTGGAAACAATACATTATGCCCCTTCATCCGCATATATCGCGCCCGAACATCAGATGGAACAATCGCATACCAGTGACCAATATGGAGATCACCCGAAGTGTAGGGAAGCATCGTCAAAGCATAGTGCTTCGAGCGGTTGGGATCGATTTGACTGCAGTACAATCCGGTAGCTTCCCAGCGTTCACGCCATTTTTTTTCAATTTTAGAAAATTCGTAAGCCATTGAAATACAACTCCTAAGGATATAATCTTTGCAAAAGTCGAGGAAATGGAATCGTCTCGCGGACATGGGACAGGCCGCATATCCACGCGACTGTACGCTCAATACCCAATCCGAAACCGGAATGTGGCACCGATCCATAGTGCCTGAGGTCCAGGTACCACTGGAACGGCGCCTCGTCAAGACCGTGTTCGGCGAGCTTCCGCCGTAAGACCTCCAGATCGTCCTCGCGCTGTCCCCCACCGACGATTTCACCATATCCTTCGGGAGCCAACACATCCATACACAATGCCAGTTGGGAATCTTCCGGATCCCCCTTCATATAAAAAGCTTTGCAAACTGCCGGATACCGATGCACGATCACGGGACGATCGTGTGCATTGGCCAATACGGTTTCATCTTCAGCGCCAAAATCCTCCCCCCACGTGTGATCGCGACCCGCTTCTTTTAGCAACTGATGTGCATCTGAATAAGATATCCTATGAAATGGTTTTTGCACCCGTTGTAGGGGCGCAAGGTCGCGTTGTAAGGCCACAAGCTCAGACCGACAGGTTTCTATCACGCGCTGAACAACACAACAGATAAAGTCTTCAGCCAGATCCATATTACCCGACAGGTCCATATAGGCCACCTCTGGCTCGATCATCCAAAATTCGGTCAAATGGCGCCGCGTCTTGGATTTCTCTGCTCGAAAGGTAGGCCCAAAACAGTACACTTTGCCAAATGCCATAGCTGCTGCTTCCATATAGAGTTGACCACTCTGTGTCAAATATGCTGTCTCGTCGAAATAATCGGTTTCAAAAAGCGTGCTGGTACCTTCGCAGGACGACGGGGTAAATATAGGCGCGTCAACCAGTGTGAAGTCATTGTTGTCGTAATAATCTCGACAGGCTTTGACAATCTCGGCACGCACGCTTAAAATGGCGTGTTGACGCGATGAGCGCAGCCACAAATGGCGATGATCCATCAAAAATGCCGTGCCGTGTTCTTTGGGCGTAATCGGATAATCCTCCACGCGATGCACAATTTCGATATCGCTGACGCCTATTTCAAACCCGATAGGTGAACGCGCATCGGCCCGGACCGCACCCGTTACGCGAAGAGACGACTCTTGCCCCAGGTCTGAAGCCCTTTCAAAGACGTCTGGCGATACATCGCCCTGAAAGACCACGCACTGAATCGTACCAGAGCCATCTCTGACCTGAAGAAAGTGCAATTTTCCACTCGATCGTTTGTTGTACAGCCATCCCTCGATCACTACTTCTTTATTTTCCCATGCACTTACGTCGTTTATTCTGATGATATCTGGCATATATCGTTCCCTGAGAGTAAAAAAACGAAAGACGACCGGGTATCACCTGCTTGCCCACCGATCGCCTTGTGTTTTTTCGTGTGTATGTAAATCTCACGATCTTCGGGGGGGGCGCTGCCTACCCTGCTGATTCGAATCGCCATTGGGTTTATCTATAAGTACTTTGCGGCTAAGTCGAATCTTGCCCTGATCGTCGATAGCGATCACTTTGACCTGAACTTTTTCGCCTTCACTGAGCACGTCGTTCACTTTGCGCACCCGATGATGTTCAAGCTCGGAAATATGGCAAAGCCCATCCTTGCCGGGCAAAATCTCGACAAACGCGCCAAAATCCGTGATTCGGCGCACTGTGCCATCATAGATTCGTCCAACTTCTGGCTCTTCGACGAGAGCTTCAACCATACCCATTGCGGTTTCACCGGCTTGCGCGTCTAAAGAGGTGACCGTAACCAACCCATCATCCTCGACTGAAACCGTTGCGCCTGTCTCTTCAATGCTGCGAATGGTCTTCCCGCCCGGGCCAATAACCGCGCCGATCTTTGCAGGATCAATGCGGATGGACAAAATGCGCGGTGCGTATTCCGACAAGCTCGTTCTCGGCGCGGAAATAGCTTCTTCCATCAGACCGAGAATATGGTTTAATGCATCTCGGGCGCGAGAGAATGCCGTATTGAGAATCTCAAAACTTATACCACCGATCTTAATATCCATCTGAATCGCGGTCAGACCCGATCGCGTCCCCGCTATTTTGAGGTCCATATCGCCCAAATGGTCTTCTTCACCTAAAATATCTGTGAGAACCGCCCACTGATCGCCTTCCATGACCAGCCCGACGCCAGCACCAGCAACATGGCTTTTAATGGGCACGCCCGCATCCATCAAAGCGAGGGAACCACCACACACCGTGGCCATTGAAGACGAACTGTTGGATTCTAAAATCTCGGAAACCAGCCGGATCGTATATGGAAAATGCTCTTCACTGGGTACAACTGGTTCGAGAGCCTTTTCAGCCAAAGCTCCGTGACCAATTTCTCGGCGGCCGGGCGCTGCAATCCGACCCGTTTCGCCAACACTGTAGTTGGGAAAGTTGTAATCGAGCATAAAGCTCTTGAACGATTTACCTTCGAGATCGTCAACCATTCGGGTGTCCATCTTGCTTCCGAGCGTCGCCACACACAAAGCCTGCGTCTGCCCGCGTGTAAAAATACCGGATCCGTGTGCGCGAGGCAATACACTCAGATCGATGTCAATGGGCCGAACCTCTTTGAGATCGCGTCCATCAATGCGCTGATTTTCCGAGAGGATCATCGCGCGCATATCCTTTTTGATCAATCGATCAATCTCACCGCCAATTTCACCTGCGTCGAAGTCTTCTGCGAGTGCTTCTCGCACCTCGGCGCGGATTGCAGACAACGACTCTGCACGCGCCATCTTATCCGGCATGCGATTGGCTGCGTGAATCTGCTCTGAAGCGCGTTCGGCAACGGCTGTGGCAAGAGCCTCATTTTCTTCAGGCTCGTCGTAAGACCGCTTCGCTTTCCCGACACGGGCAATCAGACCATCCTGTAATTCAATCAGTTGTACAATGCCCTGGTGGGCAACGCGCAGTGCTTCGACGACATCACCGTCGGCTACTTCGTGAAAATCACCTTCAACTGAAATAATGGACTCGCGATTGCCCGATACCATCAGGTGGACATCGCTTTCTTCGAGTTGGGAAAGTGTGGGGTTGACCACAAATTCTCCATCGATTCGTCCAACGCACACAGCGCCAATGGGGCCGTCAAACGGAATATCAGAAATACACAGTGCAGCCGAAGCACCTGTCATTGAGAGTACCGCAGGATCGTTTTCACCATCGAAAGACAACACAGTGACATAAACCTGCGTTTCAAAATCATAAGCCTCTGGAAACAGGGGCCTGATTTGATGATCAATTAAACGCGCATGCAATTTTTCCGTTGTTGAAGGCGCGCCTTCCCGCTTAAAAAAGTTGCCGGGAATGCGTCCCCCAGCATACATCTTTTCGCGATAATCGACTTGAAGCGGAAAAAAATCAAAATCCGAAGGTTTATTATCGGAAACGGCAGCCACCAACACAATGGTTTCACCGTACTGCATCCACACCGCCCCGTGTGACTGTTTGGCCACCCGACCCGTTTCTATGGACAGCGGACGACCGGCATATTCAAGCTCTACTTTTGCTATCATTCTATCTCCTCTATTTACAAAACACATCTATCCCAGCGCTCTGACAAAAAGGCCAGAGATACGACCAACTGCTGGAAAAATAAAAAACTCAACCGCGAATATCCAGTGCCGCAATCAAGCTACGATAACCATCTAAATCCACGCGCCGTAAATACCGCAACAGACGGCGACGCCGCCCAACCAGTTTGAGCAGTCCCCGACGCGAGTGATGATCCTTCTTGTGGGTTTGAAAATGTTCGACCAGTTGTACAATACGCTCTGTAAGTTGCACAATCTGGACTTGTGGCGATCCTGTATCGCCTTCTTTGCGCCCGTATTGTGCGATCAACTCGGCCTTCTTTTCTTTTGTTAACGCCAAAATTTACCTCCATCTGTATGGTGCTGCGAAAGCATAAGTTCCGCGGTCTGTATATCTGTTTGAATCTGTTCGACTAACGCTTCTTTGCTGCCAAATTCACGCTCGCCGCGAATGCGGTGCCAAATCTCAAGGGGTAAAACTTTTCCATAGAGATTTTGTGAAAAATTGAGCAAATGTACTTCACAACGCGCTGACTGCCCCCCAAATGTTGGGCGTTCGCCATAATTGACAACAGCGATGTAGGGCTGATCGAGCCTGGCAATACCAGCATAAACACCCGGTGTTGGCAAGAGTTTTCCCGGCGTTTCAAACAAGAGATTAGCAGTGGGAAAACCAAGTGCCCTGCCCCGTTTCTCTCCCTCTACTACACGCCCCCACAAGGGATAAGGATGCCCCATAAGCTGAATAACCGCATCCATGTCTCCGCCTGAAAGTGCGTTGCGAATACGAGTACTGCTCACAGGTTTTTCGGCAATGCACACCGCCGGTGGTGAAAAAACAGAGAAACCAAACTGTTTCCCCAAACTTTTCATCGTCTCAAACCCACCCTGACGCCCCCTTCCAAAACCGTGATCGTAACCTATGATCACAGACCTGGCACTGAGTCTATCAATCAGGAAGCATTTGACAAATACTTCGGGAGACATCCGCCGGAGCGCTTCATCAAATTCAACAACCGCCAGAATATCCACCCCCAACGAGGCGAGACAATGCTTTTTTTCCTCAAGCGATGTCAACACCCCAGGGGCATCGGCACCGTCGATAAACTGGCGAGGATGCGGGTCAAAAGTGACGACGACAGATGTGCCCCTACACGTCTGTGCCATATCAATCATAGCCTCAATGACAGAGACATGCCCGATGTGAATGCCGTCAAATGTTCCAACCGTGACCACCGGGTGAGCAAGCGCGACCGGTTCTTCAAGCGTTATGATGCGCATCATCAATTCTGGATCACGCGAATAGGCTTCAAGACGCCCTCGACGATATGACCGAGACCGAGCAAAATACCCCGGGAATTTTGCACTGTTACAATATCCTGGGCATCTAATAAAATACCGGTCACGGAATTGCCATTTGAAAAACGCCCCTGCTGCGCCTCTGTCAAACACACCGATGACAGATTAAAAACAGCGTGGGGATTGAGCAACACATCAGCAATGCATTCTGCGCGCTCGAGTTCATAAACCGAAACACATTGCCCCAATTCAACACACCCTACCGCAGTTCTGCGAAGCGCTGAGAGATGGGCACCACACCCGAGCTGTTTGCCAATATCGTCAGCAAGTGACCGAATATAAGTCCCCTTAGAACAATGTACGTTCAGGTGCAAAAGCGGTGGTGCATATACCACAATATCGAGCTTATGTATGCATACATTACGCGCTGGGCGATCAATTTCAATGCCTCTTCGGGCGAGTTCATAAAGCCTGCGCCCTCCCATACGTATGGCCGAATGCATAGGTGGAACTTGTGCAATCGCCCCTCTGAATTCGGAAACGGCGGCATCGACTTGTGCATAATCGGTTGGAATATCTTCCGACCTGCTGGTAATCACACCATCGGCGTCGAGAGAATCGGTTGTCATTCCCAAACGCACAACCGCGCGATATTGTTTATCGCTGCCCGTAATATAAGAACTCAGGCGCGTATAAGCCCCCAAACAAAGTAACAAAACGCCTGTTGCCATAGGATCGAGGGTGCCTGTATGCCCTGCTTTTTTGATCCCAAAGTGCTTGCGCACCCAACTGACGACATCTTGAGAAGTCCAGCCAGCGGGTTTGTCTATGCCCAAAAAGCCGTTTATTGGCGCCACCTATGTGTTGAGACGGTTGAGCAATTGCTCAATTCGCGTGCCCTGCGTGATGGAGTCATCCAGAGCGAAAAACAATTCGGGAACATGTCGCAAATGAACGCGCTGAGCGAGCGCACGACGAAAAAAAGACATTGCGCCCATCAAGCGTTCGAGCACCTGTATTTGCGCTTCAGCCTCCCCCATCACACTGACGTAAACCCTCGCTGTGCGCAGATCACGAGACATCTCAACAGCTGTAATCGTGACTTCTGACAGACCGGGGTCACGGGTTTCCATGTGCAAAATTTCACTCAGGGCAACCTGAATGGCTTTTCCCACACTTTCCGGCCGATAAGATGGCATGTCAGAGCAACTCCAGCGAATAGTCCATCAAAATAAGGCGATCTTCGCGCTCGATTAAATCAACCACCTTTGACAACACCTGATTGGCATACCGCGAGTCGTTGGCAACTATTGCGATACCCAACTGTGCCCTTTGCCAGCGCTCATTGTCGCCCAGTTCAGAAATAGAGACATTGAATTTGTTGCGTGCGCGCGTCGTGATGCTCTTGAGCACGCTGCGTTTCTGTTTCAACGAGGCGCATTCGGGTAAATACAGATCGATATTACAAAAACCAATGGTCATTAGATCGTGCGAGTAGTTTCAACGCGTTCGT
The DNA here is from genome assembly GCA_022822565.1 of Candidatus Latescibacterota bacterium. Lineage (GTDB taxonomy): Bacteria > Latescibacterota > UBA2968 > UBA2968 > UBA2968 > VXRD01. The sequence goes on from JAJEAX010000280.1 coordinate 12,498, forward strand.
AAGTTTCAATGACATCGCCGACTTTGACATCGTTAAAATTTTCGATACCAATGCCGCATTCAAAGCCGTTTTGCACCTCGCGGACATCATCTTTAAAACGCCGCAAAGATCCGATACGGCCGTCGTAAATAACAACGCCATCGCGCAAAACGCGCGCATTAGTCGTGCGGTGGATAAGCCCTTGAGAAACCAGACAGCCAGCAATTGTACCAATGCGCGGCACCTGGAAAAGCTCGCGTACCTGCGCTTCTCCCTGCACATTTTCTTCAATTTTGGGTGCCAACAACCCGGAAAGGGCAGCGCGAATATCTTCGACTACTTCGTAAATCACGCGATACAAACGAATATCAACGCGTTCTCGTGCCGCAACTTCTCTTGCATTTGCATCGGGACGCACGTTAAATCCGATAATGATGGCATCTGAGGCGGATGCGAGCAGGATGTCAGATTCGGAAATCGCACCCACAGCGCGGTGAATCACCGATAGCTGCACTTCTTCGTGCTCAATTTGCAATAGCGCGTCTTGCAAAGCCTCGACAGACCCATCGACATCGCCTTTGATAATCAGGCGCAATTCTTCCATATTGCCCGTCTCAATCTGGTTGTGAATATCGGACAAGGATACGCGACGCACGCGATGAAATTCTTGTTCGCGCCTGAGTTGCTGCCGTTTTTGGCTGATATCGCGCGCTTCGCGCTCATTTTCAACGACGTGAAATGTATCCCCTGCCTGGGGCAATCCCGCCAGGCCGAGAACCTGAACCGGACGAGATGGGCCAGCCGTTGCCACGGATAGACCGCGCTCGTCGAGCATTGCGCGGACGCGGCCACTGAACATGCCAGTAATAAAAGGATCGCCCACTTGTAGCCTGCCTTCTTGCACGAGCACTGTGGCGATATTTCCACGTCCTCGGTCGAGTTTTGATTCTACAATAGTACCTTTGGCGCGTTTATCTGGATCTGCCCTAAGTTCGAGCATTTCTGTTTCAAGAGCCAATAGCTCGAGCAGAGCATCGACATTCTGTCCTGTTTTAGCGGAAATTTCGCAAACTTGAACACTACCGCCATAATCTTCTACGACGACATTGTGTTCCGTCAACTCCCGTTTGATTTTATCGGGATCGGCGGTGGGCAAGTCGATTTTGTTTACTGCAACGACCAGGGGTACATTGGCCGCTTTGGCATGATCGATGGCTTCTACTGTCTGTGGCATCACACTATCATCTGCAGCCACTATCAGAACGACGACATCGGTTACACTGGCACCTCTGGCACGCATCGCCGTAAAAGCTTCGTGCCCGGGCGTATCGAGAAAACATATTTCACGACCATCACCGAGTTCGACGTGATACGCACCAATATGCTGCGTAATGCCGCCGGCTTCACCTTCCATCACATTGGTCTCTCGGATATAATCCAAAAGAGATGTTTTGCCGTGATCCACATGTCCCATAATTGTCACTACCGGGGGCCTTGGTTTTTGACTCTCATCAGAAGTTTCTACCTCCGCATTTTCCAATATCTCTTCGCCGTATTCTTCAAGTTCCTCAATGCCAAAACCAAATTCATCGGCAACAAGCGTGATGGTATCCATATCAAGACGCTGGTTGATGGTCGCCACCATACCGAGTTTGAGACACTGTGTGATGACTTCGGTGGGGCGCACATCCATCTGAGAAGCGAGTTCGCCAATGGTTGTAAACTCATTGACTTTGAGAACTTGTTCACCTGTGGTTTCGTCTTCTGGCTCTTCACTATCTTGCCGACGGCGACGGCGCACCCGTGATGGTGCTGCACCACTCGACATTTGCGCCCGTGTTCGACGCACATTCTCTAATACTTCGCGCTCATCAACGACAGGGCGCTTACGCCTGCGGCGACGTTTTCTTGGAGACCGCGTGCGGCTTTTCTTTACCTGTACGGGCTTTTCTTTAGACTTGGCTTCGTCCTGAACTGCGGGCTTTTCTTCTTTGGTTTTTGGCGCTTTTGTTTCGGGTTTCTGCACCGGTGTCTGACTGACATCTTCTACGACAACAGTTGGATAATCTGTTCGGCGTCTTCTGCGCCGCGGACGTTGCCGTCTCTCACCGCTGGTCTCAGTCTTTTCATCAGACCGAACTGAACGAGCCCGGCTCACGCGAGGCTTTTGCACAGGACTTTCGCGTTCTTTTCTTTCATCATCCTTGCGTCTGAGTTTTCGCCGCGTCGCCTGGCGTTCTGAATCAAATTTCTTTTGTACCGCCTCAACCATATCAGTCGTACAGACCGCCATGTGATTTTTGACTTCAAAACCAAGGCTTCTAATCTGCTCAACCATTGCGACACTCGACAAATTGAACTCGCGCGCAATCTCGTAAACTCGTTTTTTCTTAGCTATTGTTTTGCCTGTTGTCTTCGCCAATAGGCTCACCTCCGATCATTTATCTGTTGCTTCTGCTTGCAAACGCGCTTGTTCTTCGCGGTAAGCAGATACTTTGTCATTGACAATTTCCTGCGCGGTCTCCCGCAACTTCTCAGCCGTCGTTTCACCGATACCGGGCACTTTGAGCAACGTATTTAAGGATACGCGGACGAGGTCGTTGGCAGATAAGATACCCGCGGCCTCGAGTCGATCTCGCGTCACTTGACCAGTGCCGGGTACTTCGACCAATGGCACTGTCGTGGCCTGGCGTTCGGTTAGTATTTCCTCATAACGTGTTTCCGTCATGATATCGACATGCCAGCCCGTCAATTGCGATGCCAAACGGGCGTTCTGTCCCTCTTTGCCAATAGCCAGCGAAAGCTGATCATCATCGACTATGGCCGACATGCGTTTTTCGCGTCGGTCAATCACCACGCGACGGACTGTGGCGGGGTTCAATGCACGCGACAAAAAGATCGCTTCGTCGTCACTCCAGGGGACTATATCTATGCGTTCACTACTCAACTCGCGCACCACAGCCTGTACACGCGAGCCTTTCATACCCACGCAAGCACCCACGGGATCTATACGCGCATCATTGGAATAAACGGCAATTTTGGCCCGCACCCCCGGTTCGCGCGAAACGGCCTTAATTTCGATAACACCTTCATAAATTTCAGGAACTTCAAGCTGGAAGAGCCTTTCGAGAAATACCGGATGTGTGCGACTCAACACCACCTGGGGGCCTTTGGCTGTACGCAAAACTTCGAGCAAGTAGGCCCGAATGGGATCCCCCTGTCGATAGCGTTCCTTTCTGATTTGCTCCTTGAGCGGAATAATCGCTTCTGTTCGACCCAGGTTGACCAGGATATCCCCCCGACTGATTTGTTGCACGGTTCCCGAAACAATCTCTCCGATGCGCCCCTGATAATCTTCGTAGATTTTCTCGCGCTCGGCTTCCCTGACCCGTTGGACGAGTACCTGCCTTGTCGTTTGAATCGCATTGCGCCCAAAATCGTCAAAATTGAGGCGGAATCTCACTTCCCCGCCGACCTTCGCATCTGTGTCTGCTTTTCGCGCCTGTGTCACGCCAACTTGGATTCCCGGATCTTCGACCGAGTCGTCGGCAACAATTTCTTTGACCGCTTCAACGACAATCTCTCCAGAGTTATTGTCGAAGTTGACTTCCACATTGTCTCCGGTTCCAAACCGCTTTTTTGCCGCAGAGATTAACCCCATTTCAAGGGTTTCGATAACCATATCTCGGTTGACATTTTTTTCCTGGGCAATTTGCCTTAACGCTTCGAGAACTTCGTAATTCAAGTGAGGACCCTCCTCAACCATTACAACTTAAAATGCACAGTGGCTTTCTGAATTTTGGCGCGTTCAATAGTGGTTCGTTCACCTTGTAACTCGACATCGAGATGATCAGCTTTGACCTGTAAGAGCGTTCCGACCACAACACCCAGACCATCTACAACAAGGCGAAGCGCTTTACCAACTACCCGCTCAAAATCTCGGTCTGTCTTTAAGGGCCGCGTCAAACCGGGAGATGAAACTTCGAGCAGATATGTGCCATCAATCGGATCGCGCGTATCCAACATATCTGCAATATCCCGACTGAGCGCAGCACATTCGTCAACTGTAATTCCATCGGGACGATCGACAAAGATGCGTACGATTTGCCGTCTGTAGTTGCCAGAAACCGCTAACTCAACCAACTCGACATCCCGACGCTTGAGAAGCGGAAGAATCATATCGGTCAGGGTGTCTTTAATAAGCATTGGATAACTCGAGACTCCCGCTTTATCGCACGGCGGTTCTAACTACCCCCATATACTCAAAAGAGTGGGCAGAAGCCCACTCTATAATCAGAAAATGAATATATAAAATTATATAGTATAACGCAAGTTTTATTTCCCCGCATTCGATGCCTTATCCCCTTCTATCAGTTGCTTGAGCTCGACCAACATTCGCTGTAATTCAGCCAGTGGATTTTCAACATTAGACGTCGCGCCTTCAATGCTCTGGTTTTCCCATAAACTGCTGTCTATCTTCAGCCTTTCAACCGCCCCTTGAATCGTGTATTTCTGGCCGTAGAGCAAGTCCTTAATAGCCAAAACAACCTTGATATTTCGCTCTGTGTACGTGCGATTGCCCGATCGACCACGCCTGGGATTCAGTTGAGAAAATTCCTTCTCCCAAAACCGCAGGACATGAGATTCTACGCCAGTGAGTTCCGATACCTCGCGGATCGAATAATAGAGCTTTTTGATACCGGTCGAACGCATAAATATTACTTCTTTTTAAATAAGATGCGGATGGGGGTACCCAAAAAGTCAAACGCCTGTCTGAGTCTGCGCTCTAAAAACCGGCGGTAGTGCACGGGAACATCTTTGGGGCGCCCGGTAAAAAAGAGAATGGTTGGCGGTGCACTGCGCGGCATAACGCAGAAAGACATGCGAAAGACCCGTCCATTCTTGGTAGGCGGAGCCGTTGTTGCATTGAGATGCGTCAAAAAGTCGTTCAAATCGCCCGTTGAAATGCGATGGCGACGTTTCAGTGCCACATCTAGAGCCAGATCAATAACGCGCCAGGCGCGTTGTCCTGTAAGCGCCGAGAGAAAAACAATGGGATAGTTTTCGAAGTGTACAAAGCGCGAGCGAATTTGTTGAGCTATTTTATCGGCTGTATGGCCGTCCTTTTCAATCAGGTCCCATTTGTTAATGCCTAAGATCAGCCCCTTGCCCAGGGCAATAGCGCGTTCTGAAATTTTGACATCCTGTACTGTACATCCTTCCACAGCATCAACCAACACAATCGCCACATCGGATCGCTCAAGGCTTTCCACAGTGCGGAGCGAACTGTAAAAATCGACTTGCTCTTTGACGCGCGTCCGCCGCCTCAAACCCGCTGTGTCAACGAGAACAAATGGCCGTCCATTGCGTTCCATCGAGAGGTCAATCGCATCGCGAGTCGTTCCTGGAATTTCGCTCACCACCACCCGATCTCGCCCTATCAGACGGTTCACAAAGGTAGATTTACCCATGTTCGGACGGCCCAATACCGCGATTCGAGGGGGCAATTCTTCTTGTGAGTCGCCTTCTTCTGCTGGCAAACATGTAAGGATTTCATCTAGCAAGTCACCCGATTGCCGTCCATTGATAGCAGAAACGCACAGCGGGTCGCCCAGGGCAAGACCGTAAAAAGCCGCGCCATCAGCTTCGTTCTCATCTTTATCGACTTTGTTGACAATCAGCCGGTAAGGCGCGCCCGAATCGCGGATCTTGCGCGCCATAATTGCATCGTAATCCGTAGGTCCTGTCTGTGCATCAACCAAAAAGAGCAACAGGTCTGCTTCCCCCAAAGCAAGCTCGACCTGCCGGGAAACCAGGTCGGCGATTATTTCGTCTGCATTGGGCACATATCCGCCCGTATCGACCAGCGTAAACGTTCTGCCATTCCAGGTACACTGGGCATAGTTGCGATCGCGCGTGACACCGGGAAAGTCATCTACCACAGCTTTGCGCTCGCCAATTAGCCGATTAAAGAGTGTTGACTTGCCGACATTTGGCCGTCCAACAATCGCCACGACGCCCATTGCCTAATTCTCCATCTGATGTGATGCAATATACGGGTGCGCCACAATCTCACTTCCTGCCCCCATAGAAGCAGACACACCCCAGACGGCATTTTGAATGGTCTCCACCAGATCGTAAGTACCCACAATGATCCGACAGCCCACCTCTTGCACCAGGTCTTCAAGCAAAAGGTCATCTAAAAATAGACCATTATGATTTAAGCAGTTGGGAGGTAAAAGGACAGTCTCATCGCTCTCGACAGAGGCATCTGTCAGGGCGCGACCAATATCATTGCCCGATAGCAACCCAGAAACCGTTATACCTTCGCCGAGGAAGCGATTGACCACAGGTACAACGCGGGCATTAATCCAGGAAATACGGTTCAAGCGTTTGACCATTGCATCTAAAAAATGCGTACCCAACATACCCGTTACAAGAACAAAACGCTGCGGTGGTAATGCTAAATTTTCGAGATCCTCAATCCGATTTTCAAATCCATCGACAAAGCGGCGAACCATGCCAATTCCATTTTCGACGAGTGGAAACCCATCGTATTCAGATTGCGGAGGCACAGATTGGCCCGTCAGTAAATACATTTCATCGCCCAAATACACAAAGCGCGTACCCAGGCGTTTTTTTAGCATACTCTGCCACGCTGTTACCTGGCGAATTGCCAGGGCTGCATCGGCTTGTGTCACGCGGTTCAAGCTGGGGAGATTCTTGCGAAATTTTGTCAAGCCCAGCGGCACAACCCCCACGGATTCAACGCGCGGATGACGCGCAGCAAGATCAAAAACCGTCTGTTTAAGTGCTTGACCATCGTTGATACCCGGGCACAAGACTACTTGCGCGTGCATCTGAATCCCGTGTTTGGCTAAGATATCAATCCGATCCAAAACAGGCGTTGCCCGCCTGCGACCGAGCAACTCGGCTCGCAATTTGGGATCTGTTGCGTGAACCGAGATGTACATTGGACTCAATTTTTGGTCAATAATGCGCTGAAATTCATCCTCAGACAGGTTAGTCAGCGTGACATAAGCCCCGTGCAGAAAAGACAATCGATAGTCGTCATCCTGGTAATACAGGGTTTTACGCAGACCTTTGGGCATCTGGTGCAAAAAGCAAAAAACGCACTTATTATCGCATTTGAGAATGGGCATGTCTTCAAAATCCACGCCCAGATCGTCTTCAATATCTTTTTCAATCTCAAATAAAAATTGATCCTCTCCTCGCCGCACTGTGGCCAACACGTCTTCTTCGCCTATGTAAAAACGGTAATCAATGGGATCGCGCACCGGGTGTCCATTGATCGTTTCTACGACATCGCCGCGCTGTAACCCAATGGCTTCTCCAATCCCATCGGGATGTACCAAACGGATTTGCAAACCGGTATCAACGCGTTCAACACTGCGCCGCCCCTCGACCTGTGCCCCTTTTATAACATCCATTTCAATTCCAGTAATTGATTGTTAGACAATACAATATTTCAATAACTTATAAGTATCTATGAATCGTTGAAAACTTACGATAAAGCAAAATTAAGGTCAAGAGAAAAGCCGACTACCCGCGATATAATATCTGACAAGTCCAGAATATCTCTTTATCTTGAAACCATCAAAATGCAGAAAAAGATTCTCCAGCCAACATGGGAGGACACACCTTATGCCCGCTCCCCCACGCATTTCAGTTATTATTCCGGTTTTTAACGAGCAGGATGCCATAGAAAAAGTAATTGGCGATATTCCCAGTCATTTACCCACCGAAATCATCGTCGTAGATAATGGGTCAACCGACCAAACAGCAAAATTAGCCGCCGCAATGGGCGCACGCATTGTGCGAGAAAATCGCCGTGGGTACGGTTCTGCCTGTCTCGCGGGTATCGCAGCAACCAATGATCCCGATATCGTCGTCTTTCTCGATGGCGACTACAGCGATCACCCCAACGAAATGCCGGATCTGATTGCGCCCATCCTGGAAAACCGAGCCGACCTCGTGATAGGCTCGCGCGTTCTGGGCAATAGTGAACCCGGTGCGCTGATGATTCAGGCGCGCTTTGGCAACCGTCTGGCCACCAGCCTCATCAAAATTCTCTTTGGCGTATCCTATACAGACCTGGGGCCATTCCGGGCGATTCGCTACCTGGCACTCATGGACTTAAATATGCGGGATAAGACTTTTGGATGGACAGTAGAAATGCAGGTCAAAGCGGCAAAACAGGCGTTAAAAATACAAGAAGTGCCAGTAAGTTATAGAAAACGCATCGGCGTTTCCAAAATTACTGGCACTCTAAAAGGCACCCTCAAGGCAGGGTGGAAAATTCTATTTACAATTTTCAGGTACTGGTTTACGAGGTGAGATATAAGAGGGGCCCTCTTACTTCTTTGCATCATCTATCTGTTGTTCCAAACGCCTGAGTGCTTCATCTATGCGAATACGGTCTTTTTCATGCCGATTGTTTTGACGCACAATTTGATCGGCAATATCAAATGCAGCCATCAGTGCAATCCGGGTGGTATCAACCGTATTTTCGTCCCCGGCAATCTGGTTCATTTTTTTATCGACAAAATTTGAAATCTCAGAGGTATATTCCTCCGACTCCTCACTGCTGAGTACATATTCCGACCCAAAGATCGTCACCTTCGTCTTATGTAAATTATCAGAATGGGACATAATTATCACGGCTTTGCCACAAGATCCATGCGAACCACGCCATCAGTGGCGGGCACTTCCAATTCCACAATCCACCCTCTGACGACCTCACCTTTCACAACAATTTCTTTGGTTTCTTTTGAAAGGATTTTGGCATCTTCCGATACGCGCGCCAGCGCGTGACACTTGTCATCATCCACACAGAAATAACGCTGAATCCGCGCTTCGGGCATGCCTCCAAGTCTGGGACATTCGGCTTCGAGTTTTTCTTCACTCATAACAAAACCCGTAGAAAGTTGCGGGTCTCTATCCCTAAAGATATAACCCCTGGGTTCTAATATAATCTGCGACAGCGTCGGGAACCAAAAAAGAAATTGGTTTTCTGTTGCGTACTCGTTCTCTAATCGCCGTTGACGATATATCTATCAGGGGGGTTTCAATAAACTGCATCCTGGATTTGAAAGCGGGATCAACGCGCTCTCGCTCAAATCCCGGGCGTTCAGCTACGAGTACGTGAGCCAGGTCCAACACGCCTTCTGGGTCAAACCAGTCGCCCATTTCAACGGCATTATCGGCACCAATGATCAAAAATATCTTTGTGTCCCCCCCCATATTCCTGTGCAAATGACGCAAGGTATCAATCGTATAGGATTTCCCGGAGCGCGACAACTCGAATCGACTCAGTTCAAACCCCGGATAATCGCGCACGGCCAGGCTGACCATCACCGCGCGATCTTCAGCCGAAGTCATAGTGTGTTTGAGCGGCGGGTCGCCCGACGGCATAAACACAACCCGGTCGAGCGCGCATTGGAGCATAATTTCCTGCCCGATAATTAAATGTGCGATGTGAATGGGGTCAAATGTCCCGCCAAAAATGCCAACGCGCTTTGTCATCCTGAGGTTTTTCAGTTGGACTGCGTTTTTTTTATTTTTTCCATCTCTTCAATGACTTTTTCCTTCAACTTCTCCGGTAAGTCCTGCCCTATCAGCAATGTAAGCTCATTGAGTGCCTCGTCGAGTGCCCCGGTCTTCAAATTGACCTGTGCAATAATAAAGCGCGCCTCCAAAGCAGACTCTGTGTCGGGATATTCCTTCAATACGCCTTCCGCGTAGAGTTTGGCTGAGGTATAATATTTCCACAGAACATAATCATAAGCAATCATGACATCCTTCTGGGCCAGTTGATTGCGCAACGCTTTAATTCTTTCCTCTGCTTGAGACACGAGATCGCTTTGTGGATAGTCTTCGATAAACCGCGCAAATTCTCGAATCGCCTTGTGCGTTTCATCCTGGTCGTGGTGAATGTCGCGCGCATCTTGATAATAACACTCGCCAATCTGGAATCGCGCTTCGGCGGCATAAGGACTCACGGGATATTCGTTGAGCAGGCGTTCGTATTCAAAAATAGATGTCACATAATCTTTTTGACACTGAAAAGCTTTGCCCAATCCAAACTGTGCCTCATCTGACAAATGAGATCCGGGAAAATCAGATAGCATATTTCTAAACAACAACTCGGCGTCGTAGCACTTCTTATTATCGAGTGCTTCTTGCGCGTCTTTGTAATAAACCTCTGGGCTCAATCGCCTGTATTTTTTTTGTGCACACCCCAAATACAACACCATCAGACACGCACAACAGATATATAAAATTCGTCTCATAATCCGCCAATCTGCATAATTCAAAGAACCGTTAACATATTGTCCTGTCTGATAAACGATGCAGATTATGTAATGTTCCCCAGTTTCAAAAATAAAAAGGGCGCGTTTTTCCCGCGCTTCGTTCCAAAATCTTCAAACGTATAAGACTTTCACAACATAAGCAAACCCACCTATCAAGTCAAGAATGACGCACGCACAAATAGGGGGATTTTCCTGTAGATTTTCAGGGCATATTGGTATTATATTGCGCGATATATACGTTATTTGTGTAATATGTTTGAGAGGTTCTCATGGCTTCTGTCCTTGTCATCGGGAGTTCCAACACCGATCTGGTTATTCGCACCAACAAATTGCCAGCCCCCGGTGAAACAGTACTCGGCGGCGCGTTTTTTACTGCTGCGGGTGGCAAAGGCGCCAACCAGGCCGTTGCCGCAGCCCGCGCAGGGGCACAGGTCACATTCGTAGCGCGTCTGGGGGACGATGATTTTGGCGCGCAAGCGCTATCGGCCTTTCAACGCGAAGGGATCGACACGCGATGGATTGTATCCGATCCCGATTTACCGTCAGGCGTTGCATTTATCCTCGTTGATGAGCGCGGGGAAAACAGCATTGCGGTCGCTTCAGGCGCGAATGCAGCCCTATCCCCCGATCAAATTCAGGATCGGGCATATCAAAACGCAGAAATATGCTTGCTTCAACTCGAAATCCCGCTTGAAACCGTGGTCCAGGCCGCAGATCTATCGACAAAAAACGAGACCCGTATCGTACTCAATCCAGCGCCAGCAGCAGATCTGCCAGAAGAAATCTGGCCTCACCTGTTTCTCATTACCCCCAATCAAACCGAAACCGAACACTTCACGGGCATTCCTCCCAACAGCCCCAAAAATATCGCAAAGGCAGCCGACAAACTCCTCCAAAAAGGCGCTCAAAACGCCATCATCACCCTGGGAGCACAAGGCGCGTTTTTGGCGACACCAGATCAAACTTTACACATACCGGCTTTTAAAGCTACACCAATAGATACCACTGGTGCCGGCGATGCCTTCAATGGCGCGCTAGCCTGCGCTTTAAGCGAAAACCAATCCCTTGAAACCGCCATTCGCTTTGCGTGCGCAGCAGGCGCTCTAACCGTTGGCAAAGCAGGTGCCCAACCCGCGATCCCCACAAGAGATCAAATCGATGCGCTGTTGGCGAATCTTCCTTGACGACATCCCTACCTTGTCCTATATTCCTATTCCCTTTCCCAAACTTCCCCCCTCTCCCCTGATGCCATCCCGTATCAGAAAGGAAATCTAATGGGTTTGAGGAAGGCGAGTACAATCAGGCTCGATTTCGATGACCTCGTCAAAGAACTCGACGATTTCGAGCAAGACATTAGAACCCTTCAGGACCGTATAGACCAACTCATCACCAACGCGCGACAAAAACCAGTCAAAGCCGTTACGAGCGAAGGCGATATGGGCACGACCTGAACACACAAATAAACAGGCGGGAAAATTCCCCGCCTGTTATTTTTTTTGCGCAATGTTCTACACCACTATATTTGCCATAGTCCTCATCGTTGTCATACTGGCCAAATATCTCTACAAACCCGTTGAACGCTGTCCCGAATGCAACGCTCCGCGCGAGTCCGATCATCCGATATGCCCGTGCGGATATGTTTTTGAATTTCCCGATGATGACGATCCCCTCGAATACGGTGACCCGGAAGACTCTGCAAAGGATTCCCCATGACCCTCACTGCACTCTCCCCTCTCGACAATCGCTATACGAGCCGCTTGACCGACCTCGTTCCCTGTCTCTCTCAATTTGCACTAATAGCCTACCGCGTGCAAATTGAGATCGAGTGGTTGCGCTTTCAATCAGCGCGCCCCGAACTCACACACGTCCGCGCATTTACCGATGCTGAACACCAGATGTTAAAATCGTGGATAGACACTTTCGATGAACAGCAAGCTCAGCGCGTTGTCGCTATCGAAAAAGTCACCAATCACGATGTTAAATCCGTCGAATACTATGTCAGAGAACGCCTCGAGGAAACATCGCTTGCCGACATAAGTGAAGCCGTGCATTTTTGCTGCACCTCTGAAGACATCAGCAATCTCGCTCATGCACTCATGCTTAAATCCGCTATAGAAGATGTCTTTCTACCACTGGCACAACAGGTTACACAGATCACTTCACAACTCGCACAAGACACTAAAAACCTCTCTATACTCGCACGCACGCACGGCCAACCCGCCACCCCGACCACAATGGGCAAAGAACTCGCCGTATTTGTCTATCGCTGGCAGCGACAAATCAAACAGGCCACACAGCTCGAATACCTCGGTAAATTCAATGGCGCCACCGGCAATTACAACGCACATGTCGCGGCCTATCCCAAAGTGCGCTGGCACGACCTCGCCCGCGATTTCGTCCAGCGTCTCGGCCTCACATTCAATCCCCTCACCACGCAGATTGAATCGCACGATTATATGGCCGAAGTCTTTCACTTGATCGTCCGCTTCAACACCATCTCGCTCGACTTTGCCCGCGACATGTGGACCTATATATCCCTATCCTATTTTCGACAGAAAACAGTCGCATCAGAGGTAGGATCCTCGACTATGCCCCACAAAGTCAATCCCATCGACTTTGAAAATGCCGAAGCCAATCTGGGCATCAGCACGGCCCTGCTCGAACACCTATCGACCAAATTGCCCGTCTCACGCCTTCAGCGCGACCTGTCCGACTCCTCAGCCAGCCGCAATATTGGCCCGGCTATCGGCCATGCGTGTCTCGCCCTGAAATCCATCCTGAATGGTATGGGCAAGGTCGCTATCGACAAACAGGCCATTGCCAGCGATCTCGAAAACGCCTATGAAATCCTCGGCGAAGCCGTGCAAACCGTCATGCGAAAAGCCGGATATGAGAATGCCTACGAACTCATGAAAGACCTCACCCGGGGCACAGAGATTACAAAGGATGATCTCGATAACTTCCTCAATACTCTCGATCTTCCACAGGCAGACCTCAAAAATCTGAAAAATCTAACGCCTCAATCCTATATAGGGCTTGCCCCTCAGCTTGTGGATGATATCTTGTAGAGACAAGGGGCTGAGAACTGGGGGCTGGTGGGAGGTGGGGACAAGCCCCAGTGTTCATCGCAATCACCCTCTCATCCCCTCATCCTGATCCTATGCCCTTTGAATTTGAGCACCTCGCCATACCCGACGTCATCCTCGTTCGCGCAAAGCGATTTTCCGATGATCGCGGTTTTTTTGTCGAAACGTACAAACGAGACGATTTCGAAGCCAATGGCATCTTAGAAACGTTCGTTCAGGATAACCACTCCCGCTCTACCCGCGGCGTACTGCGCGGATTGCACTACCAAAAATCCCCTCGCGCACAGGGTAAACTCATCCAGGTACTCAAAGGCGAAATATACGATGTTGCCGTCGATATTCGTCGGGGATCCCCCACTTATGGTCAGTGGACCGGCATTCATCTATCCGAGGCGCGGTCCGAACTCCTGTATGTCCCCCCCGGCTTTGCACACGGATTCTGCGTTCTCACAGAGGTGGCGGACTTCACATACAAATGTACGGATGTTTACGCACCAGAGACCTATCGCGGTATTGCCTGGGACGATCCCGACTTAGACATTTCCTGGCCCATAAAAAATCCAATCCTTTCCAGGCGCGATCAAAATCTCCCCTCGCTCAAAAAGGCAGACAACAATTTCATTTACTGAGGACCTCATGAGCTTGAAGCATTTCTTCCGCATATCCCCCACGCAGCAACACACCCTGCTCCAATTGTCACAGCAACACATCTCTGCACACATTCAAAATATTGAAACCGAATACTGTTTCAACGTACAAACGGACAGTCCACTTTCTGCCGACCAGCAAAACCGGCTCACCTATCTTCTATCTGAAACCTTTGAAGCAGATCGGTTTGCAGAGCAATCCTTTCTTACGGGACCTGGTACGATCCTCGAAGTGGGGCCGCGCATGAATTTTTCCACAGCATGGTCCACAAATGCCACGGCAATATGCCACGCCTGCGGTCTCACGCAAATTTCGCGCATTGAACGGTCGCGGCGCTACCTCATTGAGCCAACCCTGAGCCTGGATCAGCAAAATATCTTTTTGGCCCTCGTTCACGACCGCATGACCGAATGCCTGTATTCCCACCCCCTCACCTCCTTTGACTCCGACGCAAAACCAGAACCCGTATCCGAGATTCCCCTCATAGAAGAAGGCCGCCGCGCCCTTGAAAAAATCAATCGCACCCTGGGCCTGGCATTCGACGAATGGGATCTCAATTATTACACAGACCTCTTCCTCGATCAGATCGGACGCAATCCCACCAATGTCGAATGCTTTGACATTGCCCAATCCAACAGCGAACATTGCAGACACTGGTTTTTTAAAGGCCGCCTTATCATCGACGGCGAAGAGATGCCCGACCACCTCATCGCCATGATCCAATCGACACTCAAAGCCAACCCCAACAACAGCACTATAGCCTTCAAAGACAATTCCAGTGCCATCCGGGGGTATCCAATACGGACTATTGTTCCCACCACTATCGGCAGTCCCTCTCCATTTGCATTCTCAGACCGCACCTGCGACATCATCTTCACAGCAGAAACGCACAACTTCCCATCGGGTGTTGCTCCTTTTCCCGGTGCAGAAACAGGCACGGGCGGACGCATCCGAGACGTGCAGGCCACAGGTCGCGGCGCACTCGTGATAGCGGGTACAGCGGCGTATTGCGTGGGCAATTTGTATATTCCCGGATACGACCTGCCCTGGGAAAATCCAGATTTTCAATATCCCGATAACCTCGCCACCCCCTTGCAAATCGCAGTTGAAGCCAGCAATGGGGCTTCGGATTACGGCAATAAATTCGGCGAACCTCTTATACAGGGCTACACGCGATCCTATGGTATGCGCCTGCCCAATGGAGAACGCAGAGAATGGATTAAACCCATTATGTTCAGCGGCGGAATCGGTCAAATGGACGCGCGTCATACAAATAAAGAGAAGCCCGAACCCCAAATGCTCGTCACCAAAATTGGCGGGCCAGCCTATCGCATTGGCATGGGGGGTGGCGCTGCTTCGAGCATGGTACAGGGCGAAAATGAAGCCGAACTCGACTTCAACGCCGTGCAGCGAGGCGACGCAGAAATGGAACAAAAACTCAATCGCGTGATCCGCGCCTGTGTCGAACTCGGCGATCAAAACCCCATTGTCAGCATCCACGACCAGGGCGCGGGTGGCAACTGCAATGTCCTGAAAGAAATTGTTGAGCCTGCGGGTGCCCGCATCGATATTCGCGCCGTGCCCGTTGGAGATGAAACCCTATCTGTGCTCGAAATATGGGGCGCTGAATATCAGGAAAATAATGCTCTGCTCATCCGTCCCGAACACGCCCACCTTTTTGACGCCCTCTGCAAACGCGAAAAGGTCATCTATGCTTTTGTCGGCGAAGTGACCGGCGATGGGCAGGTGGTAGTCTTCGACAGCAAAGACAATACCACCCCCGTTGACCTCGATCTGGAAAAGGTTCTCGGCGATATGCCGCAAAAGCCATTCAAACTCGACCGATTTCCCATCCGCACAGCACCGCTCACCCTTCCCGATAATCTGACCGTTGAAAAAGCACTCGACCGCGTGCTTCGCCTCGTCTCTGTGGGTTCCAAACGCTTTCTCACCAACAAAGTTGACCGCTGTGTAACCGGGCTTGTCGCACAACAGCAATGCGTGGGACCGCTTCAGCTAACAGCAGCAGATGTCGCTGTCATTGCACAAAGCCATTTTAGCACGACTGGCGCCGCCACCGCCATTGGCGAACAACCCATTAAAGGTCTCATCGATCCTGCGGCGATGGGACGCCTGTGCGTGGGCGAAATGCTCACCAATATCGCCTGGGCACGCCTGAGTGCTATCGAAGACATCAAGTGCTCTGGCAACTGGATGTGGGCGGCCAAATTGCCCGGAGAAGGCGCGGCACTCTACGATGCAGCCCGCGCCCTCACAGATATTCTGCTCGAATTGGGTATTGCTATAGATGGCGGCAAAGACAGCCTCTCGATGGCTGCGATCGCGCCGGGAGATAATGGCGACGAAACCGTCAAAACACCCGGCACACTTGTCATATCGGGCTATGTCACCTGCCCCGACATCACGCAGACCGTCACGCCCGACTTAAAACACCCCGACGAAGGCATCGTACTTTACGTCGATCTCGGCGCAGATAAACATCGCCTCGGCGGGTCTTCTCTCGCCCATGTGTACGAGCAACTCGGCGACGCGTCGCCAGATGTAGATGATCCCGCCCTGCTCAAACGCGCGATTGGCGCACTCCAATCCTGCATCGCAAAAAACTATATCGCCTCGGGACACGACCGCAGCGACGGCGGCCTCATCACCGCGCTTTTGGAAATGGCTTTTGCCGGCAACTGTGGTATTCAGATCGATCTTCAAACCCGCGCCAATGCGATACCCGCGCTCTTTTCTGAAGAACTCGGCCTCGTCTTTGAAGTGCATCCCAAAAATCTGATGATCGTGCGAGAAATTTTTGAAAAAGTCGCCGTGCCCATCCAGACCATTGGAAAAGTAACCTCCAATCCCGATATCCAGATTTCTGTCAACAATCAGCGCGTCCTCAAAAGTCCCATGCCCGAATTGCGCGACTTATGGGAAGCTACGAGTTTCCAGCTCGAACGCCGGCAAACCAATCCATCCTGTGTCGCGCAAGAAGAGACTTCCCTGTACGCGCGCACAGGTCCCAAATTTACCGCGCCCTTCGCGCCAATGCCCACGTCGCCCGCCATCCTCAATGCCAGTCGCAAACCCGCAGTCGCCATCGTGCGCGAAGAAGGCAGCAATGGAGATCGCGAAATGACCTCTGCATTTTTCGCAGCGGGCTTTGAACCCTGGGATGTGACCACGAGTGATCTCTTATCTGGCACCATCGCACTCGACCATCGGTTCAGAGGCGTTGTATTTGTGGGCGGATTCAGCTATGCCGATGTGCTCGACTCGGCCAAAGGATGGGCTGGCGTGATTCGCTTCAACGACGGTCTTCGCGCCCAGTTCGATGCCTTCTACAACCGTCCCGATACTTTCAGCCTCGGCGTATGCAATGGCTGCCAACTCATGGCCTTGCTCGGCTGGGTTCCATTCCCCAGCCTTGCCAATGCGGCACAACCCCGATTTATTCGAAACGAATCCGCGCGTTTTGAATCCCGCTTTTCCACCGTGCAAATTCAGGACAGTCCAGCGATTATGTTCAAAAACATGGCTGGCGCATCCCTCGGTGTGTGGGTCGCACACGGCGAAGGCCGCGCATTTTTTCCCCGTGCAGACGTACTCGACCGCGTCTTATGCGAAAATCTCTCTCCCGTGCGCTATGTCGATGACAATAATACCGCAACCGAAGCCTATCCCTTTAACCCAAACGGTTCCCCGCACGGTATTGCCGGTCTTTGCTCTCCCGATGGTCGCCACCTCGCCATGATGCCCCATCCCGAACGCACCTTTCTCAAGTGGCAATGGGGCTATATGCCAACGGACTGGAAGCGCGATCTTCAAGCCTCTCCGTGGCTTCAAATATTCCAGAACGCCCGCGAGTGGTGCGAATAATCTCTATCTCCCCTATTGGAGGTTTTTATGCAGACCAACTACGACGTCAACATGCAGTTAGACGCAAAAGTGCCCATGCGAGATGGTATCAATCTCTCGGCCGACATCTACCTGCCTCGAGCACGCGGCAAATTTCCCACTGTGCTCATGCGAACGCCTTATGACAACAACGCCGACAACATGGTAGAAAAAGCCCGGCGACTCGCCAACAATGGCTATGCCTGTGTTATTCAGGACTGTCGCGGACGGTGGGACTCAGAAGGGGAATATTACGCCTTTCGGGAAGGTGAAGACGGGTATGACACTCAGGAATGGATCGGCAAACAGGAATGGTGCAATGGCAAAATCGGGATGGCCGGCAGTTCCTATGGCGGCACGGTCCAGTGGCGCAGCGCGCCATATCGCAGCCAGTACCTCAAATGCATCACACCCCGCGTTATATGCGCGGACTATTACTCTGGCCTGGTCCACCCCGGCGGTGCTTTCCAACTCAATGTCCTGATGACCTGGGGCATGCGCACCAACGCCCGCACTGCACAAACCATTGAGTTCCACAACTGGACCGAAGCCTTCCGCGCACTGCCCCTCATAGAAATGGACGAGCGGGCAGGCCGCAACCTGAATTTCTGGAAAGACTGGGTCGATCACGATGCCTACGACGACTATTGGGAACAATTCAACGACGAAACCAAATGGGGTGAAATTGCCGTCCCCGCGTTCAACATGGGCGGTTGGTACGATCTTTACGCGGCACAGACCTTCACCAACTTCAACGGCTTGCGCCTGCACGGTCGCACCGAAGAAGCCAAAAAGAGCAAACTCATCGTCGGACCCTGGCCACATTCTCTCAGCCTATCGCCCAAAACAGGTGACATTGACTTTGGCGCACCGTCAATGGTCGATCTGGAAAGCCTCGAACAGCGCTGGTTCGACCACTGGCTCAAAGGCGTTGACAACGGCATTGTGGATGAACCGCCTCTGCGCCTCTTCATCATGGGTATCAACCAGTGGCGCGACGAGTGCGAATGGCCGCTTGCGAGAACCCAATGGCAAAAATGGCACCTGCACTCGGGCGGCAGTGCCAATACGCTACTCGGCAACGGCACGCTCTCCACAGCATCACCGGAGGACGAATCACCCGACCACTACACCTATCACCCGCACTATCCCGTCCCGACAATGGGCGGCAACAACTGTTGTTCACCCCACATCGTACCATGGGGACCCTATGACCAGCGTCCCATAGAAATGCGGAACGACGTACTCTGTTACACCAGCGATCCCCTCGAAACACCTCTGGAGGTCACGGGTCCCATCAAAGCCGTCATCTACGCCGCTACCGACTGTACAGACACGGACTGGACCGCCAAGCTCGTCGATGTATCGCCCACTGGATATGCTATGAACCTCTGCGATGGCATCTTGCGGGCGCGCTTTCGGGAAAGTCTCACCAATCCCACCTTACTCAACCCCGGCAACGTCTATGCATATCAAATTGATCTCGGCGTAACCGGAAACGTCTTCAAAAAAGGCCACCGTATCCGCCTTGAAATATCTTCTTCCAACTTTCCCCGGTTCGACCGCAATCTCAATACAGGCGGCTCTTTGGGCCGTGAGACCGAGATGCGCCAGGCCCATCAAACCGTCCATCACTCAAACGCATACCCATCCCACATCACGCTACCCGTCATTCCCACGACATAGCAGCGGAGCATAATATGTCAGATTCTCGACCAAATATCCTGCTCATCATGACCGACCAGCAACGCGGCGACTGCATAGGTCTCGATCCTGTTAGTCCCCCGTGTCTGCAAACACCCAACCTGGACTGGCTTGCCCGCACGGGCACGCACTTTCACCGCGGATACTCCGAGTGCCCCAGTTGCATACCCGCCCGCCGCTGCCTGATGACCGGCACGGCACCCGCAGCAAATGGCGTTGTCGGATTTAAAAGTGCCCAATGGAACCCGCCTCACACCCTCGCTGGCGAATTGTCCAGGGCGGGGTATCAAACAGAAATGATCGGCAAACTCCACCTGAACCCCAAACGCAAGCGCTATGGTTTCGACCACATGCAACTGGCCGACGCCACACGGGGCGACCACAACGAGTATGTCGAATGGCTACAGCAATACCACAACCGGAATGAAGTACATCCCGGCATGGCCCACGGTATTTCCTCCAATGGATGGATTGGTCGCCCACACCACTTGCCCGAAGAACAGATGCACACCTTCTGGTGTATCGACAGGGCAATGGATTTTCTCCAAAAACGCGATCCCACGGCCCCTTTTTTTCTCAACATATCCCTTATCGACCCCCATCCCCCGCTTACCCCGCCAGCCCTCTATTACGACCGCTATGTCCAGCGCAACTTGCCCGATCCCGTCATCGGAGACTGGGCACCCAAATACGACGGTTCCCAAAAGGGTCTCGATCCCAATGCATGGCAAATTAGCCTCGACGAACACGACATGCACTGTTCGCGTGCGGCCTATTACGGTATGATTAACTTCATAGACGACCAGATCGGCCGCCTCATCCAATATGCCGGTGGTCTCAACAACTGCCTGACCATCTTCACATCCGACCACGGCGAAATGCTGGGCGACCACAACCTCTTTCGCAAAACCTGGCCTTATGAAGCGTCTGCTCGCATTCCATTCCTCATGCGCGCGCCAAAAAACTGGGGATATCCCGAAGAAATAACTTGCAAAAGCCCCGTCGGCATCCAGGACATCATGCCCACCATCCTCGATGCAGCAGGCATCGACATTCCCGATACCTGCACGGGCACAAGCCTCCTGCCCATTATGCAAGACGATACCGATCGCGCGCGGGAATTTCTACACGGAGAACACGCTGGCTGCTATGCCTACGACCACGGCAACCACTATGTCACTGATGGGCACCACAAATACATCTGGTATTCTCAAACGGGCGAAGAACACCTTTTCAACCTGGACGAAGACCCCCATGAAATGCGCGACATCACGCGTGATCCCGAAGCTGAAACGAGAATACAACCCTGGCGAAATCGTCTCATCGAATTTCTCAAAGACCGTCCAGAAGGTTTTACCGATGGTACGCGTTTAATCCCCGGCCAGCCCCACGAAGAACTCCTGCCGGACTACACTCCCGAAGCGACTTACCCGTATTTGTGAGGTACATATCTTTCACGACATCATTGCCGCCATTGACGATTTGCAACGCCTGAAGCAGTTGCATCGTGCGGCGGTCCAGGTCTCCAGTCTTGAGGCATTTGAGCAAGCGTTGGATACGTGACGCGATTTCCTCTAAAAAACGCCCCAGCATCGTTGTGCCGAGGCATTTAATAATTAGGAAAAAAGATGCTGTAGGAGCGGCATCCCTGCCGCGATCAAGGTCGGGAAAGGGATTTCCCTCCTACGCGACTGCAAGAACCTAAATAATTACCCCCACTTTATTGCTCAAAACCGGTGTACACATACATCTTATCATCAGCCTCATCAAGCACATAGAATCGGTTGTTGGCATACGTGATACCTGCCGGATTACCGTTGAAAGCATACAGATCGAAGGGCGAGGTTGGTGTGCTTGTTGTTGGCGTCCCACCACCATCGCCACCGCCCGAAGAACTGGTCTCAAACTCCGCTACGTAAATCTCATCGTCGATCATTAGCGCACACTAACCCCTCTACTCCGAAGAGTTGGAATATGCACGTTGCGTGATGTGGCACTCAGTGGGTTGTTTCTCACATCAACCCTGTCTCCACTGCCCAATCCCGTGTTTGCGACCAGAGGTGCGATATCCGAGATGCTGTTGTCGGAAAGATCCAGGTCTGTCAGGTTGGTCAAGGAAGATAGTGCAGATATATCCGAGATGCTGTTGCCGTCAAGATACAGAAAGTCCAGATTGGTCAAATTAGATAGTGCAGATATATCCGAGATGCTGTTGCCGGAAAGAGATAGAAAGTCCAAGTTGGTCAAATTAGATAGTGCAGACACATCCGAGATGCTGTTGTCGTCAAGACTCAGACTGGTCAGACCGGTCAAGCCCGCCAGCGCAGACACATCCGAGATGCGGTTGTTGTAAAGAATCAGGTCTGTCAGGTTGGTCAAATTAGATAGTGCAGACACATCTGAGATGCTGTTGCCGGAAAGCCACAGCTCTGTCAGACTGGTCAAATTCGCATTCGCCAGCCCAGACACATCTGAGATGCTGTTGTTGGAAAGCCACAGCTCTGTCAGACTGGTCAAATTCGCATTCGCCAGCCCAGACACATCCGAAAGGCTGTTGTAGGCAAGATCTAACTCTGTCAGGCTGGTCAAATTCGCCAGTGCAGACACATCCGATATGTTGTTTTCGTAAAGATACAGCACTGTCAGACTGGTCGCAAACTCAAGCCCGGTCAAGTCGCTGATGTTTGCATCATATGCCTCAAGGCGCGTCAAGGTCGCCATCTCTGCCCTCGTAATCGCCGCACCACTCGCCTTGCCCAGACTATCCGCAATCACCGCACGCAGGTTTGCATCTGGAATGGTAACTGACGTACTGCCGCCATCACTGCTATCACCGCCGCAGTTGACAACGCCCGATTTGTTCGCAATCCCCTGCAGCCACGTCTGGAACGCGGCGTCTGTCGGTGCACACAACTGCGTGTTACGCAGATCCAGCAATCTCAAGTTAGTGAGGTTGACCAAAGACGTCGGCAACTCACCCGACAAAGCGGTGTTGCTGGAAAGCTCCAGAATTTCCAGGTTGGAAAGGTTGCCGATCCAAGTCGGTATCGCGCCGCTCAACTGGTTGTCGTAAAGATACAGAAATTTCAGGTTGGAAAGGTTGCCGATCCAGGTTGGGATTGCGCCGCTCAACCGCATACTTCTGAGTTCCAGACTTTCCAGTTTCGAGAGGTTGTCAAGCTCGGCTGGCACTGAACCGCTCCACGGATTCCCCCCCAAACTCAACCAAGTCAGATTGGAAAGGCTACCGATCCAAGTCGGTATCGGTCCATTCAACCGATTATTGCTGAGTCTCAGATTTGTCAGGTTGGTGAGTTGCCTCAGCTCAGAAGGTATAGCCCCGCTTAGCTGGTTGTTGCCGAGATCGAGCTTGCTGGTCAGGTTGGTGAGTTGTCCCAGTTCGGATGGTATAGCCCCACTTAGCTGGTTGTTGTAGAGATGCAGTCTTGTAAGTTTAGACAGGTTGCCCAACGCCGAAGGTATCTGTCCACGCAATTGGTTACCGGGCAGGTACAAATCAACAACCCGTCCGTTTTCGTCGGTGGTCACGCCGTGCCATTCGCCCAGCGGCCTGTCGCTGAGCCAGTTCGCCTTATTCGTCCAGTTCGGCCCATTCGTCGCGTTATACAGTGCCTCCAGCGCATCCCGATCCGACGAAGAAGCTGCATTAACGGTTACGGTCACCGCCGGGGAGCAGTTGTTGTCTGTATCGCTCTCCCCGCTGACGCTCTCAACACACGCACCGTAGTAGTAGGTCTCCGCACTTGACGGCGCAGTCAAACTGAGTGACTGGACACTCCTGCCCGAAGAAGGCAGGATACCTACCGAGGAACTATCTACCTGTCTGTCGCTTGAAGATATAGTCGCATCAACAGATTGATAGTAGCGCAAGGTCGTTGCAGGGGCTTGCCCATTGCCCTGATTGCGGACGGTTGCCTGAAGGGTGAAGGATTGTCCCGCCGTCAGGGTGTTACGTTTACCGAAGGGGATTCCACGATCGGGTCTGGACTGCCACCGCTACCGCTACGCCCTGAAGTATCCAGCGCGATGCCGAATGGACCACGCAAGCCCGTAACGAGGTCTTCAACATTGGTACCATCCAGGTTAGACCGCTGAACCTTGCCTGCCTCACTGTCCGACCAATACATCTTCTTGGTACCCACATCCAGCGCAATGCCCACTGGATCACGCAATCCTGTGGTAACGAGGTCTTCAACATTGGTACCATCCAGGTTAGACCGCTGAATCTTGTCACTGTTCGTCCAGTACATCTTGTCGCTATTCACATCCAGCGCGATGCCAAATGGACCACGCAAGCCCGTAACGAGGTCTTCAACATTGGTACCATCCAGGTTAGACCGCTGAACCTTGCCTGCCTCACTGTCCGACCAATACATCTTCTTGGCACCCACATCCAGTGCAATGTTACCTGGCCAGTTCAATCCCGTAACGAGGTCTTCCACGCCGCTCCCGTCCAGATTCGACCGCTGAATCTTGCTCGGCCCCGTGTCCGTCCAATAGATCTTGCCGCTGCCTACATCCAGTGCAATGCTACTTGGCCAGTTCAATCCCGTAACGAGGTCTTCCACGCCGCTCCCGTCCAGATTCGACCGCTGAATCTTGCTCGGCCCCGGATCCAACAAATTCGACCAATAGATCTTGCCGCTGCCTACATCCAGCGCAATGCCGCTTGGCCAGATCAATCCCGAGACAAGGTCTTCCACGCCGCTCCCGTCCAGATTCGACCGCTGAATCTTGCCCGCATTCCAATCCGTCCAGTAGATCTTTGGCGTTCCGCTGCCACTACTGACCGTGACCTGCACCGCAGGCGAGCAGTTGTTATTCGTATTCGATTCGCCAGAGACAGACGCAACACACGCACCGTAGTAGTAGGTCCCCGCACTTGACGGCGCAGTCAAACTGATCGATTCATCATTGGTCATGGAAGCGGCAAGGCCATCCACCGCGTCCGTGCCAACTTCTGTATCACCGGTCGAAATCGTCGCGTCTGACGAGCGATAGTAGCGCAAGGTCGTAGAGGCCGATGCGCTACCACCCTGATTGCGAACCGTAGCACTCAGCGTGAAGGATTGCCCGACAGTCAGACTGCTGTTGCTCACCGAAGGCGACTCAACCACCAAATCCGGTCCGGTCTCCACCGTCACCCGAATCCCATCCGAGCAGTTGTTGTCGGTATCGCTCTCCCCGCTGACGCTCTCAACACACGCACCGTAATAGTAGGTCCCCGCACTCGACGGCGCAGTCAAACTGATCGATTCAGCACTGGTCCTGGAAGCGGCAAGATCATCCACCGCGTCTGTGCCGACTTCTGTATCGGTTGTAGAGATCGTCGCGTCTGACGAGCGGTAGTAGCGCAAGGTCGTTGCAGCGGATTGCCTACTGCCCTGATTGCGGACCGTAGCACTCAGCGTGAAGGATTGTCCTGTTGTCAGGGTGTTATCGTTTACCGAAGGGGATTCCACGATCAGGTCTGGACTGCCACAGTTGACAACGCCCGATTTGCTCGCAATCCCCTGTAGCCACGTCTGGAACGCGGCGTCCATCGGCGCGCATAACCCCGTGTTCTGCATCGACAGGGTTGTGAGATTGTTCAGACCGGTGAATGAACCGGGCAACGGGCCGGAAAGACCGGCGTTGCCGTTAAGATACAGCTCTTGCAGGTTTGTGAGGTTGCCCAGCCAAGATGGAATACCGCCCGTCAAATCGTTGGCGCCAAGCCACAGCTCTTGCAGGTTAGTGAGGTTGCCCAACTCGACAGGGATACTACCCGACAATTCGTTGGCGTAAAGAGCCAGCCGTGTCAGGTTTGTGAGGCTGCCCAGCCAAGATGGAATACCGCCCGTCAAATCGTTGGCGCCAAGAGACAGAGCTGTCAGGTTCGTCAGGTTGCCCAACTCAGAGGGGATACCACCCGACAATTCGTTGAAGGAAAGATCCAGCACTGTCAGGTTAGTGAGGCTGCCCAACTCGGTAGGGATACCACCCGACAACTCGTTCTGGTAAAGAACCAGCCATTGCAGGTTTGTGAGGTTGCCCAACTCAGCAGGGATACGACCCGTCAATTCGTTGAAGGAAAGATCCAGCCGTGTCAGGTTGGTCAGGCTACCCAACTCAGCAGGGATACGACCCGACAACGGGTTGTTCCTAAGCCACAGCACTTCCAAGTTAGTGAGGTTGCCCAACTCGGATGGGATACCACCCGTCAAATCGTTGCCTTGAAGCCACAGTTCTGTCAGGTTGGCGAGGCTGCCCAGTTCTGACGGGATGCTGCCAGATAATCCGTTGCCGATAAAGTAGTAACCGCCGCTTGCACGTGTATCTACACCGACCGTGTCACCGTCGCCGGTTGCGATGGCGTAAAGGCGTAATTGTGTCACCCGTCCACTGGCGTCGGCTGTCACGCCATACCATTCATTCAGCGGTCGATCACTCAACCAGTTCGTCTTGAAACGCCAGTTCGGCCCATCCGTCGCGTTGTACAGTGCCACCAGCGCATCCCGATCCGACGCTGGCACGTCGCCGCAGTTGACAACGCCCCGTTTGTTCGCAATCCCCTGCAGCCACGTCTGGAACGCGGCGTCCGTCGGCGCGCACAAACCCGTGCCATCCATATGTAGGAGTTCGAGAGCGTCCAGACCGGTGAATGAACCGGGCAACGGGCCGGAGAGACTGGCGTTGGCGAAAAGATACAGCTCTGTCAGGTTAGTGAGGTTGCCCAACTCGGCGGGGATACTGCCAGACAATTGGTTGCGGTCAAGAGCCAGCCCTATCAGGTTGGAGAGGCTACCCAATTCGGAGGGGATACCACCCGACAACGCGTTGTTCCTGAGCCACAGTACTTCCAGGTTAGTGAGGTTGCCCAACTCGACAGGGATACTACCAGACAAATCGTTGCCGTTAAGAGCCAGCCCTGTCAGGTTTGTGAGGCTGCCCAACTCGGAGGGGATACCACCCGACAACGCGTTGTTCCTGAGCCATAGCCGTGTCAGGTTTGTGAGGCTGCCCAACTCGGAGGGGATACCACCCGACAACTCGTTGCCGTTAAGAGACAGCTCTGTCAGGTTAGTGAGGCTGCCCAACTCGGATGGGATACTGCCCGACAACTGGTTGCCATGAAGCCCCAGCACTTCCAGGTTGGTCAGGTTGCCCAACTCGGTAGGAATACGACCCGACAATGCGTTGTTGAAAAGATGCAGCACTTCCAGGTTTGTGAGGTTGCCCAGCCAAGATGGAATACCGCCCGTCAAATCGTTGGCACCAAGATTCAGCCATGTCAAGTTGGTCAAGTTAGACAGCGCAGACACATCTGAGAGGCGGTTAAAGGAAAGACTCAACGTTCTCAGGTTGGTCAGGCCGGATAGCGGCGAGAGGTCGGATATTTCGTTACTATTAACCAACCCCCCAGACACAGACACTGCACCAAGTACCAATCTTGTCAGACCAGTTGCATGCTCAAGCCCGGTCAAATCGCTGATGTTCGAGTTCGGTGCCGCAAGGCGCGTCAAGGTCGCCATCTCTGCCCTCGTGATCGCCGCCCCCCTCGCCTTGCCCAGACTATCCGCAATCACCGCACGCAGGTTCGCATCCGGAATGTCAACTGCCGTTGCACTGCCACCACCGCCACCACCGCCAGGAGGCGTAGAGACATCTTTGCCATAGCTGATGCTAAAGATCAGAAAATCGCCAAAGCCTATCGCGCCATCGCTGTCTAAGTCATACTTCGTTTCATATCTCCCATCGCTCTGACGGGCCCCATACTGACCCGCAAACACCAAAAAGTCGGAAAAATCGACCTTCCCATCGCGGTTAAAGTCCGGTGTGAGGACCTGTAACTGTAACTTTAACTCAACCCGCACATCCAGGGTCATACTTTGGAGTTGCCCACTTCGACCAAGCTCCGCACGCACCAACCGAATCACTGTGCCCGAAAACCCTCCTGTTGTGCGAAAGCGAACTGTGCCAACCAAACCACTGTTGGCTGTTGCTTGACCACCTAAAGACGCGATGCCTATTTCGACAAAACCTGTACCTTGCGATGGCAGGGCCTGGGCATTGGGCAGCACATCGCCAGCAGCAAAACCGTCGTAAGTCACCTGACCGGCATCGTATTCAAAGCGCACTGAAAGACCATTTGCATTGCGAATATCTTGCCCAAAGATCTGAATAGCGACCATCTCATCGGTGGATACATTGGCTGAGGTAACTGACTGATCACCTGCGCTACCATCCACATCCAGTGATAGAGAAAAGCTATTCTGCGCTGAACGGCCGGAATTAAACGACAGAGGCATCGCCGCTGTATTGCCATCATTCATTTTATTGTCGCTGGCATCAATGTCAACTGACACAACAGCATTGGCATTGGGACCTGCAGAGGCTTGACCTGCAAAGACCAGCAATGTCAGAATGATCAATAACAGATTTTGGAAAAAGGAGAACAGAGAGGCAAAGCCGGACAGTGCCAACGGTTGCTTCAATGTTGGGATGTGGTGTATCATCTTCTGTTTCCACCCTTGGTTTTGAGGTTCTGGTGTTTGAGATTGTGAAAGAGAGCAGGCGATCGCCTGTCTCTCTCCTTTACTCGTTCAGATTTTATTTTTTAATCAGATCAGCCCGTTGCTTTTCTCCGATTGGCATAGGGCGCATCAAGTACTCGTACTCGACTTGCATCGAGTCTTCTATTTGTCTCAAGTTTTTCAATTTTCTACAAATCCGATTGGTCTAAACGTGCTTTTAGTCTATCGTGGGCGTCTATAATTTCTTGTGGAATTGCACCTACCTTACGCCCCTGGTCAGCAAGCTCAGGTGGGATAGCTAATTTAGGAGCGTGAACGTCAAAACCCTCGCCTTGTGTGCGGCCACTATTAGAGGTAAGATTATATACACTCCCTTGATTGATCGACTCGCCTTTGTCATAGAAATACATAATGCCCACTGCCTTGTCGCCTTGAATATCAAAGACAAAGAAGCCATTATAGCTACTGTTGCTCTCCAAAATTGTGTACTGGCTTAACCCTTTGCTATAACCGCCAAGAATCCTACGCCCCCAATCATCACCCCCCCATACAGGCAGTTCCCCGTCGTTAAACGCCTGGTCAGAGATATATCCCAAAATGTAATAGTAATCTAATACGCTGCTGCCTGATAGCCCAGCGATCAGCTTCCAAAATCCCAATAAATTTCTGGCGCGTTCTTCTTGCGGGGTCGCGCTACCCACTGTGATGGTGTCACGAATGGTATTCTGAACCGTAATCGTATCACGAATAGTATTCTGAACCGTGATGGTGTCGCGGATGGTGACGGTATTCTGGAGGGTGATGGTATCACGGATGGTATTTTGGACGGTGATCGTATCACGGACAACATCGCGGAGAATAACCGTATCCCGAACAGTATTTTGAACTGTAATGGTGTCACGGGCGGTAATCGTAACCGTATCACGGACAGTAACCTGAACAACGCGCACAACAGGTTGTGGCGGTGTCGGTGCTGGCCCTGTCCGCCCAAAATTGTCCACGAACAGCAGAAAGTCGGTGAAATTAACATTGCCATCAAGGTTCAGATCACCGGGGAAAGGTTTTATCGTGTTGGTAAAAAGAACAGTGCTTGTCGATGTGATGACATCAGAGGATGTAGCAGTTTCGGCCAACACGACGCTTTGGAGACCGATGAAAAAATCTCGACCCGTCACATCTGCTATTGTTGTAAACGTCGCTTGCCCCAAAAAACCCGATGGTGGCAAAGAAACAGGCACAGGCGAGGCAAGGTTCGCCCCTGTTGACTCTGGAATCACAAAGGCAAACGCGCTATTTTCAACGCTGACAAAAGACACCAGGGACGTGTCAAAATCAAATATGATTGACATCCCTGAAAGTGGTGTGGTGACACCTTTTGCAAACACTTCAACAACAATAGTCGCGCCTTGGCCAGAAACAGTACCCGAGATAACACCATCATCTACCTGATTGCCTTGTCCGCCAGCAGGCACAAGGTCGAGAGTAATGGTGGCATTGATATTCGCGCCAGCATGAACCTGAGAAATAAATACTACACCAGCAAACAACAGACAGAAAAGCACAGCACAGATAAACTTTTTCAACATCTTTCCCTCCCTGACAATTAAGAATTAAAAAACCTGCTCCACAAGCATCCAGAAAAACGCCAGAACCCCCACGAATACCAAAGCTGGTTGTATTAGTGGAATTATCGCCATCGCTATTATAGACAACAGCACTATTACAGATATAGACAACAGCAACATTGGCCATGTCCCGGATACTTCTTTCCCGCGTGAAACACTCATCACAAGTGCCCACACCCATCCGATAAATGTCCAACCGAGAAAGAGGTTGATGACAAAAACCTTGCCCAAATCACTGTGCTTGCGAATAGCTGCAACAATGACCGGCACAAAATACAGAAAGACAAAAAACAAAAGCCCTACCAACTCGCCCATCTAATTTCTCCTAAACAGTGGGATTCGCTTATTCTAAACAAGGACGAAAACGAGATACAAGATGGTTCGGCTATAAGGTGCATATGACTGAAACGTGTGAGAAAAATCAACCCAACCTGGTGATCCACGTAGAAACACGGTCAGCACCTCAAGATGATCAGAGCTTTGACATCACCCATTTTCATTTTGATTGGAAAAACAAAAAAACCGTGCCAGTACATAACTCAGGAGAAAAAATGCAACTTGATTTTGTGGTTTTGGCGTTTTACATTGTGAAACAGAGCGGGTGACGGTTTACAAGGCCGTTCCTATCTCTATTTTTTGCGGCGAAGGGCCACAAGGCTCTCCAACCCAGACAGCCCTTCGCCGTTCACACAGGCGCAATTAACGCACGCCTGCGGTTTATTCATTCAAATTACCCTTTGACAACGTTTGATATTTACCACCCAAATAATATCTCCAAACGGAGATTGTCAAGAGTTTTTACCATATAAAATAAAACGCTACCCGGTTGTAAAGTAAACAACCGATACCCATGTCCCGATATTCACCCCAACCGCCCAACACAACGGGCGGTTTTTTTGTGTCTTTTGAGGCAACTTCTATGCATCTTAGCGGTTAAAATAGAAATACCCCATTCCCCCCCCATACGAGGAGACGCCAAATGATATTGCGAATGCTATTAGTTCTCATATTCGTCACATCAACAAATGTAGCCTGGGCAAATATCGACTCTTTGCTCATTGCAGCCTCAGATACAACGCGTGGGTTTGATGAACGCGAGTCGCTGTTAAAAGAGGCTGCAAAAAGCGATCCGTTGGGACGCGCGGCCCACGCACTGGGCGCATTGTACATGTTGCAGGGCAAAAGTCATGTACACAGTGCAGAGCGATGGTTGAAAAGGGCGATGCAAAAACAACCCAATAATGGAAATATTTTGACCTCATTGGCCGAGTATTACTGGCGCATCGGGCGGCGAACAACCGCAATCGTATATGCCAAACGGGGTATTGAACGCGACCCCGACAATGTGGGACCATTGTATTGGGCGGCGCGCTTTGAGATGTGGAACATGACGCGATATCTCGATGGCGAGCGCAGAATTGTGAATTACGGTTCGGATTTCAATAGATACAGGAGAACCGTCAGAACATTGAGCTTGGAAAATTACGGCATTGAAGCGCGCGATGCGGCCATTGGATATTTGACGCGCGCAATTGCCAAACACCCAGACCACTGGCCCTCGCATCACTTATTGGGGCTGGTCTATTACGAAGGTCGAATGCCTCGTGAATTGATTCCCCTATTTGAAAATTATGTGCAACGGCATCCCGACAATGCCCATGCACATTTTTTTGTGGG
>JAJEAX010000101.1 GCA_022822565.1 Candidatus Latescibacterota bacterium
AGAAGGCAAAGGGTTTGCCAAACCACCGCGCGAGCACACTGCAGACGATCAAACACAGCAGTGTGAGCATCAGGTTGCCCATGGGCATGTGGCTGTAGGCCATGAAGGAACT
This sequence comes from Candidatus Latescibacterota bacterium, assembly GCA_022822565.1. Classification (GTDB taxonomy): domain Bacteria; phylum Latescibacterota; class UBA2968; order UBA2968; family UBA2968; genus VXRD01. The sequence goes on from JAJEAX010000101.1 coordinate 113, forward strand.
GTGCAAGATGTATCGCACGACCGTTGCCAGTGCGCTGATTGCGACGACCAGCACAAGCCCAAAGATCAATGATCGGACTGTGACCCCTTTGTTTGCAGGATCTGGCGAATCTGCGGTTGGATATGTTCGTTCTGCGCTCATATAAAGGCGTGAAATGCAACCACGGATAAACACGGATGAACACGGATGGTTGCGGTGTTACCCCTCTCAATATACCTGCAAGAAATATACTGCTTTAGCAAGGCAACGGCACACGCTTTCGACACGCTCAAGATGCCAGGTATAAAACGCCTTTTATCTGTGTGTATCTGTGTTCATCTGTGGTTGCTTTTTACCGATTTACAATTCGGAATATCCCTTCCCGAACAGTGGTCTGGGTGGTATTGAGGTCTTTTACTGTCATGATTAACCGATACCGTCCGGTTTCAATGCGGCCGATGTCCAGTTCGACATAGTCGGTAGTCCAGAGGTCGCGCCCTGTTTGTTCGTATTGTACGGTGATCAGTTCCCCATCGCTTCGCCGTATTCTGGGTTGCGAGGCGAGTTCTCGCCCTTTTTCTGGTGCTATGGCAAAGGCGACCTGATAGTGCGTTTGCCCGAAGGTGTCTCGCGTCAGGTTGTAAATTTCAAAATAGACGAAGATGGGAGTACCGCGAAAAAAGGTGCGAGATGGCGATGAGGTGATGCGCCATTTGTTGCGTGCGGATAAGGTATCGATCTGGCTTTCGGTTGAGGAAGCCGGTTCTTCGATATGCTGTGCGATTTGTAGATCGCTGAGCATTAAACTGTCACCTGAAAAATCGTGCAGGCGCACTTTTTCCCGATAATTGCCCAGGCGATTGGTGTTGACTCGCCACATTTGTACGGCGAGATCGTATTCTCCGGGGGATAGGGAGATGTCGATGCGGTCTCTGGCGATCAGGCTTTTTCCCCGAAGTCCAGGGGGTATGGGAATGCCTACGTCTTCCCGCAGGCGTTTTGCTTCGCGGTTCTGGTCATCTACGAGGGCGATGCGGCGTTCGATTACGACTGTGGTGTCCGGGTCGCTGGACATTGCCACTTCATCTATTGGGAGGCCGATGTTGATCTGGAGGTCTGTTTTGCCATTTTTTCCGCGAAAGGACAAGCTCTCGTAATAAAAGTTGAGCGGGTCGAGGTCGGATGTGTCGTAGCGTTCGGGTTTTTTCGCTGCTGCTGCTGCGACTTGCGATGCAGGTGAGAAATCGTTCATCATTTGGAGGAATCTGAGCGGGGACCCGCGGGAAGCGACGTCATAAACATCTTCTCTATCGATGGTTGGTACGGGGGCATAGCCGTAGATATTCGTGTGCATTTCGTCGGTGAATACGACTTCTATGCCGTGGTTGATGTCGGGATAGATCCACACTTCCCAGGGTACGCTGGAAAAATCATTTCCGGCTGTTACGGGTTTCCATCCGCGCAGGCCGAGGGTGCCGTCGTCTTCTTCGAGGGGGAGGTTGCTTTCGACGTTTCGAAGCGCGATGCGGACGGGAAATACGGGGCCGGTGTAGGTGACGGTTGTGCCGGGACGACCGTAGAGTTGAAATGCGAGTTTTTCCTGGATGCGCTGTACGGGGATCGGTACGCTGGCATTGGGTTCTCGCCAGGTCGAGCGGTAATCCGGCTCTCCGTATCGGATATAGATTTCGCCCCGCTGGTCAAAGGGGTATTTGTAACGCCCGAAGAAGGTCCGCGCATGCCAGACGCGGCGGTAGTGTTCTGCGCGTCTCTGGCTTCCGCCAGTTGTGCCAAAGGGGTCTTTGCGGATCCAGAAGGCGTTCAGAAAGGCGTCCATGTCGTCGTCTGAGATCGCGCGATACGATGCGACTTCTTCCGGGGTGGCGATCAGGGAAATATCTTCATAGATTGCTTTTTCTCGTTGAGATAGGGTGTCCAGATATTTTTGAAATACGGATAGGGCGTCTTCATAACGCCGCGAGGCCAGAAGTACTTGCGCCAATAGCGGAAGTCTGCGCGCATCGGACATGTGTGCGGCAATCTGGGTCACGATGTTGTAGCGTTTTTCGGTCAGGAATTCAAGGGCAAATTCAAGGGCGGGCGTTTCGTCCTGTGCGCCATGGGACAGGTAGGTGTTGTAGTGGGATAGTGCTTGAAGGGTATCGCCTTTTTTGCGATAGAGACGCGCGAGTAGCAGGTGGGTGGGACCATAGCGGGGGTTGATTTGCAGTGCTTTGTTGGCCGCTTCCATTGCGTCTTTTTCTTTGCTGCGCGCCAGATAGGTTCTGCCGAGGACTTCGTAGCTTTCAACGCGGTTGGAGTCGGCCTGTATCGCCTGTTTGAGGTGGGAGGTCGCGCGTTTGAGTTTGTTGCGATATTCCAGAAGTACGCGTCCCATTCCCAGGTGGCTCTCTCCATGGTGCGGGTCGTTTTTCAGGGAGCGAACAAATGCGGCTTCGGCACTGTCGGGCAGTTGGAGTCGGAGATAGAGATGGCCGATACGAGCGAGTAGCAGGGTGGAGTCCGCAGAACTCGGCACGGCTTCGTTTAATGTTTTGAGGGCTTCTCTGATCAGAGTTTTTCGCCCGAGAGCCTGAGCTTTGAGATAAACGGCGTCCAGGTCTGTGTCTTCGGCGGAGGCATGACCGATAAAGCAGAAAAGTAGAAGGAAGTGTACCCAATAGCGAATATTCATAATTATCTCACTGTGCTACGACAAAAAGGGCATTTTTAGAGGCGGTTTGTTCGCTGTTCAAATCGGTTATCACGACTTCCAGCGCGTAGCGTCCCGGTTCTCGGTCGCCCAATTCCAGTTCGGTATAGACGGTCTCCAGGTTCATTGTTCCGACCTGTTCATATCCCATTAACACTTTTTCTCGTTTGCCGCCGAGCGTTCTCACCAGGCGAGATACAGCACCACCCACGCCTTTGCCTTTTGGCGCAATTGTGTATTCTACCTGGTATTTGGTCTGGCCGAATTCATCGCGTTTCAGGTTGTAGATTTCGTAATAGACAAAGATGCTCTGTCCTTTCGGATAAGTTCGCGTGGGCATGGGTACGACGTGTAACTCGCCTTTGCGGAATTTGTCCTGGGGTCCGCCTTCTGCAATGCGCCATGCGAGTTCCAGGTCGCTCACTTTCATTGAGCGGGTCTGATATTTTTCCAGTTCGATTATTTGCCGATAACGCCCCTGTCGCCCGGACAGGCGGTCCTGCAGATGTACTTCCAGCTTGTAATATCCCGGGGGGGCATCCAGGCGCACGACGTCGGGGACAAATGCACCCTGTATGCCGGTTTGATCGCCTTCATTGCGAAAACGCACATCGCCTGTGCGCCGATACACGTCTCCGGTTTGTTCGTTCAAGAGGGATACGGTTCGCTCCACGACCAATTCAGTGGTATTGTTTTCGGCAAAATATTGTCCCAATGTCCGCGGGATTCCGGTATAGACTTCCAGCGCGCTTACGTCGTTGTTGGTACTCTGAAAATCCGCGAGGTCGTAATAAAATTGTAGGGGGCGGGTGTTTTCTGGGGTTACGTAATAATCCGGCGTTACCCGAGCTGCAAACTCGGCTACCCTGCGGGGATTGTACCGGTTGAGTAGGGCCAGTGTGCGGATGGGGATATGAGGATCCAGGGGCGGGGGCGCATAGTCGAAATTGCCGGTCATTGCTTCGTCGGTGAAGGTTATTTCGATGCCGCCGTTCACATCGGTATAGATCCAGGTCTCCCACCGAACCATAGAGGCGTCTTCCTGTACAGAGACCGCGTTGAAATCCGGCTGGAGATCAAAGAATCCACTTCCCATGTTCCCGGCGTTGACCACTGTATTCGCCAGCCGTTCGTACGCGCTGATGTCTTCTCCAGTCTGGTCATCGCCTGTCGCCTGTCCCGTACGCACGGTGCGCTGCTCTTCATCTCCCGCCTCCAGTTGCTGTTGCTCCCGTTCCTGTGACTGTTGGATAGACTGTTGCATGGATTCGGCATCGAGTCGCGCCCTGAGCGGGGTTGCGCCACTTAGTCTGGCTTGAAGTCCCCGCACGGGATATACCGGGCCAAAGTAGGTCTGTTGCGCGGCTTCGCTACCAAAGAGCGTGTGAGCCACGCGCTCTTTCACCCGCTGCACGGAGAGGCTCTGATCCAAATTCAACATGTTGGACCGCGATCTATAATCCGGTTCTCCGAATCGGATATAGACTTCGCCGCGATGGTCGTAGGGCTTTTTTTTCTCTGAGAAATTTGTCAGGGCATACCATACCCGTCTGTAGTGTTCCAGTTTGCGTTCGTTGATCGCGGTGATCAAATTTGGATCTTTTAGCGCCCAGAACTGGCGCAAAAATGAGGAACGCGTCGCATCTGTGTCGAGGCTGTTGTACTCTTCCAGTTCTTCGGCGGATGCGAGGAATTGGATGTCTTCATAAAGTGCGCGGTGTTGCGGATTGAGGTGCGCCACATAGCGGGAAAAATATGTCTGTGCCCAGTTCAGACGTTTCTGTTCAAGACATGCCTGTGCCAGGATGGGCAGGGATGCGATTTCTTCGGGATATTCGCGGATGTGGTCTTCCAGCAAATGTACAATGCGATCGAAGTTTTTGCTCCGCAAATAGGCTTTCGATAGCAGTTCTCTGCCTTCCGGGTCTTCGGGCGCGAGTGTTATATAGCGGGCATAGGCCATGGCTGCCTGTTCATGGTCTTCTTCCTGCTCTTCCCACCATTTGCCCAGCAGTTTGTAGGTCGGCGCGTAGTTCGGGTCCATTGCGATTACGTGATCGAGGTCGCGCTTGGTATCGTATTCTTTGAGTTTATATCGCGTCTGTGCCATGTGAAAACGGGCATCGCGGTGCGTATTGTACAATTGCGATAGCTGTTCATTTGGAGGCCACTGGAGAGCTTTTCTGAAATAGCGGATGGCATTGTACATGCCTTTGGGACGATTTTGGAAGACGAGTCCCAGTCCGTTGTACGCCTCGGATAGACGGTGGTTGAGGTCAATGGCGCGCTCAAATGCGTCCCGCGCGCGGTCGTAGTTCTCTATTTCTAAATAGGCATAGCCGAGGAGGCAATGGCCCAGTTCCATCTCGGGTGCGACGTGGGTGAGTACGGTTAGTATTGGTACGGCGAGGGTGTCGTTTTGCGATAGGAGCGTTTTGCCCATTTCTACAAGTGAATCTACCTGTGTTTGTCCAATGGGACGATCCTGTACGCGGTAGTTTTCGTTCTGTCGAACCAGTTCTACGAGGCGGCCGGGGTAGTAATAGCTTACGACAATGGCTTCACCTGTAGCGGCGTTGGGTCTGTAAAAATAGCTGACGGGTCGCGTATTGTCTCGGTCTGCGGGTGCGCGGAACAGGCTGGTGACGGTTTCGGAGTCTGCCCGGGATTGTGCAATGGCCCATTGTTGAAGCGCGGCCAGTTGGTCGGGTATTTCTCCGCGATGGTCGCGGCGATATGCGGTCAATAACTTGGCGATTGCGGTGAGGTGGTCGCGGCAAACCCAGCGGGATCCATTTTTCCGAATTTCTTGCGCGGCGGTTTGAAATGCCTGCACGTAGTCTTGCATTGGCGATTCGGATAGGCCGTTTTTCGCGGATTGTCTGGCCAGGGATTCAAAATGGCGCGCGGCTTGTTTGTAATAGGCAGCGGCTTGTTTGAACTCCCAGCGCGAGAGGCTCAATTGCGCCAGGCGCACGGCGTTGAAGCCCGATATGAGGTCGGATAAGGCTTTTTCACCTATGGCTGGAGCGTCCGGCTTTAATCCTTTTATCACTTTTTCAGTTGTCCAGATGATGGATTCCATGTCCGGATCATCTATTATGAGGATATCGCGTCCCGGCGATTTCAGTTCCCAGTATCGAGATGGGGCAAGAGAGATGGTGTGTCCCCGGTGCAAGATGTCGCCGGGTGCGGGCAATAGTAGGGGGATGGATTGGTAGATGATGGTTCCAGTTTGCGTTCTGCCCAGTTGACCTGGTCGCCCGGGGAAAATACCGAGACACTGTTCCCGTTCCGCACCATTGGTCCACAGTTCCGTCAGTGCGATTCCGCCCATCTCTCGAGAGTAGGTCCACACATGACTGGTCGCTCCGGTGCGGAGGATTAAATCTTCTTGCGCATCCGCCTGGGTGCTCCAGAGTGCGATAGCTATGAGCAGTCCGTATCTGACTATTGGTGAAGTGAACACGGTATGTCTCCTTAAAGGATACACCGTTCAATGCAGTTTGCGAAACGCAGTCCAGCAAACGCGCAGAAGCAAAAAGCCGTGCCGAAAGCGGTGGATCTGCGTAGTTCCGTAAACCCGATCCCGGTATCGCACGGGTACTTCTACGATTTTGCGAACGAGTTTGGACGCGCCGAGGAGGAGATCGAAGTCGCCAAAGGGATCGAAGTCACATACGTCTCGACGCGCTTTTGCCAGTTTTTTGTAGTCCGAGGCGAACAGGACTTTGGTGCCGCACAGGGTATCTATAATGCGTTGTCCCAACAGGCAGCTCAATACCCAGCCGAAGAACCGATTGCCCAGAAGGTTCAGGAATCGCATGGCTTCTTGCTCCATGGGATATACGAGGCGAGATCCCATTGCGAGGTCGGCGCGGCCAGATACGAGGGCGTCGAAGAATTTGGGCAGTTCCTCTGGCGCGACGGTCAGGTCGCCGTCCAGGATCATCAATATATCACCTCTGGCTGCGTCAAATCCCTGCCGCACAGCGTCACCTTTGCCCGTTCCGGTTTGTCGGATCAGGCGGATGTCTGTTCCACTATATACCGCCATGCATCGCTCGACTTCTTCGGCGGTGCCGTCGGTTGAATGTCCCACGACAAAGATTAGTTCTGTATGCGCTCCCATCGCAGGTGTGCGCGCTATTGCGGCTTCTACTGTCCCGCGCTCGTTTTTGCAGGGTATGATGACCGAGCAAGAGACTGCGGATGCTTCCCGCGCGGGAAAGATGGGCCGCGCGACGAGTGTCTGTATGAGACACAGGCATCTCAGTCCCGGCACTCTTGCCAAAAGGCGATTGGCAAGCCATGCGAGAAGGGGTACGCGGCGCGGCAAAAACAGGCGGCTCTCTCGTCGTATTTCTTCAAAGCCCGATAGATAAAGTAAATTCTGAATGTCCCGGTGTGTCAACCAGTTTTGCACGGGTTCGGGCATTTTTAAGCGGAATATTTCCCCGATTTTTAGCAGGGGTTTCCACAGGGGATTGTAGTGCGTGATCAGGACGCGGGAGCCGGGTAGTACGATTTTCCACAGTTCGCTGAATACGCGCTGGATATCCGGCAAAAAGCCCAGCAGGTCCGATAGGATGATCCAATCGAATCGCTCTCCTTCGGGTAAATTCTCGGCGCGTCCCAAGCGAAATTCCAGTTCGGGATATTTTTTTTTGGCGCGCTTTATCATTGCTTCGCTGAAGTCAATGCCGAGTCCCCGCCCCGGTTTCAGGCCCGCGAGCAGGTCGCCGGTGCCGCATCCTATGATCAGGACAGACGATCCTTCGGGCACGGCACAGCGGCAAAATCGCAAGACTTCTTCGTGATAGGTGCGGTTGCGCCTGCGCCAACGGTCCCGGTTTTCGGCGGCCTCGTCGAAAAATTTTCGAATGGCACGGCTATCGGGAAGGGGGTTTTTCATGTGAGGTCTCTTTAAGATTAGCGGTCAGCAATTAGCCCGCCGCTAATGCTACCCTTTTCATCTGTGTCCATCTGTGTTCATCTGTGGTTGCTTTTTCCTGAGCATTTCCAATTCACGCCGCGCCAGTTGCGCGACTTGCGGGTCTCCCCGCCAGAGTTCTATAAAGCGCGTGTACGCCTGTATGGCTGCGGTTTTTTCGCCGTTGTCCCGATGGGCTTTTCCCATGTTAAAATACGCTTCAGCCCAATCTGGGCGCAATGCGATGGCGCGGGCATAAGCTGTTGTTGCCCGAGCGGGCTGGGCCAATTTTTCGCGGGCTACGCCCAGGTTGTAAAAAATTTCTGCGTTGGTGGGGTTGAGAACCGCGGCTCGTTCAAAGGCCGAATGCGCGTCGGTTATTTGTCCGGATTGCATTGCTGCGAGTCCTTTGTTCATATAGGCTTCGACGTAATGCGGTTCTATTTCCACTGCTTTTTGATACGCGGCTGTTGCGTTTTTAAAACGGGCTGTTGCGGCATAGAGATTTCCCAGGTTGTTATAGGTGAGGGCACTTTTTTGTACTGATAGGGCATTTCTATAAGCTGTTTCGGCTTCGGATATCCGGCCGCGTTCGGATAGGGCGTCGCCCAGGGCGTGTTGCATTTTCGCGCTTTTGGGATATGCTGTTACTGCACTCTGGTAAAGTGTTAAGTCGTCGCGCCATTCGGTGTTTCGGACAATTGTTCGGGCGCTATAGGCTATGAGGATCAGGGCGGCGAGGGCAATGGCGACCGTTTTGCGGTGTTTTTCGAGGTGTTCAAATCCCAGGCCGCACAGTGCGAATAATCCCAGAACCGGCAGGTATAGAAATCGCTCCTGGAAGATGGCGTTGATCAGGACAAGTGTTTGCGATACGGCTGAATAGGGTGCAAAGAATAATGATAGAGCAAAAAATACGCAGGGCCAGCGTTTTAAAAAAGCACCCGTCCATAATAATAGTCCTGCGATGCCGAGGACTATGCCCGCTATTGCTTCGGGCGCGAGTATAGAGGTGATGACGGGTATGGCGTTGTAAGAGTAATCTACGGAAAGTTTGAAGGGTAACAAAATGAGAATGCAATATTTCCAGAGTAGTCCGGCGGCTGTCAAGAGTCTGTAGTCGAGGGATTGGTCTATGAGTGGGTTGTTGAGGGCGAGTATATTTTCGGCTGAGAATCCCAGGCCAGCAGCGACTTTTCGCACGGTTAGATAGATGGCAAAAATTCCGATGAATCCGGCCCAGCGCGCGCCGCGTTGCCACAGGAGATCGCGTATCCCATTTCCGTGGGACAGGACAAAGGTCAGGTCGATGGCGATGACCAGTCCCAGTACGGTTAGCGCGCTTTCTTTGCAGAGCAAGGCGAGAAAGAATCCCGCGAGGGCCAATCCGTAATATTTTTCTGCACTCCGGTTATGCCAGTGGATGTACAGGAACAGGGTGGATAGAGAAAACAGGCCAGCCAATAAATCTGCACGCCCAAATGTGATGCCGGCGACGACTTCGGCATGGATGGGGTGTACGGCAAATAGCAATGCGGATAGGAGCGCGCCCCGCTTCAGGCCCAGGTTCAGGCAGAGGAGATAGGCGAGGAGGCTGTTGGCCATGTGCAGGATTACGTTGGTGAGGTGAAATCGGAAAGGCCAAATCCCTCCCAGGCCATCTAACATAAAAGACAGGACCGTCAGGGGGCGATATTGCCCGTTGACATTGGCTTCACCTTCGTATCCGGCCCAGTAGTGCGTGGTGAAAATACCCCACACATCGGCTTCGCGAAGCAATCGGTTGCGTTCGATCAGAAAGTGATCGTCATAGACCAATCCGTTGCCCAGGCTGTTTGCGAATACCAGAAAGGCCGCCAATCCCACCACGACGAAATGATAGGTTTTCTCGCGTTGTTTTACAGGCATTTTTTGCACAGAATACAAAGGGCGATTGCCAGGGTGCAACCCCGGCAGTCGCCCGAAAAATGTACAAACTGTAGAAATCGCAGAGACTGCGATTAGAACGTGCCGCCTATTGATATGCGCAGCGGCGAGTCGAATAGTGCTACGCCCTCAATATCCTTCAGCAGCGAATAGGACACATCTATGGCGAATGTGCGTCCACCCACTGTCTGCTTGACGCCAGCGCCAAAGGCAAAGGATTCGAGGTCGTAATTCCACTTATAGCCCGCGCGCACAGCTACCATGTTCTGGACCCAGAGTTCGGCACCAAAGTGATAGCGTTGCTCGAAATCTACGGGGAATACGCTCTCGGCCGCCAGCGTCAAAAAGGTCGGATCGCCCTTTTCGCCATAAACTTCGGCTGCCAGGCCCATATTGTAGGTCAGGGGCATCAAATACGAGAATGCCTCTTCCCTGGATTTTTGATCTGGGCCAAAGTTCTTGAACGACATTGCCACGCGCAGGCTTCTAAACCCGGTGTAGAAATGGCTGCCCAGATCTATGGTAAATGTGCTGGTTTTTTGCGTGTAGAGCTTTTCCTGCACATAGTTGGCTTTGGCGCTGAACGAGAACTTATCCGTGAACTTTATGGCGTAGAGAAGACCTACTGCCATGTAGTTCACATCGACAAACTGACCCGTTCCACCCGGTTGGAAGATGGTGGTTTCTTCGATGGGTTCAACCTGCTGTGTAATCAGGCTGATACCCAGCACTTCGCCCCGAGACGAGTGGGTGTTGAAGACGGCAGCCGCCGAATACAGTTCTGTGCCAGCCAGCCACTTGGTGTAATTGGCCTGATAGGCGAATTTTTCCACATGGGTCAGCCCGGCGCCGTTCCAGAAGATGGCGTTGATATCATCGGCAATTGCCGTGTATGAATCACCCATCCCCACGGCACGCGCACCCTGTCCGATTTTCAAAAACTGCATGCCTGAGATGTTGACTTTCTTGACTCCGTCGATCGCGGTTACACCTTCCCATTCAAGCCCCAGAGCGGGACTGGCGATCAGCAGCAGGCTCAGGAACGCTGTAAGTATGAGATTTTTTCGTTTCACAATGAATACCTCCTCCGGCTACTTGATCACCACAAAGGTGCCGCGCTGGATTTTGTTTTCGCTGCCCGGGGTTTCGGATACGACGACGAAGTAGTACAGTCCGGTCTGGATTTCGCCAGCCAGATTGTAGGTCACCTGCCGAAACTGGGCTTCGCCGCGGTCTGGATTATCGTGCGTGATGGTATAGACCCTGTCGCCAGAAGCCGAAAAGATGTGGATTTTGCACTTTTGGGGAATCCCCACAAAGCGCAGATTTCGGCTGTTGGGATACTGGTGCTTGCCATCCACGAAATAGGGATTTGGCACCACCGTCACCTTTCGGTCGAGCTGATCGGTTTCGGAGGTGGTCGGCTGGAAGGGCCGTCTGTCATCGGCGTCATAGGTGCGTGCAGTGGCGGGACCCCATTCGCATCAAGTTAAGAGTTACAAAGCGATCAAGAGTTGGTAAGTATTAGGTATTTTCTTTTTGGTATTCATCCGACAACCATATTGGAGACAGGTTTGAATGATTTTCAAGCTCTCTGGGATAGAGATTTTGCT
>JAJEAX010000008.1 GCA_022822565.1 Candidatus Latescibacterota bacterium
TGCAAACATGCAAAAAGTCGTAAACGGAAAAGTCATTCGCCGGGAAGACGGCAAAATACTCAAACCCGAAGGATGGGAAGACCCCGCGCCCAAACTCATAAATGAAATGACCCGCCAGGCGCGTGAAGGCGGGTTTGATAAAAAATAGCCCATCCAACTTTTTGGACGGGCTGTCTTTTTAAGCTACGCGAGTATATTCAGCCTCAGCGATTGGTCAATTCAAACACACTATTCTCCAACCAACGCTTAAACGCTTCATTCTGAGAGTATTGCTTGTAGAGTTGGGTATCATCCGAAAGCAGCGTCATAATCGCCTTCTCCAACGCCTTATCGTGTTCAATGCGCGTATTCTGCTCATCTGAATGTTCCCGTGCATTGCGATAGGCACTATCCTCATCAACCATCCTCGGAACATCCTCGGTAATCATCTTGCGTATGCGATCCTCATTGGTCCATGGGATATGGCCAAAAAGATCGTTAAACGCCCGGAGAATATTGGAAAGCCGGTCCATTTCCGGTTCTGGCTTAAAGCCACCACCGCCTGTAGGCACCGGCTCGATCTCGGCATCCTCATCGGACAGCATAATTTGCATCGTCGCCTGCTTCTCAGCGCGATAGCTATCCATATCAATAGCACCCTCAATACCCAGCGACAGATCTTCAGTAACCGGCGTCGGCAGCTTGGGAACGAGAAAATTCAGAAAAATAGAGAGCTTTTCCCATCCCATATTCGCGTACGGAAGCACCTGAGACAAGAAGTTGTATGCGCGAACAAAAGCTTTGGCATTGCCCTTAAATTCAACCTGCCCGTCCTCATCCAACTCACTGCGATAGACCGCCACACACGCATCCAGAATCGGATCAAAAGTCCCGCGGTCATCGCCCTTCAAATACGACGCCACCAACTCGTGAACTTGCTCATCCGAATAAACTTGCCGACCATCCAACTCGGCCTTGAGATCGTGCAACTTATTGGGATCGGTTTCATCCGCCAAAATAGTCGTGCGATAGTAATCGGCAAAAGCATCTCTTATCCCATCGGCATCATTGTAAAAATCCAGCACAAACGTATCGCGCTTTTCCGGATGGGCGCGATTGAGACGCGAAAGGGTCTGCACAGCCTTAATACCAGAAAGCACCTTATCCACGTACATCACATGCAGCAAAGGCTCGTCATAGCCCGTCTGAAACTTATCCGCACAGACCAGAAACCGATAGGGATCTTCCTGAATCTTACTGGCAATTTGCGACGACGGAAAACCATTCAACGACGCTTCACTCACTCTCTCACCACCGTAATCCACCTCACCCGAGAAAGCGACAATAGCTTCATGCGGACTATTGCGCTCCTTCAGATAATTGCGGATGGCGTGATAGTAGGTAAGCGCCATCTGGATACCACCCGTTACAACCATCGCCCGCGCCTGTCCCCCAATTTTGCGCGGAGCCAGCACCTGCTCGTGAAAGTGATCAACCATAATCTCCGCTTTGAGCCGGATAGCATGGCTATGCGTTTCTACATATTGGACGAGCTTCTTCTTCGCCTTTATCGTATCAAACTCTGGATCGTCTGCTATTGTCTTGGCGAGATGATAATAGCTCTTCACCGGCGTATAATTGCCCAGCACATCCAGAATAAACCCCTCCTCAATCGCCTGTTTCATCGCATAGCTATGGAAAGGCAGATGCTTTGTCGTACCATCGGACTGCGACGATGGCGTGCCAAACAACTCCAGCGTCTTATTCTTTGGCGTCGCAGTAAAAGCAAAATAGCTCGCATTGGTCAACAGCCGCTTCTGCTCAATAATCCGGTTAATTTTATCTTCAAACGTATCGTCATCATCCCCGTCCTCATGATCGCCCAGTGCCTGCGCCATCGCCGAAGACGTACGCCCACCCTGGCTGGAATGGGCTTCATCAATAATAATAGCGAAGCGATTCCCCCGATGATCTGTACCAATCTCATCCAGGATAAACGGAAACTTCTGCACAGTAGAAATAATGATCTTCTTCTCCGCGCCGATAAAACGACGCAAATCGCCAGATCTTTCAGCATGCCCAACCGTCGCGCTCACCTGTGCAAACTGCCGGATCGTATCATTGATCTGCCGGTCCAAAATAATCCGATCCGTCACAACAATAATAGAATCAAAAACCGTCTCACCATCCTTTTCCAACCCAATGAGACGATGCGCCAACCAGGCAATAGAATTGGACTTACCACTCCCCGCCGAATGCTGAATAAGATAACGCTGCCCCGCCCCATTTTCTCCAGCATCAGCCAGCAACTTCCGCACCACATCCAACTGGTGATAGCGCGGCCAGATTTGCGACTGTGTCTTGCGCCCGGTCTTTGCATCCGAAGACGCCACCAGCAGAGCATAATTCTCAATAATATCGGTCAAACTCTGCCGCGTCAGAACCTCCTGCCACAAATAATCGGTCTTAAGCCCATTGGGATTGACCGGATTCCCCGCACCGTCATTCCAACCCTTATTGAAAGGCAAGAACCACGACGACTTCCCCTTGAGATGTGTACAAAACATCACCTCGTGTTCATCCACAGCAAAATGAGCCAGACAACGACCAATGCGGAAAAGATCCTCTCTCGGATCCCGGTCGCGTTTGTACTGCTCAACCGCATCTGCCACCGTCTGCTTGGTCAGACTATTCTTCAACTCAAAAGTCGCCACCGGCAACCCATTGATAAACAGCCCGAGATCGAGCGCGAGCCGCTTATTGGCATTGCTATACGACAACTGGCGCGTAACCGAAAAGCGATTCTGCTCGTAAAGCTTCACCGCCCGTTGGTTACCCGGCGATGGCGCACCATAAAAAAGCACAACATCATGCGGCCCGTGCTTAACGCCATTGCGAAGCACATCCACAATCCCGCGCTTACCAACCTCGCTCTTCAACCGGGTGAGAAACCTGCGCCGCGTCGGATTATCGCTCCCCAAAGACAGCGCACTGGCAACCTTCGGCTGAGTCGCCACCAAAAAAGCCGACAACTGCGCCAGATCCACACAATACTCGCGGTCGTAATCCTCGCGATCTCCATAACGCCAGCCCACACCATAAACAGCCGGACGTTCCCCTACATCACCCGCACTCGATTTATCCGCCCCACCAGCCAACACCTCGCAAATGCGATCTTCCAAACCGCGTTCAGAAGTATCCGTAACCGACGGACGTCTGCCTCTCAGTTCATCCATCGCCTTACTCCGCTCACTCACGGACTTCTGAAACAGCCCACGAACAGAATTAGACCCCTCGGAAACCTCAGGAGCATCAGAGGTATCTATCTGGTCATCGGGCAGCGCCGCGAGCGCGTCCAACTCTTCTTTCTGAGCTTGTGTTAATTTAATATCCCGACGCTTCATACCTTACTCTCTCGGTTCGGATTGCTTTTCGGGCACAAAAATATATCGTTCCAAACGGGCTTCAGTCAAGTACCAGTCAAGTAAAATAAATGTCTTATTTTCAATAATTTATGAGAAACAGGTTCTCACATCGTTGGTTGTCAATCAAGTAACCGTCAAGAAAGTTGAAAGATTCAAGCTCTCGGTCAATTGAGAGTTTGAAAAACAACACGGCTTTAATAAATCCTTTAATAAAATTCATAATCTAATAAAAAACCTATAAAAGGCAAGTATATGTAAATCAATTATTTATATATATGTTCCTTTTATAAATTACCCTCTCCCAGCCTGATTTTATTTATTTTTATTTATGAAATGGCCTTCTCTGATATGCGTCGGAGAGCACCCAGGCAGGTTGGGCACGAGTTCCTTGATTGGCAATCAAACCGGAGCGACGCAGATCCTGTATGAGATTCTGAGCCCTCCACCGCTTCTGCTCCTCTGTCAGCCGATCAGGAAGCTCCGAAATCAGGGCCTGATCGATCTCTTTGCGACTGACCGGGCCATGTTCGCGGATCAAGGTTAAAATCATATCCAGGTAGTACTGCTTGTCGAATCCGCGTTTTATGAGGTAACGGTCAGTATCATCCTTCACCTTAGCAATCGATTCAGCGACCATTAAGTTAGGGTAACGGCCTTCAACAAGACCGCTGGCCTTCAGATAGCGATGATCTTCCCGGCTGATACGCATTCCCTTTTGCATCTGGTCAAGTAGCATAACCTGACTGAGGTTCAGGTCAGTTCGTTCCATCAGGAGCCGAGTATAGCGCTCATCGAGAATGCGACCGTGTATGCTCACAGCCACGCTATTTGTCTGCGTCAAATCGTAGTCTGGAAGCGCAAAGAAACGCTTCCTCTGTGTATCGAACATGCGTTTAATGCCGCCCCCCTGAGTATCAATCAGATTCAATTCAACCATGGCATCCGCCAAGAATGGATTGCGGTAGATGGCCTGGGGAGCGTCCTGTTGGATGACCGTCTCAACATCGCCGGGCAAAAAATCCCCGACATTGGTCAGCAAAATGCGATCGGGAAATTCGACGACGACAATCCGTCCATGCAGACGATAGTCCTGATGTGCGATGCTGTTGTGCAGGGCTTCGCGGATTACCCATGGGTCGTACTGAGTAATTTCCTGAGGGAAAAGTGTCCCGCTTGGAAGAGCGCGTACAGTGAGGTTGCGAACGCGCTTTAGAAGGCGATCTCCCGCAAGCAAGAACGGCGGCCCAATGTGCTCGTAATCCAACTCGCGATTCTGGTCGTCCTTGAGCACCCAAGAAATTTTAGCCACCATCGGCGAGAGTAGAACCGACGATTCCGGCCGTCCCAGCAACAGCAGTGCGGTATTCGTCACAGCACCCTGCCTTAAAACCCGGGCTTTGTTGAGAAACGTCGCATCGTCCCACTCCTCAACTTCATCCGCCTGCGCTGGATGCTTAATGACGAATTGCTCGCGCGCCTTGACCAGAGCATTAGGATCAAGATCATCAAGCCTCGCCTGTTGACACACCTCTGCGGACCAGTCGCTCCCGCGCGTCCAAATCACACGAGCCTTCTCGGGATGCCTGCCAAGTTCGGTCTTGCTGGAGCCTACGCGGACATAAGCATTTCCGCGAAAGCTAACCGGTTGATCTTTCGCGGGGCCAACCTCGAAGACAACGACTCGACCATCCGGATGATTAACAATACGAGGTTCGAATCCTGCATTCGGATGCAATCCCGCCCCAACCCAGGGCAGCAGGTCTTGATTGCCTCTCCCTTTGGTATTATAGGGATCAAAATCTGTGCCGACGACCTCATGTGTCTCATCGTCAATACCAAATACAAGATAGCCAGCCGACCTGGCAGCGATGCAGGCCGAATTCGCAAGCGCGGATAGATATTCCCCGATCAGTCTGGGTTCATAGCGACTGCGCTTGAACTCCAACCACTCTGTCTCTGTCGGCAGACCGCGCAACTCGTCGATGAGCGCAATTTCCTGACTTTCACTCATGTTAACGTACTCACTTTCGTCAAAATCAGGCTTCTCTACATCCTCAGATCGCAGATGCGATCTTCCAAACTGCACTCGGTGGTGTCGGTGATCATTTGGATTCCATCAAACAACCATCAAACAAATTACAAAACAGTAAGTGTTTTAATAACAATGAATTACAAAATTACACTTGCTCCGCCGAGCCATTTTTCGAGTTTTCTATCAAGCAACCATCAAACAACCGTCAAGCAAATAACCGCCAATTAACATAATTTCAATAAAATAAATAAGTTAAGTAAAATTTACAGCTTCTCGGCCCGCTTTGCGTCAATTACCTATCAATTACCCGTCAATTAATGAATGGGAACTCAGGTCAAAATGGTCATGAAGAATGCCCCAGTGAAAACGGACCTTAAGCTCGCGCAACATCTCAAAAGTGTCTCTATAATCAATATTCATCACACCGATATCTCCATCTTTTCTCGCATATTTTCAAAAGTTTCTCCCTTCAGACCGGTGAGATTGTACGCCTCGCGATAGAGCAGACGGCTTTCCTTCACCGCACGGAAGATTGCAGTACCAAAGCGGGTGCCGATGCGCCATTTCTGAGTATTCCAGAAATTGCCACCACTTGCTTGAGTCTGCTGGCTGCTGTGCCATTCCCTTTCCGTATATTCGTCATAGAATTTGAAAAAGGCAATCGGTTGAATCAAGCCGAGGTCGCGCGCTCGACGTGCGGCTACGAGGGAACTTACTTTGAATTGACGCGCAACAGACTGATAAGGATCGCTTGCCTGCTCAGCTATAGGCCAGAAGGCTCGCAACTCCGTCGCTGGCACTAAAAGCTCCGCCGCTACCTGATCGCAAAATCTCTCTGTAGTATTAGAATCGAACTTCAGATGTTCAAAGCTGGATACCCCAGTTTCACCAACAAAAAGATGTGCGAGTTCGTGAGCCAAGGTGAACATCTGCGCTGCTTTGAAATCGGCATTATTCACAAACACCAACGGAGCATACTCATCTACGAGAGCAAAACCCTGAAATTCATCCGGATCAAGTTTACGGCTTGTATTATTTCCCACCACGCCATTGAAAACCACCAGCACACCGGCATCCTCGGCTCTACTCCGCAAATGCCCAAGTGCATCCGACCAGGTAGATATAGATGCTGCCCAATCGTCAGCAAGTTGGAGTGCATCGCGTATCGCACGGGCGACTTGCAGGGGATCGCCATCTATCTCATAACTTCCAATAAAGTTCAGCGGTCTGGCACCTTCCCCGATCAACTCCTCGCGCATCCACGCCTGACGACGCTGCATCAGATAAATAGTATCGAGGAGATTGACACTCGGTTGCTGCTCATCGCCACGGGCACGAAAATCGGGTATTGGCAAAAGGTCTTTGGGCGGCTCCGTCAAGTATAGCAAACCCAGAGCGGTATAGGTACGCTGGGCAAGTCTGCCTGCCTGGGCAATACTAATCTTGCCATCGCGCTCCCAATCCAACACGCGCTCCGGCTTCACCTGCATCTTGTTCGCCAGTTGCTCGGCATCAATGCCTGCCCGCTCCCGTGCCCACTTCAACACAGCAGGCTGCAATGTTATCTGCAAGCGTCGGCTACTCATGGATTTCAACCTTTATTGTTGTCCTCTACCACAATCGTCACATCACCTGATTTGTCCATAGCCCCTTCAATGGCCCTACTCCAAAATTATTTCGCCTGACCTCACCCTGGCCTCTTCCAGTCTGTGAAAGAATATCCAATATCGGACCGCTCTGCAATGGACATCAAACTCGCTCGGTGGAGTCGGTGGTCATTTGGTTTCCATCAAACAACCATCAAACAAATTACAAAACGTTAAGTTATTTAATAACAATAATTTACAAAATTACCCCTGCTCCACTCAGTCATTTTTTGGGTTTTCCATCAAACAACTATCAAACAACCATCAAGCAACCGTCAAACAAATGACCGTCAATTAAAATAAGTTCAATAAAATAAATAACTTAAGTAAAATTTACAACTTCTCAACCCGCTTTGCATCAATTACCCGTCAATTACCAGATAGAAACTCTGTCGGGCAAATGATAAGGTTTGGTTATATCTCTGTCAGTTCTGGAATGTGCTCATCCTCATATTTCTCAATTAGCACCCCAATGACCTCCATCAATGAGGCTAAGGGATGATTTTCATTCTCGCCCACCACATCAATCAAATCGTCCAGTAGTGTCACAAGCTGTTGATATTCGCTCTCCGCATGGGGAACAAATACAACAGGTGCCATTCTGGGCCATACCTCTTGAGCGGTTTTTATTTCTGCTACCATAATTTACTCCTTCCATCTGTCTTGATCATACTCGTCGTGCGTTAGCACTGCGCGAATATAGACCTTATTTCGGTTGTAATGTATCGCTGCGACAAGACGTGCTTTATTACCACCGATATTGAAAACTGTCAATTTTCCTATCTGATCGGCGTGAGGAAACGCTGCACGCAATTCAGCAAACGAACGGAAATTTTCTTGCTTTATCAATTTATACCAATGTTCGAGTGATATTTTGGCATTAGGATGTTTCTGTGCAAACTCGTTCAGTCGTTTTCGCGTAATGATATGCATTCCTACCAACACAGTATTTTTACTAAAGTTTGGACAATGTGATAAAAAAAGGCATGTGAAAAAAGAGCAGGACTCGTTAGATTATCCTTCAGTGAACGCGGAAACCCTTTTAAACCGCACATGCATTTCAGGTGCGTTTTCGAGAAACGCAGGGGCATCGAAGATAGCAGCCCATTAGCCCCACCAGCGCGGCGCGTCCGGGCGTCATCTTGAAAACTGAGCGATTGACCATATAACCTCTATTTCTGTACATTAAACAGCGAACAACTCTGCCGCTGCCTCGCGCACATCTACCTTGCCCGTGACCACATCGGCAATCAACCGCGTGCGGTATTCACCCAGTAACTCAATCTCTCGCCGGGCCCGATCAGTGGCGGTATCAATATCGGCAGTCGCCTTGTCGAGATACGCGACGATGGCAGCTTGTTCGTGTAAGGGAGGAACCAATAATATTGCTGTTCCCAATTCTTCTGCATTTAGGTGTGGTTGGGCAGACCGGGTGCTTGCGACAATCAATCGGTCATCCCGTACGTATTTGCATAACAATGCCATAGCAACAAATTCAGGTTGCGCTCCTGCGCCCACTTCAACACATTCGGCTGCAATGTTATTTGTAAACGTCGGCTACTCATGGGTTACAACCTTTATTGTTGTCCTCTACCACAATTGTCACATCACCCAATTCGTCTATAGCCCCTTCAATGGCACTACTCCAAAATTATTTCGCGCGGCCTCACTATGGCTCCTATCAGTTTGTGAGAGTATCTTCAATATCGAGACGCTCTGCAATAGACTTCAAACGCGCTCGGTGGTGTCGGTGATCATTTGGTTTCCATCAAACAACCATCAAACAAATCACAAAACAGTAAGTGATTTGATAACAATAAGTTACAAAACCACACCTGCTCCACCCAGTCATTTTTGGGGTTTTCTATCAAACAACCATCAAGCAAATTACAAAACAGTAAATATTTGTATAACAATAAGTTACAAAATCGAACCTGCTTTTCTGAACCATTTTTCGGATTTTCTATCAAACAACCGTCAAGCAACCGTCAAACAAAGTTAAAAGATTCATGCCCACAGTCAACCGAGAGTTTGAAAAAGAACGCTTCTTTACTAAATCCTTTACTAAACTCTCAAAATATTCTAAAATTTAGTAAAGAACAAGTCTTTTTAAAACAAATATTTATATATTTTTCTTTTCTATAATATCCTTTTTCAGGCTCGTTTTCTTTACTTATTTTTGTGAGATGTCCTGCCCGAATGCGCCGTCCCACGCACACCAGAATGCTCAATCCAACCCTTCTCTGATAAAATATCAAATGCGATCTTAATCTGACGCTGCGAAAACTGTTTCTTCCTCTCGCTCCAGGCGTAAGTGTGATTCACAATGTCGTCAAAGTCCAATATCTTCTCCTCGCTGGCGACCCAATGCACTGTTGAGAGCAATTCCAGGCCAAACGACGACTCGAAGCCTTCAATAAGCGCGGAAACCCTTTCAAACCGCGCCCGCGTTTCAGGTGTGTTTTCGAGAAATGCATGGGCATCATCGAGCGCACCCGGAACCAATTCCAATTCCTTATCGGGAGCATCGCCACCATCTGCATAGCCGGACACCAGATGTCCCTCAATGGCGTTCAAAACATGCCGGAGGTTCTCAGCATAAGGCCCATACGTGGCTTTAACGAATTTCAATCTCAACGGCTCGCCTGCGACCTGCATAAAATACATGAGCTTATGCACTTCCAGCAGCGTCACGAATGGATCCAGCAAGCCGCGAAGATAGCAATTCATCAGCCCCACCAGCGCGGCGCGTCCGGGCGTCATCTTGAAAACTGCGAGATTGTCCATATAACCTCTATTTCTGTTCATTAAACAGCGGACAACTCTGCCGCTGCCTCGCGCACATCTACCTTGCCCGTGACCACATCGGCAATCAACCGCGTGCGGTATTCACCCAGCAACTCAATCTCCTGCCGGGCGCGATCAATAGCGACGTTAATGTCAGCGGTTTCACGTTCTATATAGTGTGCGATGTGTGCTTGCTCTTGTGGTGGTGGCACAGGTAAACTTAGATTCAGCACTCGTTCAACGGCCAGTCCAGGTTGGGCAGCGGCAATTGAATACTGATTCAAGTCCATCACATCCAGGATAGCAGCGAACCATTCAAGAACATAACCGGCAGATAGGGAAGCAACTACAGCGTGCTCCGAAGCCCAGAATTGACCGCGAGCAATATGAACATTCCCACATAAAGCACCTTGTCTGCCAATCAACACATAGTTGCCATCGTGGGTGTAGTCCGATGTATAGCCTCTCAGCCCATTGCCACCATAGACGGGGTATTCACCCGTAGGCTCAATCGACATTGCGGTAATACCATCCCCACTCTTCATGCTGCAAAGTGTCTTAAGCCGCCGCACCTCCCAATGCGCTGGCACATCGCCAAGCCACTCCACACCCGATGGCTTGAGGCGCACATCGGGGTCAAGGCCGCGCGTGACTGCGTGGTGGATGACAGACTGCCGATATTCCTCCAACAGTTCAATGAGCCGCTCTCTGCTGCTGATGTAGCGGCGGATGCGTTCATCGGCCTGGTTGAGATATCGGACGATGGCAGTTTGTTCGGAGAGGGGCGGAAAAGAAATCTTGATGACTCCCAACATCGATCGACTGATGCGGTCACGCGTACCTCCCCTTACGAGAGACGCCACATAGTTGAGGTAATGATTGCAACTCAATAGGAAAACCAGATACTCGGCCGAGAACTGTTCAGAGGGCTTAAGGATGCAGACATCAACGGATGTGATCATCCGCACACCGAGGTCTGGTGCCAGACAAGCTCGACCAACAGGGTCAGCCAGACGGCAAATCAAAACGTCACCAGGACTGACTTCGACACAGCGGAGCGTATCAAACGATAGTTGACTGATGTAGCGAAATCCTTGTTCGCGATACACCCCAATACCTATATTTCCTGTTTGAATGAGCCTGACCCCATTATTCGTGATATAGGGTAGCTCAATCCAGTCACCGTCGGTGAAAGAATTTGCGCCACTATGTGCTGCGGCAGAGATTCTAACCACCCCCCAATGCGCCGGTATATCGCTCAGCCACTCGACACCGGAGGGCTTGTAGTCGTTGTAGGGAGCAAATCTCACCGCTGTAGCCTCTGTTGAGGTATTTCAACAAGTTCGATCAGGCCAGAAAGGTATCCAATCGTGCTTCTTGTCACGAGATTTCGGTAAGAATGATCTTGGTAGTTACGCTCTATAATCTGTAACAATTTTTTTAGTTTTTCCTCGCTCGACTTCTTGGTTCTCTCAGACAAATATTCCAAATACTCAGGATGGGTCAATGCCTCGCCCCGACCGATAAGTCTTAGTTGGGTTACAAACTTCTCTGCCTGAGTAAGATATAGACCGGCTTCTATCAGATCAAGATAGTCATTCAAATCGCTGTCCAACTCTTCGTCAAAAACCAGTTCATCGATATAGTCCATAACCTCACTACCATGACGATCACCTTTGATAAAACCCTGGTAAAGGGCTTGATTTTTCAGTCTTAAAATAATCAGCGCACTGAGAAGAGGCGGATACATAAAGTGTCGCATTTTAATATGCCTCCCGACAAGGGCCAAGGACCTAATGCAGTGATCAATATCCCGAAGTGACAGGGCCAAGTGGCTGCAAAAACGAGGAAAATAATAATCAAACAACTCGAAATCCTTATTATGCACTGAGTTTTGGTCTATATCGCTCAGTTTAAAAAAGAATTCCTTCAGTTTGTATCGTTCAATCAAATGTCTGCAAAAATTTTCAGAACTCGCTTCCGGCAATAGGAATTCCATGTGAAAAAAGCGCCGGAGGTAGACATCCGCATCAATTTCTCCATAGATTGACTTGATTGAGGAGCATAGCTCATCTCGGTTGATACCGAAAACAAAAACCATTCCGAGAATATCGAAAATATGCTTAACCCTCTCCAGCAATTCGATGGAAAAGGTTGGTCTGCACCTGTCAAGTTCATCAATTATGAATACCAGAGGTCGTCCGGTTTCCTCGACTACCCTGGTGGACATCGCTTCCAATTGCGCTTTGAGCCTGTCCTTATTACTTCTCTGAAGCGAATACGCTTTCAGGGCATTGTCCGCGAATTGCTCCTGAAAAGCGGAAAGGTCCACACCAGTAAATTTTTTTGTCACACTCTCAAGGGTACGTATAAGTAAAGGGTTTAGTGCTTTCTTGATTTTTGGCGCATATTCTTTTAATACTTCTTCTTTTTCTAAAAATTCCGATAATTGGCCAATAATTGCGACAAGCGGATCGTCACAAAAGTCATCTTCCCATGCGTTGAAGTAGATAGCATGGAAACCTTCTTCCTCTAATTTCTTTTGCCAGCGCTTTAGAAGAAAGGTTTTACCTGTCCCCCATTGCCCGTTTAAGCTGACAACCAACGAATCCGACTGATGGCGGATGAGTTCCGTCAAGGCATCAGCAACTTTAAGGCGATCCAGGGCATCGTCGGACCACGGGTCTTTGGATATAATCTCTGATTCCGGCAATTTAAGCTGCAACTCTTTTCTAAAGTCTTCTGTTCCTTGCTGATCTCTACTCATTTCTTGTCTTCTCCCCTATACACTAATGAAGCTTCAACAAATCTCGGTCGCATCCACTCGAATTTTTATCAGACCGCCTGGATGGGGCCAGGATAGCGGGCTACTTAGTCGTCCGTGGTAAGCAACGTGACATTTTCGACCTGCGCTTGTGCTATATCTCAGAATCGCCCATGCTATCGAAATCGTCTGGGACTTCAATCTGTCCGGCCAAAAAACCCAGGCGAGATGGCGTTTTCTGGCGTAAAGCCTTCACAAATTCTTCACCTTCTTGAATCGATTGGTCAATCTCTTCGCGGTGATCGAAATAGTAGGCCAAGGCCGCATACACATCGGCCAGTGTCAACTCGTATTCTGTGGCGATTTCATCTGCACATTTGCCCATGCGTTCATGCCAAGTGGCAATATGCGCCACAGTAATCCGATGGCCAGCAATACGCGGCTTTCCGCTGCATATACCGGGGGTAATCGCAATATGGTCATCTAAAGATTTCATGGCCATTGCTGTTCTCCCCTATCAGTCATCTGTCGTCAAGTATGCAGGCGTTAGGGCACTCTGGCACGGTAAGCCTGGTGAGGATGATTGGGCTTGTCTGGAAAGCGCGGTTCAAGTTCTCCGCTATGCATCATCGGAGTAATATAACCCGCCGTTAGTTTGCTTTGACCTATGTTGAGAAACCGGGCAAGTTCCGCAGAAGTTACCCATTTCCCTTGATCGCATATTAAATGGATGATGGGGCGCACACGCACACGACGCGGCCGCTTTCCAAGTTTTGCAATACGCGCTCTGATATAATCGGGAAGCTCCCCCCCATCGGCGTCGAACTCCCCCCCATCCGTGCCAAGCTCCCTCCCATCCGCGCTGAACTCCCCCTCATCCGCATCGAGTTTACCCCTTCTTCGTATCCCTTCGTGTCCTTCGCGGATATTCCCCCCATCCGCACTGAGTTTTTCACCTTTTGCTCTATATACCCCAACTTGCGATGTCAAAATAGAAGTCAGCGTGTAGTAGCTGTTGGGCCCATGAGAATGAAGCACCAGCAAATCTCGGTCGCGGAGGCCGCGCAAAAGATAACTGGCATTTAAGGTATCCAGGCCGGATAAAGCACGTAGCCTGGCATTGTCTATCTGACCGTGGCGATACGTATAAAGCAAGGTCCGAAACTCATTGCGGGAAAGCTCAAGATCGCCGAGAGCTGAGATAAATTCTCGATCCATCGCATTTAAGGTAAGCGTATTCCGAAGCGTGACCGTGACATTGCGGCTGGTCGCATCTATATCTGGCCTCGGCAAAAAAGCGTCTTCCATCTCTGCGAACATACGCGGAATACCCTCGCCCTGATCGCGTGCGAGACCGAGATCTACAAGCACCCGAATAATCCGAGGATTGCGGCTGTGATGAACGCGCTTGAGCGTGAGCAACGCTTCTGTGGTCAAATTGCCGACCAGACCGCCGGGACTGACCACCTCCATGCGGTCATCGAATAGCCAGACCTCTATGCAGGTGCCTTCAATCCTGTAATCGCGGTGCGCGATGGCATTGAGCAACGCCTCCAGCCATGCGAAATCCGGATATTCGGCCGACTCCTGAAAGCGACTCCCCACGAGCCGCATCGGGCGCCGCAGCAGACTGCTGATAACCGTGCGAATTTCCGATATAACCGCAGGCAAGTTACCTTCGCAACGCGGGCGTTCTTCAACATTGTGCTCGATACCGGTATAGCGCTCAGTGCCAATGACGCGAAACAGACGGACACCGGCATTGGGATGATCCGGGCCATAACGGGCAAAAAGCAACGCCGCGGCATTTCTAAGCACGATCCCTCGCCCTCGGCGGTCAGCCAATTTGCGCTTGAGTAAGTACTCTTCATCACTCAAAGCGGATAAGCCCGCCCCTTGTCTTGCGCGTTCTAACAATCGCGCATCCAAATCAGCCAAAGTCATCAACGACCGTCGGCTCTCCCAACTCTCCGCCATACCTTCAAACTTAAGCGTATTGATTTGGCTCTCGCTGGATTGCACGGTCTGATCACCCATTCGCAGCGGAAAGCCATCCCCGATTACTTGAACGGGAACATCTGAAGCCGGCACATCAAAAACAATCACTTTGCGCCCTTCAACAGGCATAATAAAGCCATTGGGCTGTGCGGGCTGCAACCGCGAGCTCGGGGTCTTCAGAATATTGTTCAAAGCATCCTGCGGAAGCTGGTAGCCCGTAATGGTGCGGTCATCCTCTATACCCAGGATAAGCACGCCACCTTCGGCATTGGCGAAAGCAGCGATATATTCCGCAACCTGATCCCGCACAGCGCGGCGACTCCGTGGCCGTTTGGCACCCTCTTCGCCTTCGTACAACGACTTGCGATCAAAGTGCTGGCCTTCGTCTTGATCCAGAAAGGGCGTGATGTCGAATCGTAGGTCTGACATGGGAAGTGAGAAGTAGGAAGTGGGAATTTACACACCTGCATTTAGTATAGCCAACTTTATCCGCATATTCAAGGTCGTCACGGTTTTTACTCTCCCATAATCTCCGCCAACACGCCTTCGCCCTCTCGCTCCAACGCCATTATATCAGCGCGGATTTCTTCTCGTGACCGCATGGGTTGTGGCTTGTAGAAATGGCGGGTAAAGCTGATCTCATAACCGATTTTGACGCTCGTCGGGACGTACCAGGCATCGGGCGCGTAGGGTAACACCTCGCGGCGCAAGAAACCCTCAATACCCCCCTCCTCAAGCAGAGGCACCTGTTCCGTATCGCGCAACTCACTGTCTGGCTCGTATTCAACAACAACTGACTGGTCATTTACAGTCGCCTCTACCAGACCGCGAATCGGGTCTGGTTCCCTATTGCCCAATTTGTGAACCCTCTTAATCACCGGTTTGGCGGCTTCATCACGAAATGCCAGTGACGTTTGCAACAGCTTCTTCCGTTTGGCGATCAGCTTGACACCCTGCTCAGACGCCTCTGCCGCAACCACATCCATGAAACAATTGAAATCGAGATGGGGACCATTGCCCATGGTCTCCGCCACCCTATCAACCACCTCGGCGAACGGTTCTTCCTTTGCTTCACAGCAGGCGTCCCGGAACCGCGCTCGATGTTCTGGCGACAAATCGACAGCGAGGCGCAGCGGTCGTTCAACCGTCACCTTATAGTAGCCGAAAGCCTTATTGGGAAAAATCTTCGACTGCTCGGTCTCCTCAAACGCGAGAAAAGCGTCGCAGATGCGGCGGATGTCGTCATTGGACAACTCGCAGTTCTTCGCACCCAGATTCTTACGCAGTGGGCTATACCACTCACTCGCATCGATAAGTTGTACCTTGCCTTGTCGGTGCGCTGGCTTGCGATTGGTCAGCACCCAGATGTACGTGGCAATACCGGTGTTGTAGAACATATTGAGCGGCAACGCGACAATCGCCTCCAGATAGTCGTTCTCAATAATCCAGCGGCGAATATTGCTCTCCCCCTGCCCCGCATCACCCGTGAACAGAGAACTCCCATTGTGGACCTCGGCAATGCGGCTACCCAGACTGGTATCGCGCTTCATCTTCGAAAGCATATTGGCGAGAAACAGCATCTGCCCATCGCTGGACCGCGTGAGCAGGGAATACTCCGCGTCGCCGTCATGAGCGATAAGAAATCGCGGATCAGATAAACCGCTCTTGCCTCCCATCCGGGCCAGATCGTTCTTCCAACTCTTACCATAGGGCGGATTGCTCAGCATAAAATCAAACCTGTGAGACGGAAAAGCATCATTGGAAAGCGTTGAATACTCCGGTCCCCCAATAATATTATCCGCCGCGCTCCCTTCTCCCTTCAGCAACAAGTCCGCCTTGCAAATCGCATAGGTCTCGGCATTGATCTCCTGGCCATAAAGATGCGTGGAAACCTGCTTCCCGCGCTCTTGGGCGAGTTCCCGCAGTGTCTCCTCTGCGACAGTCAGCATGCCACCCGTACCACAAGCACCGTCGTAGAGCAAATAGGTACTCGACTCAATCTCATCGGCAACCGGGAGAAAAATGAGATTCGCCATCAGTTTGACAGCATCGCGCGGCGTCCAGTGCTCGCCGGCCTCCTCGTTATTCTCCTCGTTAAACCGCCGAACCAATTCCTCAAAAATCGTACCCATCGCGTGATTGTCCAGACCGGAAAAACGCACAGAGCCATCGCTGTTCTCCACCGGATAAGGGCTTAAATTGATATCTGGCGACAGAAATTTTTCAATCAACGCGCCGAGCGCATCGGCATCGGACAAACGCGGAATCTGATTGCGAAACTCGAAATTCTTCAAAATATCCTGCACATTGGCCGAAAACCCATCCAGGTACGCCTCAAAATCAGCGCGCAAGTGCTGCCGGGTAGCGCGGGCGCGAAGATCGCGCAAAGTGAATGACGAAGCATTGTAAAAAGCGTGCCCGGAAGCCTGCTTCAGCGCAGCTTCCTGTTCGACAACGCCATCAGCATCGAGCCTATCTCGCATAGTGAGAACAGCCTGCTTGGTCGGCTCAAGCGCCGCATCCAGCCGCCGGATCACCGTCATCGGCAGAATAATATCGCGGTACTTGCCCCGCACGTACAGGTCGCGCAACACATCATCGGCAATACCCCATATAAAGTTGGGGATGCGATTAACCTGGCTATCTTGCATATGACTGCCCTCCCATTTTCTTACAAAAGATAAAAGCCCGTCCAACTACCCTTCTATTGGGGAGATTGAACGGGCTGACTCAGGAACCTCTACACGCGCGTGGCGGATCAAAACCACTGGATTGCGGCCCCGTATTACAACCTACGGGACATGCTTTAACCCTGCCGCAATGACAATCATACATTCTATTTTACAAGGTGACTCAAAACCCTGCCGCAATGACAATCATAATTCTATTTCACAACTCGAGTTTCGCAATATTCTCTCGCACCTCATCGGCGGATTTTTGCAGGGCTGCGGTCTCTTCTGCGGTCAGGCCAATTTCTATAATGCTCTCAACGCCTTGGGCACCGAGCTTGATGGGCACACCGACAAACAGATCGTGGATACCGTATTGCCCGGTCAGA
>JAJEAX010000103.1 GCA_022822565.1 Candidatus Latescibacterota bacterium
GATCTGGAACTTAAGTTTAGCGGGGTAGGACTTCTTGGATCTCTTCGACATGGTATCTCCTCCTGTTGGTGAGAAAATACCACGCTGATACCCAATGTCAATTAGCCTTTATACCGGGTCAACTATTGGGGCGCACTTCAAAGGAAAAAACAGACCAAGAGGGAGTTACACAACAAAAGATTACACGACGCCGTAATAGAGTAAATAGTCTACAGAGTTTATTAAAGCATCGAAAAGAAATGAATGAGTTGATAAACACGGACTATCAAAAGAAAAAGAAGGAATTAAAAAGAAAGGAAGAACGATTCGAAAAAGCACTTGCCGAACGTGAAGAAGTCAAGGATCAACTACACCAAGCAGACATCAAACTTAAAGAAGCACAGAGTCAGGTCGATTCATCAGCCAACGATGTATTGGACGATATACGGAACCCTCATAGCCTTTCATCTTTATTTGCTAAACGGATGATTACCCTAAAGGAAAGCTTGGATCGAGTTAAGTTACCAGAAAGCACAGCACGAGAATTTTTTGAAGAATTAGCCGACGAAAAAGTATGCGTTTGCGGGAGTCCCATTACGGATAAGATGCGTGTTCATCTAAAATCCCATGCAGAGCATTATATGGGGTCGGATGATATATCACTGTTAAATCAGTTAAAGGGAGAGGTTGCAAACCTTGTGGGTACTGAAGCAGGCTCACATGAAATCGAACTAAAACAAAAAATTTCTGACCTCGATAAAGCTCGACGGCAAGAAGAGAACTCGAAAACAGCCCGAGATGCCATAAAAAATAAAGCTGTAGCAGACGACCCTAAATTGGAAAAAGTTGAGCAAGAAATTAATATATTAAAGGAAACACTCCGCAAATTAGAGGCTTTGCTGAGGAGGTTTGAGGCCCCTGATGATACATCTCGGAAAGATGAAGATACTTGGGGTATAGAAGCTCTGGAGTCTCGATTGAAGAACGCGGAACATCAATTGGCAAAAGCGAATAACACGTTAGATTTAAAAGCCAAGGGAGATCTACTGACCAAAATTATTGAGAAAGCACATTATAAAGCAAAACACGGGATTAGCGTTGATCTGTGCCAAGAAGCTAATAAACGCATTGAAGAACTTATGCCATCAAATGCTATTCGCATTCAAAAAATTACTCAATCGCTTGTCTTACAAGGCCAAGAAGCTGGTAGTGTTGGTGAGACTTTATCTATTGGGTATGCTTTCCTGGCAACATTGTTCAACGGGACAGAGCATCAGCTACCATTTATTGTAGATAGTCCTGCCAATCCAATTGACCTCGAAGTACGCGGCAATGTGGCACAATTAGTGCCAAAGCTTTCCCACCAATTTATAGCCTTTACAATCTCAAGTGAAAGAGATGGATTTTTACAATCGCTCGAAACAGCATCGGCTAATGGTGATATACAATATATAACGATGTTTCGCAAAGATATGCAGCCTGATGGGGATTTAAATGGCGAACACGCCAAAGAGAGTACTGACGGATGGTGTGTACACGGCAAGAAGTATTTTCAGCGATTCCAACTTGACGAGGAGGAACCCGTAAATGCCATTTTTTAGTTTACGCAAAGACGCACGGGAGTGGTTTAGAGACATAAGGCCCAAGTTCAAGATTGATTTTGACACCTACTACTTTTGCCTCATGGCTGGATTAGCTACGGGCAGCAAAGAGCCTATACCAGCAAAAGAAACGGCAGATTTAATAGATAATTTTCCTGGGCTATATCGGTCTCGAAAAGGAGTCATTATTTCGCTATTTCTGAGCAGAGAATTGGAGATAATGGGAGTCAGTATGTCGGAAAAGAGTCAGGTGCATGATCAGATTGCACGCCTTATTAATCCGCAGGACCCATCGGGACTTAGTGAGACTGGCATGCACGAGATTAACTGTTATTCGTACGGTGGATATGATGTACTGGCGAATGAATGGTTCAACGACCGCCCACGGGCAATAGAGGTATTTTTGCCGATGTATAAGATGAAATTGGATCAAGCTATGAGGGAACTATCTGTATAGCTCAGTTCATAAGTTTGATTACGACACTCGTTGCACATTATCAGATTCTTCTGGTTAAACCGATGGCAATCTCGGATAGTGGAGGTGTGGATATTTTGACTAAGCAGAAAGATAGGATATCTTGGCGACTACAAAAAATATGCGAGCATACAAAGGGGATTTTTCACTCTCTCATCTCAATATAAAATCTAAGAGGCATTAGAATGAATGCAACAGAAGAAAAGGCTTTAGGTATTTTTAAAAAAATGGGTCTAAATGCATATGGTGACTTAGGTCATCGTCAGATTTCAAAAGTTTTCCCTAATCTTTCTTATCCCCCGAATTTAAATTTCGAGTTTGATTTTTTTATTCTTTTTGGTGAAACTTGTCTTGTTGGTGAATTGTCGGGATTAAGCGGAAAACAAGATCTCGAAGACAAATATCAAAAATTCTGTAAGAATTTTTCTATCTTAAAGAATGCTGAAAATACTTCCGATGTCTTTAAACATTTTTCTATTCCTGAACAAGATAGATACCTCTTTGCCGAAGTTCAAAATTTCAAAGCTTTTTTTATAGCTGAAAAACATGAACGTTTTGACGTCAAATTAGACTCAGTGCAAGACGTCTCAATTATATACAAAAACGAATGGGTCACATCAGAATCATATGTAGAGGCCATAGGTCATTATGCAAGCTCTTCTTTTTTAAAAATTCTTGGCATTAATAAACTGGAGGATCAAGGAAGAGATTTACGTTTAGAAGAAAATAAGAATAATTTAATGAGGCTACCGGGCAAGCGCATTGTCAAGGGTTCTGATATGAGAGTAGATGTCTTTACATTTGTAGCCAGCCCCGCAGATTTATTGAGCATTTCAGAAGTATTTCGTAGGGAGTTAATGCCTGTTATCACCAGTAATATAGATGGGAATTATCAGCGGCCTTTAGTTTTTAAGAAACTAAATGATATGCGTGATTTAGTCTCTGATCCTAATTTTATGTTTCCCAATAGTATTCTCGTAGCTCTGAACGAAAATTGTGATTACGACTCAAAAAATAGAATATTAAATATACCACTGGAGTACGGGGCAGTTTCTGTAATTGACGGACAACACAGATTATTCTCTTATGCTAGTACAGAATTACCAAACGAACTGAGGGAAAATGCAAAAATTTTAGTAACTGCCTTAAAATATAGGACTGACGATCCTAAGGAAATTACTCGGTGTAGTGCCACGACATTTGTAGATATCAACCAAAAACAAAAGAGAATTTCCTCTTCTCATATAGATGAAATTGCATATTCTGTTTTGAGACACACAACCCATCGTGCTTTAGCCGCTCAAATTATCTTGCGTTTGAATCATTCCTCTTCTAATCCATGGAGCGGTCTCTTTAGTTCACTCCAAGCTACACAAGGGATCATAAAAGCTGCAACAGTAATTGGTAGCCTATCTACAATTACTAATCTAAATAAAATAAATGGTCTTGCAACAGCACTTTCAGGGAAAAGACATTTAAATAAACGTGGGTACGAGATTCTGTTTGGTGTAAATGATATTACTGAACTCTCTGACGCAGAGGTACTAATTGAAAAAGGTTTTCACTGCCTTATCCAATACTTCGTGAGAGTCAGAAAGGTCTTCAATAAAGATTGGACGCAACAAGGGATTTCTGAAGAATCAACCCTCAGATATACAAAAGTGTTCGCTGCTCTAATTAAGCTACTTGGTGAATTTGTAAAGGAGGGCTTAGATTGGAATGATGTCGAAGAGGAATTAAAAAAAATAAAGAAAAATATTCTCCAAAAACGAAATTTGTCTATACCTCACGGAGTAGTGCTAAAAAAAGATAATAAGCATATACCTGATGATCAGCCCACCATGTTTTCCAGCTATCAATTTTTGAGCAAAAACCGTAATGCGCCTGTTTCTATACAAGATATAAAGTGAGTACCCAATTGGGGTTATTTGAAATACGATCTTTATTATTGACTTTTATACAGGTAGATGTTAAATTTTATTTTAACATCAAAACAAACTTCCAAAAGGAATAAACAAACTTCCAAAAGGCTCTGAAAATCATGAACTTAGCGGATTTGGACTTTACAGTCTCTTTTCCTGCGATTCGTGGCATTCAAGCAAAACGCGAATATTACCTCGTTATGTGTCCACTTAGGCATGTAACAAGGCTTTTTTCTTTTGATGAAAAGGGCGAAGTGCCTGCCGAGATGCGTGCCCAGCGCGTTTTGAATCAATCACGAGTGCCAGAAATTGCGCGGTATATCATCGAAAACAACGATAATTATTGTCTCTCTGCCATCACGGCTTCTGTTGATGGGGATATCGAATTTATACCGACCTCAGAACGGAGAGGCAATCGCAATATCGGTACACTCATTGTGCCGATGGAAGCCAGGTTTATTGTGAACGATGGTCAACATCGGCGGGCAGCACTTCAATTGGCACTGGAAGAATGCCCTGAGTTGGCAGACGAAACCATAGCAGTCGTGTTGTTTATCGATGCTGGTTTGAAGCGCAGTCAACAGATGTTCGCTGACCTCAACAAACACGCTGTGCGTCCCACGCGGTCTCTCGGAATACTCTACGACCAACGCGATCCAATGGCCGGGATGGTACGCAATCTGATCCAACGAGTGCCCATATTCGAAGGGTGGACAGAGATCGAAAAGACAACAATCTCAAATCGATCTACTAAAATTTTCACCCTGAGCAATATCTATCAGGCCACTCAAATGCTTTTGGAAAAAAATAAAAAAGACCCCGTTTTTGAAGAAGACGAAACCCTTGCTTATGAGTTCTGGACAGAAATGACTACACACATCCCCGAATGGCAACAGATAGCAGACGGAGATGTTGTTGCTGTTGCTCTCCGAGAGAATTATCTTCACGTTCACGGCGTCGTGCTCAAAGCCATGGGGATTGCGGGTGCTGATTTGCTCAAACACTATCCGGACGACTGGCAAACTCGATTAAAACGGCTAAAAAAAATCAACTGGTCTCGCCGTAATGAAGCATTGTGGGAAGGGCGAGCAATGGAGTTGGGCAAAATTCGTCGGTCTCAGGATAATATCAGACTGACGACCAATGTCTTGAAAAAACGCCTCGGTCTTGACCTAAATGATGAGGAAGCTATTCTGGAAGCCAATTTTGAAAAACCAAAGCGGAATAGGAAATGAATGCCATGATAGAGATAAGAAAACAGGATTTGAATGGTGCCTCGAATCTAAGTGGCGAAGGTTTAAAAGCCCTTTACAAAGAAATCCGAGACCTCTACCTATCCGATGATCGTCCATGGATTATCGGCTACAGCGGAGGCAAAGACTCCACCACTGCGTTGCAAGCGATCTGGTATGCCATCTCTGAACTGCCGCGAGAAAAACGTGAAAAAATGATCTTTGTAATCTCATCCGATACGCTGGTCGAAACACCTGTCATCGTGGATTACATCGACAACACGCTGAATCTAATTAACAAAGCAGCCAAAATCCAAGGCATGCCTTTTCAGGCTGAAAAAGTTATGCCGCTTATGGAAGACAGTTTTTGGACGAACCTCATTGGCCGCGGCTATCCCGCACCTACAACAACATTTCGATGGTGTACAGAGCGCATGAAAATTGATCCTGCCAATCGATTCATTTTAGAGCGTGTGGCAGAATACGGGGAAGTCATCATGGTACTCGGCGTGCGTAGTGATGAAAGTGCAACGCGTGCTCAGGTTATGAGCCTGCACAAAATTACGGGCAACCGTCTCAAGCGGCATTCAACACTGCCCCGCGCTTATGTGTACACGCCAATCGAAAACTTCACAACCAACGATGTCTGGACCTATTTACTCCAGTGGAAATCTCCCTGGGGCAATAACAACCGAGACCTCGTTGCACTCTACAAGAACTCCCAGGCCGGTGAATGTCCCCTTGTTATTGACACCACAACACCTTCCTGTGGAAACAGTCGCTTTGGCTGTTGGGTCTGTACAGTCGTAACCCAGGACAAAGCAATGGAGTCCATGATTGACAATGGCGAATACTGGATGGAGCCCCTGCTGGAATTGCGCGACTGGTTGGCAGCAACTCAAGACCCGGAGAAGAAACGAGATTTCAGAGACTACAAACGCCGCAATGGACGCGTTATGCTGGATCGCAGCAACGAACAAAAAGTAGTTCCCGGTCCCTATTTTTTGAAAATTCGGCAAGAAATTTTACGCATGGTTCTACAAGCACAACAATCAGTGCGCGAAAATGGGCCTGATCCGAATGCCACCCTCATTCATCCCGAAGAATTAAATGAAATCAGACGAATCTGGCGGATGGAAGAACAGGATTGGGAAGACAGTGTACCAAAGATCTACCGGGAGGTTATGGGTGATGACTTGACCTGGATCGAAGATGATACCGGAAGTTTTACCCCCCAGGATCGTTCCATCTTAGAGAAAATCTGTGAGGAACGCAATATACCACCCAAACTTGTCATGAAGCTACTGGATGTCGAACTGTCCATGAATGGGATGGCCCATCGTTTTAATATCTCCAAAAAGCTCGAATCAGTGCTCACCGAAGAATGGCAAACTGAGGAAGAGGCCATTGAACGGGAATTAAAGCGACGATCGCGAAAGGCAAGTGTTCAGAGATGATTTTTAAAACTATATCCATCCAAAATTTTGGACTTTTTTGTGGTTCACACGAATTTGACCTTGAACCGCGTACCAAATATCACAAGACAAGTCCAATTATTCTCTTTGGTGGCAAAAACGGGGCAGGAAAAACCACCTTTCTCGAAGCCATTCTGCTTTGTCTTTATGGCAAAAATGCTCTTAATAGTCGAATGAGCAATCAAGATTATAGCAAGTACATTGCGGGTCGCATACATCGCCCCAGAGGCGGTGGAGGTGTAAAGTTAAAAAACGCAAGCATCCAACTCGCGTTTTCTTACGCCAAGTTTGGAGAACAGCACCTTTATACCGTAAAAAGAGCCTGGAAAAAATCGGACTCCGTAAAAGATGAGATAGAAGAACAATTGACGCTTGAAGAAAATGGAGAAGAACTGTTTGAGACGGAACAAGTGCAAGAGTTTCTGAATGATTTGGTTCCCATCGGTGTTTCACAACTCTTTTTCTTTGATGGTGAAAAAATCCAGAATCTCGCTGAAGAAGAGAGTGGCAATATCCTGGCGGAATCTGTCAAATCAATGCTCAGTCTGGACATCATTGAACAGTTGAAATCTGATTTGACTACTTATTCAAACCGTCAAAAAAAGAAAGCACAAGACGGAAAAACAGAAAAACACTTAAAAGATATTGAAAAAAGACAATTTGCACTTGATGAACAACTCTCAGATTTGAGGCAAGATAGGGCACAGATTGAAGCACATTTGCAACGTGTAACGGCCAAAATTGAAGAAGCCGAAACCGAATTTGCAGTAGCGGGTGGAAAATACGCAGAAAGACGGGAGGAATTTAAATCTCAGCACACTTCTTTGCAGACACAAATTGAACAATTTAAAAGTCGCATCCGAGAAGAATGCGCACGCCTATTTCCCTTTTCATTGGTACCCGAATTATGTGAGCAACTTACTCAGCAAGTTCAAGGTGAGAATGAAGTCCAAAAATGGCACATCGTGAAGGATGTTGCACAAACCCGTTGGCAGGATATAAAAGAAAATCTCAACAACGGAATATTAAAACCCTCAATTGCAGAGAAAGAGAACCTGATAGACCAAATTGGTTCTATGATCATAGAGGCATTCCAACCCCCTGAAGACTTTGAAACTATTAAACTTTTACACAACTTTTCTCAGAACGAAGGTGCTCAATTGACTAATTGGGCCAAAAGCGGTGCGCCCGCCAGCCGTGATGTTGTAATTGAAATGACCCGTCAGCTTGAAAAAGCATTGACCGAACTCGAAAAAGTCGAAACGAACTTACAGCGTATTCCCGATGATGATGCAATTGCTCCACATATTAAAAAAATGAATGATTTAAACCAGGCCTTGGGATCTCTCAACACCAAATCAGATCGCATTGAAAGAGACATTCGCCAGCATGAACGCCAGCTTAACGAGACCAATCGGGAATATCAAAAAGTACTGGATGAACTATCCCTAGAAGAAGACCTGGACCATCGTCTCAAACTGATCAATGGTGTCCAGGGAGTACTGGGCGAATACTTCAATCAACTGGCACAAACAAAAGTGCGTAAACTGGAACATGCTGTGGCTCAATGTTTCGACCTACTTTGCCGCAAAAGCGATATGATACGCCGTATTAAAATTGACTCCCAAAAATTCTCTGTGACGCTTTATGACCGCCAAGATCAAGCTATTCCTAAAAAGCAGTTATCTGCCGGAGAAAAACAAATCTATGCCATCTCCATGCTCTGGGCATTGGCACAAACATCAGGACGCCCGCTACCCGTCATTAT
Source organism: Candidatus Latescibacterota bacterium (assembly GCA_022822565.1). GTDB lineage: Bacteria > Latescibacterota > UBA2968 > UBA2968 > UBA2968 > VXRD01. Next base: position 8,453 of record JAJEAX010000103.1, read on the forward strand.
CGATACACCTCTTGGGCGACTTGACAGTGATCATCGTCGCAACCTGATAGAGTGCTATTTTTCTCAAGCCAGTCACCAGGTTATCATTCTTTCTACCGACACAGAAATTGATCAAAAGTATATCGAAGCACTGAATCCCTTCATTTCTCACGCATACCACTTGCAATACAATCCCGAGACTGAATCATCCACAGCATCCGAAGGTTATTTTTGGAAACACAGAGAGGCCGATAATGAAACTCAACAAGATCAAGCTCTGCTTGGAAGCCTCCAACCGGCTTAGACATTTAAAAGGTAGAATGGGATTAACCCCAAATATCTTATGCAGGATCGGTTTCTGCCTGTCGCTTCGAGAGAGCGGCCTGCCCAACGCAGATGTTTATCCCGAAGATGGGCAGGAGTTCAATCGATATACACTAACAGGTGAATGGGACAGCCTCTTTGTTGCCCTATTAAAACAGCGCTGTTTCAATGATGGGTTAGATACCGAGAATGGTTTAGAAGACTATTTCCGAGCGCATCTCAATCGCGGGGTTCTAACACTCTATCAAAATTGCAAGGATTTAGGTGATCTCCAGCGACTCTTACCGCGGAAATGATTTTTAGAAGAGAATAATGTACAAAAGGGCAGGGATTCATATATTGGATAAATCAAAACCGATTGAATTCGGCTGTTGACGAATTATTTGGACAAAAAAGAAGCACCAGACGAGGAAATTATCTCATGAAAGTGCAAACTATCCGTGAATTGGACGAGGTGATCAGGCGCAACCCTAATGATGCGGAAGCCTACTTAAAAAGGGGTAATGCGTACGTAGAAAAAGGCGACAATGACCGCGCTATTAAGGATTTCAATAAAGCCATCAAAATTGAACCAGAACTTGCCGCAGCCTATACCAATAGGGGAAACATATATCGTTACATAGATTATGACAGGGCGATTGAGGATTATAACAAGGCCATTAAAATTAATCCCGAAGACGCCGAAACCTACACTAATAGAGGATCGGCCTACCGCCTCAAAGGGGAGTATGACAGGGCGATTGAGGATTGCAATAAGGCCATACAAATTAATCCCGAATATGCCGCAGCCTACACCAATAGGGGATGGGCCTATAGAAACAAAGGCGACAACGACCACGCCATCCAGGATTACGACCAAGTCATCAATATCGAGATCAATCCCAAAGATGCCTTAGCCTTCAACAACAGAGGATCGGCCTACCGCCTCAAAGGGGAGTATGACAGGGCGATTGAGGATTACAATAAAGCCATACAAATTAATCCTAAATATACTACAACCTACAACAACAGAGGAATCGCCTACAACCTCAAAGGAGATTATGACAAGGCGATTAAGGATTTCAATAAGGCCATCAAAATCAATCCCAAATATGCTTTACCCTACTTCAACAGGGGATTGGCCTACCGCCGTAAAGGGGAGTATGACAGGGCGATTGAGGATTACAATAAAGCCATACAAATTAATCCCAAATATGCCAACGCCTACTTCAACAGGGGATTGGTGTACTACTACAAAGGAGATTATGACAGGGAAATAGAGGATTACAATAAAGCCATACAAATTAATCCCAAATATGCCGACGCCTACTTCAACAGGGGAGTCACCTACCGTCTCAAAGGGGAGTATGACAAGGCGATTGAGGATTATAATAAGGCCATAAAAATTAATCCCGAAGATGTCACAACCTACAGAAATAGGGGAACCGCCTACCGCTACAAAGGGGAGTATGACAGGGCGATTGAGGATTATAACAAGGCTATACAAATTAATCCTGAATATACCGCAGCCTACACAAGCAGAGGAAGCACCTACTGCCGTAAAGGGGAATATGACAGGGCGATTGAGAATTACAATAAGGCCATAAAAATTAATCCCGAAGATGCCACAACCTACCTTAACTGGGGGTGGATTTATAGATGCATGGGAGACTATGACAGGGCAATACGAAACTATACCAAGGCTATTGAAATCAATCCCGAATATGCCTTAGCCTATAGCAACAGAGGAAATGCCTATACATGCAAGGGTGAATATGACAAAGCAATTGAGGACCTCAACGAAGCTATTAGGCTCGATTCTGAACATGCCTTAGCTTATATTAACAGGGGAACCGCGTACTTCCACAAAGGTGACTCTGACCGGGCGGTCGAGGATTGGGACAATGCCCTCAGACTCTGTCCGAATTACGAGACCTTAATAGATAGTAATTTTGAATACGGAGGGGAGGTGGAAGTTGAAGCGGCTATTGAACCCCTAGAGAGCCTGATTCCTCGTAATCCTGAAAGTGCTACCGATTACTATTACTACGGACTCCTATACCTATTCTGGAACCATAAAATTAACTCTCGGAGGTACTTTGAAAGGGCACTGGAAATGGGTTATAGCGACCAGGAAAAGGTTGAGGATTACATTCAGAACCTCACAAATCCATAGGGTCTCACAGCAGAATTTCAGGGCAGACTTAGCTGATATACTAAAGGCCGGGCGGCTCCAAGAAGCGCTTGTAACTCTCATCGGCAACGATGATGAGCATGGCCTTGGCTCGGCTCATGCCGATATAGAGCACTTTTCGCAGATGTTCAAAGTTGGGTAGCACAACACTCCCTGCTAAACGTGTCATTCTTTTAGTTACAGGGAGAACTAAGATAGCCACCTCGCTTTCCAGGCCCTGGAAGTCATAGACATCGCTATATCTGAGCGTGTTGGGTTGTCCACCTTGCACCAGAACAGGATCTTTGCCTTTGGCACTTCCTCTATCTATATTTTTTAAACTCCAGCCACCATATCTGCGTTCAGTATCAAATTCATCACCAGTGTCGCGGGACAGTAAAATGATCTGCTGTGATTGAAAATCTCTGCCTTTCAAGCTATCAATTACGCGATCCAGTACGTCTCCTAACTCTGTTTGATCTCCAAAGTATTCGAGTTGAACGAGGGGACCGTGTACACCGGAAATTGGAGGCGAGTCGATATCGACGAATTTGGCGACTGCGGCGGCTATCTCGTGAGTATTTCGACAGTTAGTCTGCAATGATGCTCTGGCCGGGTAAAACTTGTCCAATACATCCATTCCTTTAAGATCACGGGAGACGATATTCTGGTTGACGAAATCACCAAACATAGCCCAGCGTCCGCCAGCCAACCCATCTTTTAACAGTGCGTCCATAAGATTCAAAAACATCTCGTCGCATAAATTCTGGGCCTCGTCAACGATTAGATAGTCAAAAAAGCCTTTCTGTCCCAAGTCCTTAACTGTCTCATCTATGAATTTTTCCCATTTGGAATCCAAGTAGCCGAGCTTGAGTGACTTTTCGAGACCAGGCGCATCATTCCGCCTTTGGCGATGCCTCGCCATGAGACTACGGTCCTCTTTGAAAGCTGTAAACGGCAATGTTACGGGTGTACCTGCGACAACTGTGCCACTGCTCTCATTGGAAAGTTTGTCCGCCCATCTCCTAAAACGATCATTCAGAATAGGATTACTGCACAGCAAGCCGACAGTCTCCCCTGCATCGCAGTGCTGTCTTGCCAGTTCCATAGCGAGCACGGTCTTGCCCGTACCTGCTGCGCCATCAAACACGCAACGAGGATTAAGTCTTGCTATATCCAGGCTGCTTTTTTGCTCGGCTGTCAGGCGGAGCAACTGCGGGCGGAGAGTCTCTAAATCTTGACGGAATATTGTGTCAGGTCTTAGTCTCGGTTCCATTACCACATTGCCCTCCAATTCGCTTTGCAGATTTTCCAAATCTATCTGCGCCTGTAGATCGTCCCTATTTTCAACAGATAGTTTGTCGGCATAATCCTCTAAATGCTTGCTCAGCTCAACAGGATCTCGAGCGTCATCAGCTCCTATCAACAATGCTAAAGACTTCGGTAGATCTCCGGATATATTCACATCTGTAAACACGACAGCACAGCCAAAAGAAAGCGTTTTTTTACTACTAAAGTGTGCATTTTTTAGGTTGTACATTGCAGTTACAGCTTGATTGGGGGGTGGTAAATTTAAGGGGATTTTACTGGATGCGCGATACCATTGTCTCTTACTGACATTATAATAGCCACCTTTCACCTCCAAGCAGATAACGGAGCAGTACCTGCGATTGAGGATAACAAAATCAATCTCGCGCGGCGTTGCAGTACCTGGGGGGAAATCCACATGTACCGAATGAAATACCACCCAATCTCTTGCACCGGCATAGTCGGTATGCTTGAGAGTTTCAAATATAATTTTTTCTGACTCCGGGGTATCAGTAGAAATTTCATCGGGAATCATTATAGGCATACTCTGTCTCCTGGTCAGTTGTTGGGTACCCAGTATATTTTAACCAATGTTTTCGACATCGTCAAATTCTGTAAACTATTCACAACCTCTTCTCCCGCAATCCAAACCCCACAATCATCCCCAGCACGGGAAATATCGCAAGCACCATAAACACCTTCTGGTACGCATCGAGTGTAGCTAGATTTGCATCAAAGAAAAACTGTAACACCACCCCGATCAAAGCAGTACTGATCGCCATGCCCATAAACCGCAACATACTATAAAGACCCGCAGCAGCCCCCATTTGATCTGACTCGACAGTCCCCATAACCGTACTGTGCAAGGCAGCCAGCATCAACCCGGCGCCAAGCCCATAATACGCCAGCAGACCCGCAATAACCCAGGTCGAAACCGTATCGGACAAATGGGCAAAAGATAGCATCACCGTCAACTGCACAAACATCCCAATCATCACCAACCACCGACTCTGAAAACGATCGGACATCTGCCCGCCGAACCGCACAATCAGCGTCATCGCCGCAGAGCTAATAATCAAAAACACACCCAACAGTGCTGGCCCCATGCGGTGAACATCGACCAGATACAGCGGCATCAACACCCCAATACCCCCCTGCACAAACATCCGCATCGAAGCGCAAAACGTCACCCGACAAAACATGCGATTGCCAAAAAAATTGAGCGGAAGAAAAGGATCTCTCCGCCCTCTCTCCCACCACCAGAAACCCGCAAAAAACAACCCCGCGCCCGAAAGCAACCGCCAATCCTCAAACGGGGCAACCCCCGTCACAGACCGACTGGACAGATAAAACATCAAAAACACAATCCCGCCCGACAATAAACCCACCCCGCCCCAATCAAACTGCCGCAAAAATTTAGACGCCTCTCCAATCACCTGAGAAGGCACCCCCCTGTAAATCGCGACAAAAGTCACCACACTGAGCAAAAGACCCGGTACAAAAGCGGCGCGCCAACCCCAAACAGCAATGAGAAGACCCGCGACAAACGACGACGAAAAACTCATCGCCGGACCCACCGCACTCCACGTACCCAGAACGCGCCCGCGCTCTCCCGAGCTAAAAATCGACGCCAGCAGTGCCATACCCATCGGCGTCATCCCCCCCACGCCAATACCTTGAATCGCCCTGCCAGCCATCAACCAGCGCATATTCGGCGCCAAAAATGTCATCGTGGAACCAACGCCAAAAATCACAGTCCCCAACAGAATCAACAACCGTCGGTCAACGCCATCGCTCAAACGCCCATAAATCGGCATCAAAACGACAAAAGGCAGCATAAAAGCTGCCAGAACCCACGCCGTCAAATCCGCGGGAATCCCAAAATCATCCCGAATAACCGGCAGTGCAACCCGCGACATGCCAGACACCATAGGCATCAGCATAGACGAAAACATCAGGCTAATCAACACGCGCCGAGCCGCCCGAGGAGACAGCGGTTCTGCCTCCCCGGGTTCAACCTGTGCCTTAGACAAACGCACCTCGCTATGTTGTGATTACTTAAAAACCTAAACCCTCGCAAATTTTTGCAACCGCTGACCCTGCCCCCCCATACCGATCTCAGCCACGTAAATACTACCCTCGTTATCCACGCAAAGCCCGTGCGGCGACTGCACAGCGCTCTTATCTTCAAAGCGACAAATCAATTCCCCATCCGCAGACCACACACTAATGCGCCCCCCGCCCCCTTGCTCTGCCACATAAATCGTATTGTCATCCGTAATCCACACATCGCCCGGCATCATCACATCGGTCCACATCTCCATAAACTTGCCGTCTGGATCAAAAATCTGAATGCGATTATTCTCCCGGTCGCACACCAGAACCCGCCCGGTCTTATCGCATCCGATATTGTGTACCAATGCAAACTGCCCCGGTCCACTCCCCCCCTCGCCCCACACCGCGAGATGCTCGCCCTCGCGCGAATACTTGTGAACGCACCGGCTGCCATACCCATCCGACACATAAAACGAATTGCCATCTGGCGCATAAGCAACACCCGTTGGCATATTGTATTCCCTGCGGTGAAACGTCGGACCGGGAACCCCACGGGTACCCCATTCGCGTTCCAACTCGCCCAAACGGGTATAACGCCTCACAATATGCTGATACGAATCCGTCAAAAACACCTTATCGTCCGGATCGATAAAAATGCCGTGTGACTGACTGATCAAATTTGGCGAAATACCAAAATCGCCATACCCCCACGACGTAATAAAATTGCCATCTTTATCAAACACCACCACGGGATGAATCCCGCGCGTAAAAGCGTAAATGCGGCCCTGTGAATCCACCGCGGCATCCGACACCTGTGTAAACACCCATCCCTCGGGCAACTTCGCCCATCCCTCAACTTCCTCGTACCGATAATCGCCTTCTCCGAACAACATATCGCACCTCCTTGAAATAAAGAACGAATAGACGAATAGACGAACCCCGCCCAACCACCCAAAACCTCTGGATTGCGGCTTAAGCTTGCCCCCCGTATAAAAACACTACGGGGCAGGCTCTGTATGCTTTAAGCAGGGGGCCTGCCGCAATGACGATGGATGGAATTGATCGCTGATTTTTGATCACTGACCGTTGATGAACTGCTGACGCAGTTGTACCCCGTTCCGTTGATTCGTCTATTCATCCTTCATCTGTGTTCATCTGCGTCATCTGCGGATTACTCGTCTCTCCCCTTCGCGGGAAAGATGCCTGTGGGGCGCAACTGTAAAAAGAGGATAATAAGGCCCAAAATGAGAACCTTGGCATAAACGGCTTCGGCAAAGGGTTCAATAACCTTATTGGAAACACCAATACCGAGACCCGCGACAATAGTCCCCAAAATTTTTCCAACACCACCCACGACAACCACGAGA
>JAJEAX010000200.1 GCA_022822565.1 Candidatus Latescibacterota bacterium
TACAATAGCTCTCCGCCATTCGAGTTCGCCCATTGCCACCCAATTGCTCACTACACTCGGCGGTCCCCTCACGAGTACGAGTGCCAATCGCTCTACAGAACCTCCGGCGCGTTCGGCATCCGAAGTGCAAAACGCGCTGGGGGAGCATCTCGATCTCATTCTCGACGGTGGGCCTTCCGACAGTACGCTCCCTTCTACACTTGTCGATGTTTCTACTGACCGCGCAATTCTCCTGCGCGAAGGTGCTGTTTCTGCCCAAAAACTCAGGGCGTATATTCAATTTGAAAAAAAATAAAAGGCGAGAAGAAAAATCTTCTCGCCCATTTCCTATAGGTGCGGGTTTTAAACCCGCACCTACTTAAAATGAAACATTGCTCATTATATAAGCCCAGTGCATGTTCTCGTTCAATCGGCCCAATGCCTTGATGGCATCTCGCGCCAGGGCAATTGTATAACCGGTGACAAAGGTTACATTTTCGCTGTATTGATATGATAGCGTTAAATCGAGTTCATCTGCCAGATGACCCGATTCCAAATTGCCTTTTTGGGCGAGGAAGAACACATGTCCGTCCGCTGCCAAACGCAACTGCTCTTCCTCATCCAGCGGTATGGATACTTTTATGGCAAAGTCCTGAAGGCCCAGATTTTGAGTGTGGACAGGTATGTTGAGAAATAAATCGGCAAATCCGTAGTATTTGTGATTGGTTGCAAAGAGGGTGTCAAATGATTTCCATTTGCTGTCTTTCTCATTGCCATCGCCAGACAAATAATCGTACCACAGGGTCAGGCTACCACTGCCCAGTGTTGTGCCCAGCCTGCCGCCAAACATAAATGCCGAGCCGTTTGGCCCGCGCCGTTCGCCCGTTTGGAAAGAGCCTTCCGCGCGGTAGATCCAGTTCGATTTTTCGCCGTAGATGCGTGCGCCGAGTGTCCATAGTCGCGTATTATCACTTCTGTTGGAGCCACTGGGGGATACGTGATGGTAGATGCCGTAAAAATCTGCAGATGTACTCGTTCCCGATGTAGTAGCATACAAAGCAGACAGGTAGGCATTGCCGTTTATACCTTCGGCTGTGGTATCGGATAGGCGAACGCCAACCCCTTGAACTGTGCCCCATTGGGGTTTGGCGGTTGCGATAACACCGTCGAATGCACGCCCTTGTTGTGCCCATTCGACTGCGCCGATTATCCGTTGCCCGCCCAGTCCTATCGCCTGTCGTCCAATGCGAAGGGATAGGGCTGTGTCGCCCATATCTTTGATGTCCATATATGCCTGATGAAAGTCAAAATTGTCGGCATCATAATCTGTGAAGGTATTGGTTTCTTCGCCCCACAGCCGCACATCCTGTAATTGGATAAATACATTTACATCCTGATCTAAAGTTGCTGTGATATTCAGCCGAGCACGCATGGATGTGAATACGTCGTGCCCATTGCCAACGGGATTTCGAAATTCCGTGCGAGGTCGAATTTGCCCTCCAAACTCGATATCTGTGGCTTCAACACCACTTGCTATAACGACAATTATCGCTATACCAACTAACCATCTCGACAGCATATTAGCCTCCTGGATACAAATCTTTCAAACGGAGATCACTTGAGTATAATATACTATAAAAATTTAGACAATATAAGCTAACAAAAAACAATCCGTTTATCACAACAAATTTCCCTGGATGGGTTCTTCGACAATTCCAGCTCGAATGCGCTGAGATAGGGTTGTGTGTCGCTCTGCAACCCGGTTGTTGCGAACCGCCATCCCCAGAGCTTGTTTTGTGCCTACGAGTATGACCAGTTCTCGCGCCCGCGTAATGGCTGTGTACAACAAGTTGCGCTGTAACATCATATAGTGCTGCGTGGTCAAAGGCATGACTACGGCGCGAAATTCTGCGCCCTGGCTTTTGTGTACACTCATGGCATAGGCCAGGACCAGTTCGTCTAATTCCGAGAACTCGTATTCTATGACGCGGTCCTGAAATCGCACGCGCAGTATATCGTCTTCTATTCCGAGAACGCGTCCAATATCTCCATTAAAAACATCGCGGTCATAGTTATTCCGCACCTGCATTACTTTGTCGCCCACCCGAAAGCGAATACCGCCCCGCGTCATCTCCTGTCCACTGGGATTCAACTCGTCTTGCAAGACCTGGTTGAGATTGTTTGCGCCGGTCTCTCCGCGATACATCGGTACGAGTACTTGAATGTCTTCAATACTGTCCATACGATATGTGCGGGGCAAACGTGCAGCACACAATCCGCAAATAGTCTCGACGACCTGATCGGGTTCAGAGACTTCGATAAAAAAGAAATCCGCATCGCGGTCATTCCGTACATAAGGCATTTCGCCGCGATTGATCGCGTGGGCATTGGTAACAATATGGCTCGTTTGTGCCTGTCGGAAAATCTCGTTGAGTTCCACGACTTCGACAATGCCAGATGCAATGACATCTTTCAACACATTTCCCGCGCCGACCGATGGCAACTGATCGACATCGCCTACCAGGACTACCGAAGCACTGATAGGTACAGCGCGCAATAGGCTGTTCATCAGAACTGTATCGACCATGGATATTTCATCGACAATCAGGGCTTCGATCTCCAGAGGATTATCAAAATTTTTTTCAAACGCCATTTCAGATGGGCTAAATTTTAGCAATCTGTGGATGGTTTTGGCCTCATGCCCGGTTGCCTCAGACATCCGCTTGGCCGCGCGTCCCGTTGGTGCTGCCAGTGCGATTTTTTTCTTTCGCGCCTCTAAAAGTGCGATGAGTCCCTTAATGGTCGTTGTTTTACCCGTTCCGGGACCACCCGTCAGGACCAGCAAGTTGTGCGACAATGCCTTTTCCAATGCCAATTTTTGACGGGGCGCGAATGTTACCCTATCGCGCTGTTCTATGGCTCTGACTTCCGCCGGGATATTGCCGAGTTCTATGCGTTGCACCTGAGATAATTGATAGCACCGCGTTGCCGCGCCCTGTTCGGCATAGTACAAATGCGGCAAATACACCCGCTCATCATTGGCGACAATCGATTCTTCGGAGAGCAGTTGTGCTACACACGGTGCGATTGCATCGACGGGTACATCGAGTGCTTCGGCACAAGATTCTATGAGTGCGTCTTCTGGCAAGAATACATGCCCTTCTTTGTCTGCTGCTTCGTTGAGGACATGCAAAATACCGGCCTGAATGCGCCGGTCTGAATGCGCGGGAATACCCATTTTTTGCGCGATGCGGTCTGCTGTCAAAAATCCAATGCCCCAAACATCTACCGATAGGCGATAGGGGTTTTCTCGAATTAATTCAATGGCTTCATGCCCGTACCGTTTCCATATTTTTACGGCGTATCCCGTGCCCACTTCGTGCGATTGCAAGAATAGCATGACATTGTGAATTTCGCGCTGGTCTTCCCAGGCATCGATAATCCACTTTGCGCGTTTGGTCCCCAGTCCCTCGACATCGACCAATCGCTCGGGGTTGTTTTCAATGACATCGAGCGATTCTTTCCCAAAGTGATTCACAATCCGCTTTGCCGTGACTGGCCCGATGCCTTTGATCAATCCCGAACCCAAATATCGCCGCATTCCCTCTACTGTAGATGGATATACGGTCTGGTAGGATTCAATTTTGAACTGTGCGCCATATTGTTTATGGGTTGTCCACTCGCCTTCCAAAACCACGGTCTCGCCCGGGTTGATCGATAACATTTCGCCCACAATGGTCGCAGGGCGGTTGTTGTAGGCCGTAGCTCCCTCTACCTGCAAACGGGCAACTGTGTATCCATTCTCTTCGTTTTGAAATGTAATGCGATCTACAATTCCGCGAAGCTGAGCCATATAGAACCTCGACGAACACGTTCTCCCATCACGTAATCGGAGTAGTAGTAAAATTATACGACACTTGCCGCGGTTTTACAAGTTGTATCAAAATTGCAGTACACAGAATGTATAAAATCCGTATATTATTGAAACACAACATGTAACGGCTACGTCACAACGGAAAAGAGGTTGACCCAAAAGCATTGACACACCGCATGTACCTGTCGGTGTGATCTGGGGTCCTCGCGCCGTCCCGCCAAGAACTCGCGCGAGGGCCTTTCTTTTTGCGTATGAATGAGGGGAAAAATGAAGTGGTTTCTCATCGTTGTTTTGCTCGGATTGATATGGACGGCTCATGCTGAAGAAGATCGCAAGACGATTTTATTTTTGGGAGATAGCCTGACCGCGGGTTATGGCCTGGATAAAGCGCAGGCTTTTCCCGCG
>JAJEAX010000322.1 GCA_022822565.1 Candidatus Latescibacterota bacterium
ACAGGGGCGCATTGCTTCAAGTCCTCAATCAGCAATTCTGCATGCGCGCTCGACATATCGAGATTCTCCGCATCAAAATACGGAAGTAAAATACCGACACCCCCCATCCCCTTGCATGCGCGAATCCCCTTTTGCACAAGCCCCACCACGCGATCGCGCACAGCCTCATCTTCCTCATTTCCCTTGTATTCTCGAAACAGGGCAAAACTGATAGAACAGGCTTGCGCGCCCGTCTCCTGAACCCACCTCCCAACTTCCTCCTTGCCCGCCGCACTCAAAAGCCAATCCAACCGCTCCTCCTCTCGCAGCACAATCTCCACCCCATCAAATCCAATATCCCCCGCCACTGCAAAAGCATCTTTTCCCCAATCCATATTCAAACTCGCATTGCGAATCCCGTACAAATACATAGCAAATCCTTTCATGAATTCAGCACGATTACTTCAGTGTATTAACATGTTCATATTGCACTCACCCCAAGACCTTGAGACTCATAGTGTTGTAACCACGCCACTTACTGGCTGGTGAGGTGAGCGTCTCCATGAATCCACCAGACCCAAATGTGTGTATCAAGCACAATCACTGTGATACGCTCCAATCTCCATCCGCTACGGGTTCCGTGGGATCAAGGTATTTTATCGCAGTGCCACGCAACGAATAACAGCCTTTCTCGTTGCGTTTTGAAGAACTATGACAAATAATGACTTCGACCGATTCGCCTACCTGAAAAGGCAAATTCTTTAGCACAACCATTCTGCCCTGACCTATAACCGCTTCAACGCGATGGGCATTCATATCTCTCATCTCCGGATTGTGATGTCAGAATTGAGCAAAAAAGTTTGGCTGTCCATAACAATATAGTGAACAATTTCAAATGGCGAAATATCCGGGATAGTGTTACCCCAAAACCCCTGCGCCTCATACGGCACCCCGGTGCGTCGCAACGCCTTAGTCACTGTAATTTGGTGGCGATTACCATATCACATCAATTGAATACTCCTGAAAGGGCCTGTCTCTGCTAACCACAGGTATGTCCTCTACCATGGCCTGTGCAATAATCAAGCGGTCAAACGGGTCGCGGTGATAAAAAGGAAGTTCGGTATATCTTGCAAGATGGGATAACGAGATAGGTAGAACATCTATTTGGTTTATCAGAAGTTGCTCTGGGATGAACTCACTGAAGGCACGCGACAGACTCAACTTCCCGATACCATACTTAATGGCTATCTCCCACAGGCTCCCTATGCTCAGTAGCACCTCATTATCCATATCAGAGATCATTTGCTCTGCGCTCTGGCTGAGCCTGTCATCGTCTTCTATGTACCACAAAAAACTGTGCGTATCGAGTAAAAGGCGCATTACATATATTCCCGAAAATCTTCGAGCGATTCGTCGAAATCATCGCTAATATGAACAAGCCCTTTGGCACTTCCGGGACGCCGTTGCCGCTTCGTTTGAACTACTGGTGTGGTTGCACCCTGTTCAACGGCCACAAATTTGACCACAGGTTGATTGCGCTCCGTAATAATGACATCCTCACCACGCTTAGCTCGCTCAACGAGTTCAAGGAACCGTTGCTGTGCTTGATCCAGCTCAAAACAATTCATCGCAAAATCCTCCTTATCCGCCTTAAAAGCCGAGGTCTCTGAAAATCGAATCGCCGTCACCTAAAAGATTACCCAATTTCATATTTAACACCAACAGCGAAATATCCGAGATGGTGTTAGCCCAAAAACCCTACGCCTCATACGGCACTCCGGTGCGCCGCAGATCCTTAGTCACCGCAATCTGACACGTAACATAACCGCCCATATAGCCCGTGGCAAAGCCGGGCCGTGCATCGCCAATCGTGCCCACGATCATATTGGCGTATTCATACGTGGTATCATAGCGATCGATAATCAGCGCCACCATCTCCAACCATGCCAGCCTGAGTGCCTCGCCCCACTCTGCCGCCCGGGCACTGGTCAAATACTCCTCAGCGGCCTCTACCACTCTGGTCGTCTCCACCACCGGACTGCTATTGGGAAACCCGGGAGAGCGATCCACCTTTATAGTAACCGCCGCATCAATTTCCACGCCAGCACCGGTCAACTCGCCATCGCCCATCCGCGCATGGACATCGCCCAGTGAGAGCAATCCCCCGGGCTTTTGGGCACGGATATGCACAGTACTACCCGGCTGAATCGCATTAAAATCCATATTGCCGCCGTGGTCAATCGAATGGGCAGCCCACGGTTCGAGCTGAACCACGCCAACCATAGGCCGTACCGGCACCACAAAATCCGGCGGAAAGTGGATCAACCCATCGCGCACAGGCGCCACACAGCGCCAGTTGCCCCAGTTCGGACCGCCATTGCGATAAAAACCGTAAGGCCCCACTTCAATATCGACAATCTCAATAGCGACCCAGTCATCGGGCGCAATCCCCTCAATGCGAAAAGGACCGCCACGACGGGCATAGCGGCGGTGGCTCTCCCCAGAAGTAATCATCCCCGCGCGGGTCTCACCAGCGGCCTCAAAATCATTATCAGCCCCACCAATCGTCTCAATAACCACGGTCTCACCCAGGGCAAGCGTACCCCGCACTTCACCAATAGCCGGATCATCCGGCCCACTATAATAGGGCGTACGCGTGAAGCGACGCATAGAAAATCTCCTTCTGTAATAGGAATCTTACCGCGGCTATGCCTCAAAAATCATTCCAGTTGGCCTTTATGTCCCGCCTCTATCGCTTCGCACAACCTCATCGTCTTGATCGCATCCTCAAGCGTGCTCCACGGCTGCGTGTCGTTTTGTATGCACTCCACAAAATGCCGGGTCTCGTTGAAGTCGGGGCCACCGACCGATTCCAGATCCAACTCGCCCTCGAACGGCTCTCCGTCAGCATAGATCTCACACCTGGGACCACTCGTGAGATCCACATACGCGCTGAAATCTTCCGCATGCGCTTCAAACCGCTGAATGCGGTATCCAACAGCGTAGTGGCTCATCATCACGCCCCGGCAACCGCTTTCGAACTTAATCACGGCATTGTGGCGCATCTCTGCAGGGTGGGACGGCGCAGACCACGCCTCTGAATAAACCTCGACAGCGTCACCTGCCAGCCACCGCAACAGATCCACATGATGGATCGCGTCCAATCGAATAAGATGTCCGACATCCCGGACCTTGTCCCCAATATGCGGCTTATTGTACGTCGCCGCCACGTGAACGGGGCCGCCTCGATCTTGCAACATGGCCCGAATCGCCAGCACTTCTGGAATGTACCGCCGGTTCACAGAGACAATCGCCCTGGCACTGGATCGCTGTTCGGCCGCAATCATCCGTCGGGTCTGATCCGAACTGATGCCCGGCGGCTTCTCGACCGAGGTGTGCAGTCCTGCCTCCAGACAGTCAATCACAATATCGGGCAGTGGTCCCGGAAAAGTCACAACATAGACCACATCCAGTTGCACCTTCTCGATCATCTCCCGGTAATCCGTAAAAAGGGACGTCACGCCGTGCGTTTCTCGCGTGTGCGCCAGTCTTTCTGGATCCAGGTCTGCAACCGCAATCAACTCCATTTCCCGCTCATCCTGGATCATCCTGAAGTGGCTCTGCGCGTGACCTCCCGCACCGATAATCCCCACTCTTAGATTTGACATAGTCGTACCCTCTCTCCCTGAAATTTCAAAGACAATGAGACCCGAATTCTCGGTATTCGCGCACGGGCAACTCGTGATACTCGCGCACCAGCTTTTCCAGGCGTTCACAGGCCAGTTCAAAAATGCGCGCGCCCTTTTCCGCACTCGCAGCAAACGCATTGCCCATAATACCCGTATCCTTTTTCGTATCGCGTCGCCGCTCGGCAAATTCCGCAAATACCAGATCATCGCTAAAGGGTCTCGTCCCGGTTTCATCGCTATCAATACGGCTCTGATCAACGAGATGTTCCCGCAAATGAAGCTGCACAGCCGTCTCCCACTCCCCGGCGTGTCCCACGCCCTCATTTGTCGCACTCCACTCCCGCAACTCCTTCTCCACCATATCCCACCAGCTAAATGACAGCGTAAAAATATTCTCCTCTGCCACCTGCCACGAAACAGCGCGACAGGGCGCGGCATTACCCCCGTGTCCATTCACGGAAATAATCCGCTTGAACCCATTGGCATAAATACTGCGAAAAATATCCGCCAGCAAATTCTGAAACGTCTCCAAACGCAAATTGATCGTACCGGGAAATCCCATATTATAATGCGTAAACCCCGACCACACCGGCGGCGCGACAATCACGGGAAAATCATCCACGCGCTGTGCCACCGCCACCGCCATATAGAACGGTGCCGAAATATCCACATCCATCGGACAATGCGGCCCGTGCTGCTCCACAGACCCCACCGGCACAATCACCACGGGATCGCGCTCCCAAGCGTCCTCAAACTCCTGCCGCCACATCTCCTGCCACATCACCTTCTTATTGCTACCGTCATAAGAAACTCTATACATAACGAATCCCTCCAAAAGTTTATGCGATCTTAACCATTGACATAAAGTAACATATACGTTACCATTAATATATGCGCGTCACAGAATACATGCGAGAAGACGGTTCAATTCCCTTTAAGCAATGGTTCGATAAGCTGAATGCTCAAGCAGCGGCTAAAGTGGCTGTCGCTTTGGTTCGTCTCGAACAGGGAAACACATCAAACATCAAGTGGTTTTATGGACTTGGAGAATACAAAATAGATTGGGGACCAGGATACCGGATCTATTTATTCCAAGATGGCGACGACCTTATTGTATTGTTTGGTGGCGGCACAAAAAAGCAGCAACAGAGAGATATTGACCGAGCCAAAAAACTGCTGGAAGAATATAAGCTCAGGAGATAAAACATGGCACTGACACGCGACTACAAACAGACCATCCGAGAAAGAGCTGAGCGAGATCCCCATTTTGCTACTGCGCTCATGGATGAAGCCATTTCATCTATATTAAATGGCGAACCTGAAACCGCGCGTCTCGTACTTCGAGAACTGGTAAACTCGACTATTGGCTTCGAGCAATTGGCAAAAAAATTGGGCAAATCGGGAAAAAGTGTTCACCGAATGTTATCCTCGAAAGGCAACCCGACCATGGATAATCTCACAAGTATTTTTTCGATTCTTAAAAACGAATCCCTGAAACCGATCTTGACAGACCACTCACCCCATCACAAACCGCAAACAGAAATCTCGCGATAGTTCCTCAGGCGTAAAGAT
Organism: Candidatus Latescibacterota bacterium; assembly: GCA_022822565.1. GTDB lineage: Bacteria > Latescibacterota > UBA2968 > UBA2968 > UBA2968 > VXRD01. The sequence goes on from JAJEAX010000322.1 coordinate 5,241, forward strand.
CACGCGCGTAACCACCTCATCTGTGCGCCCTTCTTTTGATTCCTCTTCAAACCGCTTGACCGAAAATGTGCCCGGTGTATCCACTGCCGAAAGTGTAATACCCTCGCCTTTGGGACCGATCTGAACCGAACCCGCGTCAATCTCCACATCCTCAAACGTAATAAACCCCTCCTCAAGCGTCTGCGGCTGTTGATCAAACACATAGCGATCTTCCATCGTCAGAACATTCCCATCCAGCACAAAGGTGCGCGTCAGGCTCTTCACCGTACCTCCGGGATACGCATGTGTCATATCTATCACCGCCCGCTTTTCCCCCTCGCCATTCAAATTTTCCACCTCCAACGTACCGAAATACTCCCCGCCGGGCTGCTGCAACTGCCCATTGATCACCGGCAAAGAATGGCCCAGAGTATTGCAAAACAGAATATCGTAGCGATCTGGACCAAACGTTTTTCGACTATAAACAGGACCTCCCGGATCCGTCAGCCAGAGCGCGTCCCCGCGATGCACAATAAAACTGCCGATATCGTTGTGATTGTGCGGCACCCCATTATTCCCAGCCAAACACATCAGCGTCAACTGCCCTTTCCCTGGCGTCCCCCGCAACTTCGCCTGTCCCAAATCGGGCAAAACATAATCCCGATCATCCGCCTCTGCCTCCACCTCAAACCCGGAATACATCGCCAGGCTATGCATATCCCGCACCTTCAAAGTATTATCCGAATGCTTATCGCACAGGGCGTACAATTCGGGCATATCAAAAAACGCATTGACAATCATCGCAGACCGCGCACCCGTATATCCGTGGCTCGCATCCGCAAACGTCGAGCGCAACGCACCCTGAATATGCGCCGCGAGTGGATACTGACATATCCGATGAATCTTACCAGTCTCATCCACCATCAAATTCAATTCCCCATTGGTCTTCAAATACAGCGCATAAGCCACGTACAAAAAATGTCCAAAACCGTATTCCCAATACCCCGGCCCCTCTTCGCACCCGCCATCGTCTGTAAAGCCATCTATCGCATACGTCAAATTCACAATCGCCGCGTGGGTCATATGCGCCAGCACAACCGGGTCCTCAATCTGATACAGCGCCGCGCGAATAATCTCGCCATTGCAAACGTGATTCCAATTCATCCGCACAGTCTTCCAGAAATCCAGATGTCTATAATTCCAGAACGGCTCAAAAATATGCTCCTCAATCTTCCGCGAAACGCGCGCGACCACTTCTTCTTCCAGTTGATCCCCCAGAACATGCAAAATTTCTGCAAACGCAGCGCCCAATGCAGCCGATCCCAGATCAATAGCCCGACCCTCGTGCGCAGCCATCACCCACGTGTGATCATCGCAATACGCCCAGAGCAAATCCTGCAAATAATCCATATCGGCATTGGGATGCCCCAACCACAAAGCCATCACTGCCCGCTCCAACTCGCGCCTGCGGTTACCCGCTACAGACTGCGGCAAATTGCGATCCCCAACGCGCTGATAATTGCGAAAAGCCGACCGCTTCAACACGGGAATCTCCCGGCTTCCATCCAGATTCTCGCTCAAATCATCCCATACCCCATTCTTCTTCGCCAACCCTCTCGCCCGCTCCACCGCCTCTGCATCTTTGAGATACGGCGCAGGTGACCGATCAGCATTTCGCTCGTAAATCTCCGCCAGATCGGACATCGCAACATCCCTCAGCAACATCTTCACCATATTTCACCTCTCTATTCAGGTCTTGTGGTTTCAGGGCAAGAGCCAAGTAATCGCGGCAAGGATGCCGCTCCAACAGTAGGAGGGAAATCCTTTTCCCGACTACCCAAACCGATCCACTTCTAATAATGATAGATCAACAGATGGCACTTCATCGGAAACCAGTTCTGCCACCATTTTCCCGGTAACAGGCCCCAGAGAAATGCCAATCATAGCATGACCGGCAGCCACGATCACATTCTCAAACCCGGGGGCGCGACCGAGAAATGGCACCCCATCGGGCGTGCAGGGCCGCAAGCCACACCAGATTTCTATCATCTCGAGATAATCGGGATGCAAATCGGGAAAATACTCGGGCACAGCCTTGAGAATAGCCTGCACGCGCCGCTCGTTAATCGAAAAATCGAGCCCCGCCAATTCAAGCGTACCCGCAAACCGCAGCATATCCCCCATAGGCGTAACACCAACCTTGGCTTCCCCCAGAGAAAACGGCGTTGTCGGACAAACATCCGGACGCTTAAAAGTAATACTATACCCCTTAGCCGGTTGAATGGGCAAATTAATACGAAGATCACTGGCAATCACAGGCGACCACGACCCACCCGCCAAAATAACGTGCTCAGCCTGAAAATCCCCCCGAGTCGTTTGCACAGCAACCACACGACCACGCACAATCTCAAACCCCAGAACCTCTGTCTCTCTATGAATGCGAACGCCCTTTTCACCGACGTACTCCCCCAACCCGCGCACAAAGCGATGCGGCACGAGATGGGCATCCTGAGGAAAATAAATCCCACCAATCGCCCGTGTCTGAATCCCGGGATTTAATGCCACGATCTCATCCGCATTGAGAACCCGTGCCTCAACCCCCATCTCCGACAAAAAACCCGCATCTTTGACGGCCTTTGCCAAACCCCTCTCAGTTCTATACGCCGTGATCGTCCCCCTCTTCTCAAATCCAAAACCCATCCCCTCAAGCGATGCCATCTCTTCAAACAACGCCACACTCGCCATATTCATCGCCCGAATAACAGGCGTTGCCCTCACAACATGCTTCTCATTGCACGCACGATAAAAATGCCACAACCATGAAATCAAATCCCGGTCCAAACGCGGCTTAATATAAAACGGACTCTCTGGATTCAACATCCACTTCAGACTTTGCGACACCACCCCCGGAGCGGACAGCGGCATGCTGTGACTCGGCACAACAAGCCCCCCATTCCCATACGAACACCCCGAACAAATATCGCC
>JAJEAX010000351.1 GCA_022822565.1 Candidatus Latescibacterota bacterium
CCCCAAAGAAGCCGTCATGCACGCCATTTATCGCCAGAACTTTGGATTTACCGACATCATTATCGGCCGCAAACACGCCGATGCCCCCTATCACGACGGCAGCGCGATCTGGGGGGACTTCGATGCACAGGAAATTTTTGAACAACTGAATGGCGACCTCCAAATTCAACCCGTGAACGTAGGTTTTGCCGCCTATTACGAATCACTTGGACGCGTGGATTTGATGGAAAACCACCCCGATGAACAACCCGTCTTTATTTCTGGCTCTCAAGTGCGCGAGACCCTCAGCAATGGCGAACAAGTCGATCCCCGAATCATGCGCCCGAGCACATCGGAAATATTGGGTAAAGCCATGTCGGCAGCCGCATAAAGATGAGGAGACAAAACACCATGACCGACCGCCCCAACATCCTCGTAATCATGACCGACCAACAGCGCGCCACGGCCAGCCATCTCTACGGCAACACCTTTTGCCAAACCCCGTCGATGGAACGCCTGGCCGCCAGCGGCGTCCTCTTTGAAAACGCCATCACCCCGCACCCGCTCTGCGTGCCAGCGCGCATCTCGTTCTGGACCTCGCAGTTTCCCCACTCGCACGGAGGCCGACGCAACCAGACCTTGATGCCAGCCGGTGCCGAACACGCCTGGCAGATCTGGAAAGCGGCGGGCTACGCCACGGGCCTGATCGGCAAAAACCACTGCTTCCAGCGGGAGGAGGATTTGGCACTCTTCGATGTGTGGAACCCCTTTACCCATGGAGGTCGCGGCGAGGATGTGCATGGCATGGACTGGTTCCGCCCAGCAGAAGGTCGCCGCAAGGTCGCCGCCGAACACCGGCAACTCGCCCATCAGAACCCCCGCTTCAGCTACGGCACCTCCGAGTTGCCGTTAGAGGATCACTCCACCGGCCTGATCGCCGGACAGACGACGCGCTTTATCGAAAAACACCAGGACCAGCCCTTCGCCCTGTGGGTATCCTTTCCCGATCCACACGAACCGTGGCTGTGCCCTGCCGAGTATGCGGCCTTGTTTCCGCCGGAAAACATTGACCTTCCCCCCTGGCGCGACGACGAATTCGACGACGAACGCGCCCCCGAGCGCAACCGCGTACTCTACCAGATGCTGGGGATGCACCGCGATCCAATTGAAGACGTTTACGGCGTTATGGCCTCGTATTTTGGCATGGTGCGCTTTATCGACGACGCGCTCGGCCAAATACTCGACAAACTCGACGCACTGGGGCTGCGAGAGCAGACAATCGTGGTCTTTTGTTCGGACCACGGCGACTTTATGGGAGAACACGCCATGCAGTGCAAAGGCGGGATCTTCTATGACAGCCTGACGCGGGTACCGCTGATCGTCTCCTGGCCCGGGCAGGTCACCGCCGGAGTACGCGATCAGAGCATGGCCAATCTGATTGATGTCGTACCCACGCTATTGCAATTGCAAGGGCTGACGCAGCCACATTCCATGCACGGAATACCGCTACCCACCGTAACCGAAGCCTCCCCCCGGGACGCGACCTTCTCCGAATACGGAAGTGGAGGGCCGCTCTTCACCATGTCCGACCTGCAAAAACTGCCCGAACCCTGGGGCCGCAAAACCCTGATTGACACCCTGCAGTGGCGCGAGGCAGCCGGTCGGTGCAAGATGGTCCGCACCCGCGAGTGGAAGTACGTCCACGACCCCATGGGAGACCGCGACGAACTCTACGACCTCGTCGCCGATCCAGGAGAGTTGGTCAATGTGATCGACGAAGATCGACATCGCGACGCCCTCGCAGCCATGCGCCTGCGACTCGCCGACTGGAGCATAAACACCGAAGATGCCCGGCCAGTGCCTCAGCCTGACCGCAGGCACTACGAACTGGCTTAAACGGAGCGCTTTAACCGCACGGCAAAAACACCGTCATTACCCGTTTGATGGGGTAGCAATTGCAGATAGGGATGGGTAATCTGAAAGCCAGGATGATCGTTTAAAAAACCTTCGACAACGCGCTCATTTTCCTCCGGTTCAAGCGTGCAAGTGCTGTAAACGAGAACACCGCCCGGACACACATAATCGGCAGCGCGTTCGATAAGCGCACGCTGCAAACGTGAAAGGCCATAAATATCACATTCCCGCCAGCGCAGGTCGGGATGGTGATTCAGAATACCCAGTGAGGAACAGGGCGCATCGACCAGAACCCGATCAAATAAGCGGTTGACAGCCAAATAACGCGCATCGGCAACGAGTGGATAAACACATGTAACCCCGAGCCGATGCGTGTTTTGTTTTAATATTTCGAGACGGCGCGGATAGAGATCTGTAGCGAGAATAAAACCCCGATTCTTCATTCGCTCCGCCATAGCAGTGGCTTTACCACCGGGCGCACTACACAAATCGAGAACAGCCTCGCCGGGTTGGGGATCGAGCAGAGGAACAACCATCGCAGCCCCCGCGCCTTGAACACTAAAGAGACCATCGCAATAAGCCCTGCTCTGAAAAAGGCGACCCGCCTGAGATACTGTGAAAAGATCGGACGCTAAAAATTCGGCCTCAATCCCTTCAATAGCGAGTTGCTCGCGCAGGGCATCGGGCGTCGTTCGCAACGCATTGGGGCGAATGGTCAGGGCGGGTTGGGCATTGTCAAATTCACACAGGGCGCGTGTTTCATCTATACCGTAGCGTTTGATCCATCGCGCGACAAGCCATTGAGGATGTGACGTCGCAATGGCGAGATATTCGACGGGATCACGATCAAAATCGGGAAAAACAACGGGCTTGCGGTCTTCAGCCACACCGCGCAACACAGCATTGACCAGTCTGGCAACTGGCTCCCCGAGAATATGACGGGCGAGAATAACAGCTTCAGAAACAACCGCATAAGATGGCACGCGGTCGAGATATTGGAGTTGATAAGCACCGAGGCGCAGGAGATTGCGAAGTTTCGCGTGCTGTCTGGACAGGGGTTTTCTAAGATAAGGCGTCAAAATATGGTCAAGGCGCGCCCGAAAGGTCAGTGTACCCCGCACGAGATGTTGAAGCAAATCGCCATCGGGACCGCGGATATTCCCGCGCTGCGCGTCGAGCAAGCGGTCGAGATAAGCGCCCCGTTCAACGCGGCAGAGAATATCCAGCGCAATATGGCGCAGCGTTTTTGCGGCAGACATTATTTTACCTCGGTGTGCGACTCCCTACTTCCCGCTAAACGCCACATTGTCAAAAACCAACGTGGGCGTTTGCACACTGGAATAGACATTGGGATCATTGCCAACGGCGACGAGATTTTGCAACAGATCGAGAAAATTACCGGCGATATTCATTTCCGATACCGCACCCGTTTTCCGCCCATTGGCAATGCGAAAGCCGCGAAAACCATAAGAAAAATCCCCAGTCGTCGTATCGGCATTGCCGCCGAGCCAGGACGTGACGTGAAAGCCGTCTTTAATCTCTGCAATCAGGCCATTGAGATCTTTATTGCCCGGCGCAAAAACGAGATTGGACGACATTCCCGTTGAAGGCTCCCAGCCGAGTTTACGTCCGTAATACGTATCCACGTAATACATTTGCAAAACGCCCTGATCGACGACACACCTGCGCTTTGCCGAAATGCCCTCGCCATCGTAATGCCGGGATGAGAGACCGCGCACCATCAGAGGATCATCTGTCACCGTCAGGAGCGAACTGGCAATTTGCGCGTCCTTTTTATCAGCGAGAAAAGACCGGTTCTGCTGAATGCTACGCGCCTGCAACGCGCTCCATATCGCGCCAATCAAACGCCCGCCCGCTTCGGAATCAACCACCATAGTCGCCCGCCCGCTCGGTGCTTTTTCGCTGCCCAATCGGGAGAATGCGCGATTGAGTCCCTCGCGCGCAACCGTCTCGGGATCGGGCAAATCCGATAAATGATGCGCCCGCACATAGCGATGATCTTCGGGACGCCCATGCTCGCCTTCTTTGAGCGTCACACTCGCACCATACCCTATCGAAGTCCCGCTCTGTATCCCCGAAAATCCATTTGAACTCACCCGAGCCGACGTATTCCAACCGTAGTAGGCATCAGCGGTAGCACTCACCACACGGTTATCTATATGGGTGATAGCATCCATCTTTTTTAGCCAATCAATACACGCCTCGCGGGGCAAATCGCGCACCACAGCATCATCGGATTGGAGATCGGTATCCGGACGACCTTCATACAACGCAGCATCGGGAATAACGCGATGCGGATCTTCGGCCAGATGTTGCGTCAACGCAACCGCATCTTCGACAAATCGGGCAACAGACGCCGCGCGCAAATCCGAGGTCTGGTGTGTTGAATACCGCCCATCGACATACAATTGAATGCTCAAGCCGCGGGTAGCACTTTGTTGAACCTGCTCGATATTTCCATCGCGATACGTGTACTCCGTGCTGTTTTCATCTCGCACCCGCGCTATCGCATCATTCGCGCCAGCTCTTCGCGCCAGCTCAATCGCCTGTTCTGCCTGTTGGAGAAGTTCTCGTTCCATTTAGTTCACCCCACCCACAGTCATACTCTTTTCCACCAGCATCGTCGGAACGCCCATCGAAACGGGCACGCCCTGTCCGTTTTTTCCACACGTCCAGCTACCATCGTCCAACACGGCATCGCCTGCTGCCATAACCACATTTTTCAAAGCCTCGGGACCATTGCCAATAATATTGACATCCTTGATCGGCGCAGTGATTTTGCCGCCTTCGATAAGCCATCCATTCTTGATATAAAAAGTA
>JAJEAX010000233.1 GCA_022822565.1 Candidatus Latescibacterota bacterium
GGATATTCCGAGCAGCGTTGCGATCTGCATGATCTTTATGACCACACTGTTTGCACAGGAAGGATGCCTGGTTTTGTCTATTGTCTTTCTCACAGTGTCCGCATTCAGCACACGTCTGGCTGGTATATTTGGGGTCAACAGGTTCTATGCGGATACCAGCACGTTTTGCCTTATATTCGATAAAGCTACGTAGTTGGAAGAAAGACCATCCAGACATTTTAGCACGTTGAGGCTTGCGAAACCGTTTCTGGCTCTTGCGTATGCCTTCGAGGTCTTCAAGAGCAATCGCTTTGCCAGTGTCTTTAGCCTTCTCAACAATGCGCTTAGAGATGATATGGTTGGTGTTCCTGCGAAATCGGCTCTCCCTACCGGAGATGGCAGAGAGTTTTCTGCGAACATTCTTGGGTTTCTTCCCTTGCTTGACAAGATCGGACGCTTTCTGCTGAAGCGACTTCTTCAACTTGTGCATCTTCTGCCTGATGTTTTCAACGCCATCGCCGGAAAAAATCTCGCCGTCATCTGTAACCGCAAGGTTAGTCACGCCGAGATCAACGCCGATAAAGTCTGTCGTCGGAATAGGCGTGCCGTCTGGAACATCTACCGAAACAAGCAAGAACCATTTACCGTCTTTACTAATCGCCAGGTCTGCTTGTCCTTTGGCATAGCCAAACTGCTCACGCTGGTAATTGCCCATAAGCATCGGCACAAGTACGCGCCCTTCAAGGGTGAGCAACGAAACACGATCTATGCCCTTAAAGCTATACAACCGTTGGTCATAAGGCACAGCAGCCTGGCGACGAAACGATGGTTGCACCTCTTTATCGCGCTTATATGCCTCTACAACCTGGGCAATGCAGCGACACGCCATCTGGGACGAAAGACCAAATCGCTCACGCAACTCGTAGTAATATAGCTTGTGCAACGCGATGCCGTTTGCCAGCTTGCGCTCATAAGCCTTCGGTGCAAGCCAGTTGGCGGCCTCGTTGAATCGCTCAATGGTCTCACGCAACTTTCGAGCCGTGCCAACATCTGGCATCAGTTGTATTTGCAAAGTAAGTATCATACTGACAGATATACTCATCAATACGTAGCCTGTCAAGCATCCATTCACCCCTGATAGAATCAATCAGGGGTTGACTGCAAAAACTGCTAAAGCTGATGGCGCAGAGGCAGTGGTTTCAGACCAGGAAAATGGAAAATGAACTACCACACCGAGCACCACATGTACGCTGCGGTTCCGTGCTACAAACTCGGTCGGCTACACAGGCTAATCAAACACGAGATGCCCCACTGTACCCGCGGCTTGCGCGAAACGTGGAAACAAATTGCTGAGATTTTGGACAGACAGGCGCGTGATCCCAATTATCAGTATATTATCGAACTGCCCGGTAATTGGGGTAATGCAGAACAACAGCCAGTAGATACTTAAAATTAAAAAGTTGTGTATTGTATGCCAAACAAAGTAGATAATAATGTACAGTTTATATGAGCAAAACTTATTGCTTGACTCGCATATAGATTCGTGTATATTAAGCCCTTCGTAGGCTCGATCTGATCTCATTTTGTCTCATCTTACTTCACAGGGTTCATAAATGGCGCAGCTTTTTCCGCGTGGCAGTAACGCGTTTGCCAGAATCAGTATTGTCGTGGTTCTGGTTGTTGTTGGAACGGGCCTCACCATTCTACTCAACACCAACCGATTGCACTATACAACCGATGTCCAGGTCGCAAGAAAACAGCCGGTTCCCTTTAGTCACAAACACCATGTGACCGGCGTGGGCCTCGATTGTCGTTATTGTCACACCTCTGTTGAAGAATCTTCTTTCGCCAATATCCCTCCTGTTGAAACCTGCATGACCTGCCATTCTCAGATCTGGACAGAAAGCCCCCTTCTCGAACCCATCCGCGAAAGTTATCGCACGGGTAATCCCATAGAGTGGGTTCGCATACACGATCTCCCCGATTTTGTCTATTTCAATCACAGCATTCACGTCCACAAAGGCATCGGATGTCAAACATGTCACGGGCAGGTCGATCAAATGCCCCTGATGTGGAAAGTGAACACCCTCAATATGGAATGGTGCCTGGAATGTCACCGGGAACCCGAGAAATATGTGCGTCCCCGCGAAGAAGTTTTCAATATGGCCTGGACACCAATGGATGAACGCGGACATGCGGTCTCTCAAGCCTTGCTGGGCGCACAACTGGTTCAAGACTACGATATTAACCCTTCCACGGATTGCTCGACATGTCATCGATGACACGCACAGCACATAAAGACGGTTTGGACCTCTCTGCGATTCGAGAACGCTTGGCTTCGCGCGAGGGACAGGATTATTGGCGCAGCCTGAATGAATTGGCCGATACGGAAGAATTTCGCAACTATTTGCACCGCGAATTTCCCGAAGGAGCCTCTGAATGGGACGACAAAGTCGGTCGCCGCAAATTTCTACAGGTAATGGGTGCGTCTCTGGCATTTGCCGGTTTGACATCGTGTACTCGCCAGCCGCCAGAAAAAATTGTCCCCTATGTGCGCGCCCCCGAGCAGATCGTTCCCGGCAAACCCCTGTTCTTTGCCTCAGCTCTCTCTCAAGGCGGATTCGCCCGGGGCGTATTGGTCGAAAGCCATGCGGGGCGTCCAACCAAAATAGAGGGCAATCCCTCACATCCGGCAACACCCCGATCGGGCAATGCGACTTTTGGTCCCACAGATGCAATTACACAGGCTCAAATACTCGACCTCTACGATCCAGACCGCACGCAGGTACCCGTATCAAACGGGCGTGCGAGTACATGGACGAGATTTTCTGCCACTCTTGCAACCGAAGTGGCAAAACTCGATTTAGACCAGGGAGAAGGATTGCGCCTGTTGACAGAAACGGTAACTTCTCCGGTTTTGATCAGCCAGATCCGCGCACTATTGGAAAAATATCCCAATGCAAGATGGCATCAATTTGAGCCTGGTACACGCGACAATGTGCGCGAAGGTGCCAGAATGGCTTTTGGTGAGGTGGTCGAAACGCAGTATCATTTCGAAGGTGCCAAACGCATCTTGTCTTTGGACGCCGATTTTATGGAAAGCGGTGCGGCAAGTGTTCGACACGCTCGTCACGTTGCTCTGGGCCGCCAGGTCATCGACGGTCAAAAGGCCGATATGAATCGGATCTATGTCGTTGAATCCACCCCATCCAACACGGGATCTTTTGCCGATCATCGCCTGCCACTGAAAGCCAGTCAAGTCGAGGGATTTGCGCGGGCAATAGCTGTTGCATTGGGGATAAACACGACAGGTGGCAATAGTGCTGGACACGATGCCTGGCTCAATGCACTGGTCAAAGATTTGACGGCACATCAGGGCGCATCGCTGGTGATTGCAGGCGATCACCAACCACCTGCTGTTCACGCCCTCGCACACGCCATAAACAGTGCGTTGGGCAATGTGGGTAAGACCGTGACGTACACAGATCCTGTAGAAGCCGAACCGACCAATCAATACGCTTCCCTTAAAGATTTATCTGTTGATATGTCAGAAGGCAGAGTTTCACTACTGGTAGTTTTAGGTGGCAATCCCGTCTATAATGCCCCGGCAGATATCAACTTTGCCGCAGCATATCAGAAGGTGACAACGCGCATCCATCTGGGCCAGTCTCAAAATGAAACCGCGCAATTGTCTCACTGGCATTTGCCCGAAGCACACGCATTAGAAGCCTGGGGCGATACACGTGCTTTTGATGGCACTGTTTCTATCGTTCAGCCGTTGATTGAGCCACTCTACGGTGGTAAGTCCGCCGCGGAACTGGTCGCTATGATGCTGGGGGATGGACGCGCGGATTACGACCGGGTCAAAGAATATTGGCAAGAGCAATACAAAGACAGCGATTTTGAAACAGCCTGGCAAACTTATTTACACGACGGGTTGGTACCCGATACAACTTTGCCCGAGCGCTCTGTTAGCTTGACCGAAAATTACGGCACGCCATCGCAGGCGAATGAGGGTCTCGAAGTGAACTTCCGCCTGGATCCCACAATTGGCGATGGACGATATGCCAACAATGGCTGGTTGCAAGAATTGCCCAAACCCCATACGCGCCTCACCTGGGATAATGCGGCTTTGATTGCGCCGGCAACTGCAGAGGTAATGGGGCTTCAAAATGGTGACGTGGTCGCGTTGCGTGCAAATGATCGCTCTGTGGAAGCACCTGTTTGGATCGCACCCGGGCATCCTGCAAATGCCGTCACTGTACATCTCGGCTTTGGACGCACGGCCGCCGGGCGAGTGGGTAATGGCGTTGGCTTTAATGCCTATGCTCTTCAGACATCTGATTCTCCATGGGTTGCATCGAACGCGTCAATCACAAAAACGGGACAGACGTATCCCCTGGCCTGCACACAGGATCACCACAGCATGGAAGGCCGCGCGCTGGTGCGATCTGGCACAGTTGATGAATACGAAAAACATCCGCATTTTGTACACGAAATGGGACACGATCCCGGTCCCGATGCAAACTTTTTCGATGGCATTCACGACAACGACGGCAAAGCCTGGGGCATGGCAATTGATCTGAATTCGTGCAATGGTTGCAATGCCTGCACAGTCGCCTGTCAGTCGGAAAATAATATCCCTGTGGTGGGCAAAGATGAGGTGCTCAACGGACGCGAAATGCACTGGATTCGCATCGACCGCTACTACAAGGGCGATCTGGACAACCCCGAACTTTACAACCAGCCCGTACCCTGTATGCAGTGCGAGAATGCCCCCTGCGAACTGGTCTGCCCCGTTGGCGCGACCGTACACAGTGCCGAGGGTTTGAACGATATGGCCTATAACCGCTGTGTGGGAACGAGGTATTGTTCAAATAACTGTCCCTATAAGGTGCGGCGCTTCAATTTCCTCCACTATGCCGATGAAGAAACACCGAGTTTCAAGTTGCAGCGCAATCCCAATGTGACAGTGCGCGGTCGCGGCGTGATGGAAAAATGTACCTATTGTGTGCAGCGCATCAGTGCTGCGCGCATTGAGTCCAGGGTCGAGGATCGCGAATTGAAAGATGGCGATATTACAACCGCCTGTCAGGGTGCGTGTCCTACAGATGCCATTGTATTTGGCGATATCAAAGACCCCAATAGCCGCGTGGCCAAGCTCAAAGCCCAACAGAGAAATTACGGCATTTTGACAGAATTAAATACCAGACCGCGCACCACGTATCTGGCGCGGTTGACCAATCCCAATCCGGAGATTTCACAGCATGGGTAGTCCTGCACCTATAAAAGATCCGACTATGCCGGCGCCGGTGCTCGGTCCGGGGCAGACCTATACAACGGTGACGCAGAAACTCAGTGCAATTATCACCAGTCGCACGCCTTTGGGGTGGATTGCAGCACTGTTGATTGCGGGTGGTATCCTGCAATTACTGATGTTGTCTGCGACTTGGCTGCTAATCAAAGGGACCGGTATCTGGGGCTTAAATATTCCCGTTGGCTGGGGCTGGGCAATTATCAACTTTGTCTGGTGGATCGGTATTGGACATGCGGGCACGTTAATTTCGGCTATTTTGTTGCTTATGCGTCAGCAATGGCGCAATTCAATCAACCGGTTTGCCGAAGCCATGACCATTTTTGCCGTCATGTGCGCCGGTATGTTTCCCCTGTTGCACACGGGGCGTCCCTGGGTAGCGGCTTACTGGTTGTTGCCCTATCCCAACACAATGTCTGTGTGGCCGCAGTTCCGCAGTCCGCTGATATGGGACGTATTTGCCGTTGGCACCTACTTTACAGTATCCCTGATCTTCTGGTATCTGGGCCTGATTCCCGATTTTGCCACCCTGCGCGACAAGGCCAAACACAAAATTTCACAGATCATCTACGGCGTGTTGTCAATGGGATGGCGCGGATCCGCCAAGCACTGGTTTAACTATGAAATGGCCGCGCTTCTTTTGGCGGGCGTATCGACGCCGCTGGTGCTGTCCGTACACTCCATCGTGAGTTTGGACTTTTCCGTGGGACTGATTCCCGGCTGGCATGCAACCATCTTCCCTCCCTATTTTGTGGCGGGTGCCGTATATGCTGGTTTTGCAATGGTGTTGACGCTGGGGCTGCCCATTCGCTACTTTTACGGATTGCACGATTATATCACTGATCGCCATTTGAACAATATGGGCAAGGTAATGCTGGCCACCGGACTCATTGTGGCTTATGGCTATGCGATGGAGCAGTTTTTTGCCTGGTATAGTGCCAGCCCCTACGAAGGCTATATGATGCAAAATCGCACATTTGGCCCTTATTCCGGTACTTACTGGTCATTGATCTTGTGCAATGTGGCCATTCCCCAATTATTGTGGATTAAACGGGTGCGCCTGAGTCCGCTATGGCTGTTTATTATTTCAATGTTTATCAATGTGGGAATGTGGCTCGAGCGATTTATCATTGTAGTGACGAGTCTGCACCGAGACTTTATGCCTTCGTCCTGGGATATGTATCACTCAACGCCGTGGGACTGGGGATTGTACGCAGGCACAATTGGATTTTTCCTCTTTATGATGATCCTGTTTATTCGGGTGATGCCCGTCATTAACATTTTTGAAATCCGCCAGTTGGTAGCAAATAAAAGCGAACATGCAGAAGAAGCCGCTGCTTCCGCCGATGATTAAACGGGTGTGATTATGGCTGAAAATTTATACGGTCTTTTGGCTGAATTTGATGGTCCCGACGAATTGCTCAAAGCTGCGAAAGATTCATACGCAGAAGGGTATCGCAAGATGGACGCTTATTCCCCAATGCCGATACACGATTTGTCGGAATCAATGGGTTATGACAAGCACCGCGTGCCCATCATTGTGTTGATCTGTGCGCTTCTCGGTGCCTGTTCTGGCTTTGGGCTTCAGTACTGGGTATCTGTAATTGACTATCCGCTCAATGTGGGTGGTCGGCCCCTTTTGAGCTGGCCTTCTTTTATACCCGTGACATTTGAACTCGGTGTGCTATTTTCCGCTTTCGGTGCATTGATAGGCATGCTCATCCTCAATGGTTTGCCCCGTCCCTATCATCCGGTTTTCAATGTTCCCAATTTTGAACGCGCCTCTGGTGATGGGTTCTTTTTGTGTATCGAAGCCGAAGATCCCAAATTTGATAGTACCGAAACCCGTGCATTTCTCGAGGGACTGAAAGCAAAAAAGGTAGATGATGTCGAACCGTAAATTAGCTAATTGGATTAAAATAGCCCATCCCGTGAGATTGGTGCTCGTACTCTTTATGGCAATAGGGTGTGAGGGCACGACAGATATCGAGCGTTTGCGGCAAGAAATGTACAACCAGTCGAGATTTGAACCACTGGAAAAAAATTCTTTTTTTTCAGATAACCGGTCCTCTCGGCCATGGATAAAAGGCACAGTTGCACGCGGGCATTTGCGTACAGACGCGCATTTATATACCGGGATAGTAGATGGTAAACCAGCGGAGACTTTTCCCTTTCCCATTACGCGCGATGTGATTCTCCGCGGCAGAGAACGCTACAATATTTACTGCTCCCCGTGCCATGGATATGAAGGTGATGGACGCGGGATGGTGGTGCGCCGAGGCATGAAGCAACCCCCTTCATACCATATTGAACGGCTGCAAAATGAGACACCGGGTTACTTTTTTGATGTCATGACCAATGGTTTTGGCGCAATGTATAGCTATGCATCGCGCATCAAACCGCGGGATCGATGGGCTATTATAGCCTATGTTCAGGCGTTACAACTGAGCCAAAACGCCACGCTGGACGATGTCCCTGCCGATGTGCGTCAGCGGCTTGAAAACGAGTAGGATATTATGGCTACTAAATCCTTTGACCATCCATTTGTAGATAAAGTGCAGCAAAGAGGCCTTCTGGCAGGTGCCTGTGGTGTGGTGCTTTTATTTATTGTTGCTTTTGCCGATTCTCAGCAATTTTTCCAATCGTATCTCGTTAGCTATATTTATTGGTTGGTCATATCTCTGGGTTGTCTGGGATTGTTGATGTTGCACCATCTGGTCAGTGGGCGGTGGGGATTTGTCATTCGGAGATTATTGGAGTCGGGCGCGCGCACACTGTGGCTCATGGCTGTCCTGTTTATTCCCATTGCACTTCTGGGTATGTACCATTTGTACGAATGGACGCATACAGATGTCGTAGCCAAAGATCCAATTTTGACCTTTAAGAAACCGTATTTGAATGAAACCGGATTTTATATTCGTGCGGTCGTTTATTTTGCCCTGTGGCTGCTCTGGATGTTTTTGCTAACGAAATGGTCGCGCGAGCAAGATGAAACTGGTGAACCAGGTCTAAAAAGCCGGATGATTAATCTGAGCGGCCCCGGGATTCCCATGTTTATCTTGACCGTTACATTCGCAGCAACAGATTGGGTTATGTCTTTGGAACCGCACTGGTTTTCGACGATCTACGGCTTAATTTTTGTGATAGGTGGCGCGCTGGGTGCCATGGCACTGTGCATCTTGTGGGTGATCAAATTAAAGGATGTCGAGATCTATCGGGAAGTTGACGCATTCAAGTACTTGAGCGACCTGGGCACCCTGATGTTTGCATTTACATGTCTGTGGGCTTATGTGAGTTTTTCCCAGTTTTTGATTATATGGTCTGGCAACCTGGCTGAAGAAGCGCCCTGGTACATTCGTCGATCGCATGGCGGTTGGCAATATGTAGGGATAGCATTGATTATATTTCACTTTTTTCTACCATTCTTTTTACTCTTACAGCGGGCGATCAAACGCCGCGCCGCGCTGATGACGGTTATCGCAATTTTTATGTTGATTATGCGCTATGTCGATCTTTATTATTTTATTACACCGGCTTTTGGGCACGGTGGTGCCAGTGGACTGTATCGCTACGTCGCAGATGTGCTGACATTTGTCAGTATTGGCGGTTTGTGGTTGGGATTTTTTGCGATGCAGCTAAAAGGTGTGCCGCTGATGCCATTGCACGATCCGCGCATGGCAGAAACCTTTGCCGGAGAAGGTCACTGATATGGCAGAAAAACACAATGCCCGCGAAAAGGGCTACGAAGACTATCATCTCAACATTGGCCCTATTCTCGCTGCCACTGCGGGAATCATAGCTATAGCCATTCTGTCTTTCATCGCTATGTGGGCCATGTTTCTCGGTCTGGAACAAGCCGTGATTTATATGACAGATGATCCGCCGCCCATGGCTGCACATCAAAAACCCTATCAGGGACCGCTGATCCAGACTGTACCTTCTGCTGAACTGGCGCAGGTGCGTGCCGAAACCAATCGCACGCTTACCGAATACGGTTGGATTGATAGGGATGCCGGGATTGTGCATCTTCCAATTGAGCGGGCAATAGACCTGGTGCTCGAACGTGGGCTCCCGGTGCGAGAGTAAAACATGCGCGTTTTATTTGCCTGTATGGTGCTGATGTATCTGATCAGCAATGTGCAGGCGCAGGACCTTACCCCGAATCCCACAGTGTTGGACTCCGTTGGGATTGAACAGAAATTGGGCGCATCTGTGCCGGTAAATTTGAAGTTCCGCAATGAATCGGGTGCAGATGTTATGCTGGCGCGATATTTGGATGATCACCCCGTTATTTTGGTGCCCGCATATTATGAATGCCCCATGTTGTGTACACAAATTTTGAACGGTTTGTTGTCGGGATTGCGGCCCGTTTCTCTCAATGCCGGACGAGATTTTGTGGTGGTGACATTTAGCATTGATCCCGACGAATATCCAGAATTAGCAGCGGCAAAAAAGGTGAATTACGTCGAGGGATACGGCCGAGAAGGCGGAGAAAATGGATGGCATTTTCTCACTGGAGACCAGGCATCGATCAACGCATTAACCCAGGCTCTTGGATATCGCTATATATACGATCCCGAAACAGACGAATACGTTCACGCCAGCGGGATTGCAATTTTGACGCCCAATGGGAAGATTGCTCGGTATCTCTTTGGGGTCGAATTTGCGCCGCGGGATTTGCAACTGGGGCTTTTGGAGGCCTCGCAAGACCAGATCAGCTCTCCGATTGATGCGATTCTGCTTTATTGCTTTCAGTACAATCCATTGACTGGCAAATATACGCTGGCAATTTATCGGTTGGTTCGCGTTGCTGGTGTGATTACTGTAATTTGTATCCTGACATTTATTTTTATTATGGTGCGCCGGGAGCGGTCGCCATTGCAGGCAAATTGACGCTTCAAAAAAAGTCCATTGGACCTCTAACTTTTGAGTTGGCACATGCAGACTGATTTTCCTCTTTTTCCAGATCAAGCTTCGAGTTTTGCCCTTCAGGTTGACGCACTTTACTTTGGCATTTTGGCACTGTGCGTATTTTTCGCGCTCTTAGTTGTCATCCTGGTGGTTATTTTTGCGATTAAGTATCAGCGCAAATCGGACGACGAAGTGCCGCGACAAATTGCGGGGCATCTCGGCCTCGAGATATTTTGGACCGCCATTCCAGCGGTACTCGCATTGGGTGTATTTGTGTGGGCAACCGTATTGTATTTTCATCTAATTACCCCTCCGCCAAACGCCATGGAAATGTATGTGGTGGGCAAACAGTGGATGTGGAAATTGCAACATCCAGAAGGCAAAAAAGAGATTAACGAATTACACGTGCCTCTGGGGGAATCGGTGCGCCTGACTATGACATCGGAGGATGTGTTACACAGCTTTTATATTCCCGCTTTCCGCGTCAAAAAGGATGTGGTGCCCGGGCGATATACCGATTTGTGGTTTAAAGCGACGCAGGTCGGTTCGTATCATCTGTTTTGCGCCGAATTTTGCGGCACAGAGCATTCGCGTATGATTGGTACAGTACATGTCCTGGAGCCTCAAGATTACGAAGCCTGGTTAACTGGCGGGACTGCGAATGAGCCAATGGAAGTGGCTGGAGAAAGATTGTTTGAACAATACGCCTGTCACACCTGCCACAAGATGGACGGGACAGGACGCGGGCCATCTCTGGCGGGTCTCTTTGGCAAAACAGTAGCTCTGGAAGGCGGCGGTACTGCATTGGTTGACGAAGCCTATATTCGAGAATCGCTTCTGAACCCTTCCGCCAAAGTCATGGCGGGATACAAACCCATTATGCCAACATTCAAAGGCCAGATCAGCGAAGAAGGAATCATTCAGTTAATCGCCTATATCAAATCGCTGAAAGTCCCCGAACTCACGAATATGGAGTGAT
Source organism: Candidatus Latescibacterota bacterium (assembly GCA_022822565.1). Lineage (GTDB taxonomy): Bacteria > Latescibacterota > UBA2968 > UBA2968 > UBA2968 > VXRD01. The sequence goes on from JAJEAX010000233.1 coordinate 11,184, forward strand.
GCGTCATGGCAATCACTGAGCAAGATGTTCAAGCATCTGAAGATGCGCCGAGCGTCAATTATCTGAATAACGGTTATGGGTTGAAGTCCTGGTTGTTGACCAAGGACCACAAGCGCATTGCCGTTTTGTACATTATTTCGATTTCCATCTTTTTCGCCCTGGGTGGGTTATTTGCCAGTTTGGTTCGCTTTGAACTGATGACCCCCGAAGGCGATTTGATGTCTTCGGATACTTATAACAAAGTTTTCTCAATGCACGGCATCATCATGGTCTTTTTCTTTTTGGTGCCATCCATTCCCGCAACCATTGGCAACTTTTTAGTCCCCATAATGGTCGGCGCGAAAGACCTGGCTTTTCCGCGCATCAATCTTCTGAGCTGGTATGTTTATGTGGTTGCAGGTATTTTGGGAACAATTGCCGTGGTTGGGGGCGGTGTTGATACGGGCTGGACTTTTTATACGCCATATAGCAGTACCTATTCAAACTCAAATGTGATTCTGGCTGCTATGGCCGCTTTTATGGCGGGTTTCTCGTCCATTCTGACGGGACTCAACTTTGTGGTGACAATCCACACCATGCGCGCGCCAGGGATGACCTGGTTCCGCCTGCCGCTGTTTGTCTGGTCGCATTATGCCACCAGTTTGATTATGCTGTTGGGCACACCCGTTATCGCAATTACGCTGGTGCTGCTCATGCTCGAGCGCGGATTTGGATTTGGGTTTTTCGATCCAAACCTCGGTGGCGATCCCGTTTTGTTCCAGCATTTGTTCTGGTTCTATTCGCATCCAGCCGTTTATATCATGATCTTACCTTCAATGGGCGTGATGAGCGAAATGGTAGCCTCTGTGGCGCGCAAGCGCGTCTTTGGATATGAATTTGTCGCGTTCTCAAGTGTGGCCATTGCAATTTTGGGATTCCTGGTATGGGGCCACCACATGTTTGTGAGTAGCCAATCGACTTATGCTGGCATGGTATTCTCCATCATCACATTTCTGGTAGCCGTACCCTCTGCGATCAAGACTTTCAACTGGACAGCGACCTTATACAAAGGGTCTATTGTATATGACACCTCGATGTTTTACGTATATGGGTATCTGGGCTTATTTTTAGTCGGTGGTTTGACCGGACTATTTTTGTCGAGTATGGGCCTGGATATTCACTTGCACGACACGTATTTTGTGGTGGCGCACTTCCATTATATTATGGTTGGCGGTCAGGTGATGGGATATCTGGGCGGCATGCACTTCTGGTGGCCGAAAATTACGGGCAAGATGTTTCCCGACATCTGGGGACGCGTTTCGGCCCTGCTGGTATTTCTCGGCTTTAATCTGACATTTTTCCCGCAGTTCATTCTGGGATATATGGGCATGCCGAGGCGTTATCACGTCTATCCCGACGAATTTCAGGTCTTGAATGTAGCATCGTCTCTGGGTGCATCAATTTTAGCCCTTGGGTACCTGGTTCCCGGCGCGTATTTGACATGGTCAATTTTTAAGGGACCAAAAGCACCTGATAACCCCTGGGGAGCCAAAGGACTGGAGTGGGAAACGACCTCCCCACCGCCCACATTTAATTTTGAAGAAACGCCTGTCGTGACAGAAGAAGCCTATCAGTACGGACCAATTGAGGAGCACTAATGGCCGATCACGCATTACATCACGATGATCACCCGCACGGACTGGCTCACCAGTTCGAGGATATGCCGCAACAGAAGGAATCTGCCGTCATTGGCATGTGGAGCTTTCTAATTACGGAAATTTTGTTTTTTGGAGGCTTTTTTGCGACGTATCTGATCTACCGATCCTATTATCCCGAAGCCTTTTTTGAAGGCAGTAGCCACCTGGACATTCCTCTGGGAGCATTTAATACCATAGTATTGATTGTCAGCAGTCTGACAATGGCGATGGCTGTACACAAGTCGCACGAAGGCAATAAAAGAGGGATATTGGTCTATCTGACTCTGACCGGAATTTTAGGGCTTACCTTTTTGGTGGTCAAATATTTTGAATACTCCGCAAAGATCGAATACGGTTTGGTCCCCGGCCTGGCCTGGCATCCGCACGGTGAAAATTCGCCCCAACTGGCTCTCTTCTATTCTCTGTATTTCGGAATGACCGGGATGCATGCCCTGCATATGATTATTGGCATTGGCCTGTTGATCTGGGTATTTGTTAAAGCTGCACAAGGGACGTACACGGCTGAATACAACGCCCCCGTTGAAATTTTTGGGTTGTATTGGCACTTTGTCGATATTGTCTGGATTTTCCTATTTCCGCTGCTCTATCTTCTCGGCTTACAGGCAGGAGGACACTGATGGCTGATGATCACCACGGCCCGACTGTACGCATCTATCTGGCGGTATTTGCCTCCTTGATGTTTTTGACCGCGCTAACGGTCTGGGTAGCTTATCAAGAGTTGGGCATGTTCAATGACGTGGTAGCACTCGGTATTGCCTGCACAAAAGCCACGATTGTAATTCTGTTTTTTATGCACGTCAAATACGCCAGCCGATTGACCTGGTTGCTCGCAGGTGCAGGTATCCTGTTCTTGCTGATCCTATTTGCTTTTGCAATGGCAGATTACGTCAGTCGAGGCTGGTTGGGCATGCCGGCGAGCCACTATTTGCAGTAACAAGATGAACTAAAAAAGAGAGCGGAGAAATCTACTGGATTTCTCCGCTTTTTTTATGGCTCTACTTATTACAACGGCGGTGTGTGCATGCGATGGCCCTGACCCATAAAAAAGAAAATATCCAGAATAAAAGAAACCAGAACACCCAGCGTATAGCCCATGAGGACGCCAAAGATAAAGACCTGAGATCGGTTGAAAAGCTCAATACCTCCAACTTTGAGTACAATTATTTTCATTAGCCAGGCGATAAATACCGAAAAAAAGGAAGCGCGGGTGGGATACTGGAGGGAGACAGTAAATCCCACCGGGTGAAGGGGCCACCCGGGAAACCGCTGGTTCAGAAAAATCAGCAGTAGAGTTATCGCCGCCCCAAAGGTTCCGAAACCCAAATCCCACCATTGCCGTTCTGCATCTGGGCGCCCTTTGATATCCGAGACGGTATAATTAAAAAAGGCCCGGTTGCCCCGCGTATAACTATAGTCTCCAAAATTCTCAGCTCCTGGCCCGTAATAACCCAGAATAAGGGTGGTGATCACAAAAGCGAGGATTGAGAGGATTCCGCCAATGAGAATTGCGCAACCCAGGCGGCGCCTTTGGAGATCGGTGTGGTCGCCTGCCCTGGCGGCATTGGCCGCGCCTGGCATAGCAAATCCCTTTGCGTTGCCGTAAAGCGTACCCATCTGGTTCAGAGCCGCAATAGTCGTATCATCCATATTCCAGATGCCGATCAATCCCTTAACGGGTCCGGTAGGTCCCGAACCCCGTAAAGACACCAAGCCGCTGAGCGCCACAATCTTGGCCATCCCCAAATAGAGAATCAGGCTAAAAAACATAAATGCCACGGCCACCCCTGGATTCATCTGGGTTTTGCAGAGCCAAAAAAAGATGAAAAGGCTGGCAAGGATGAAACCGAAGGTCGCTGTGCGATAGGAGAGCAATTCGGCCGAATCATCAACCTCGGGACCTTTTCCAATTGCTTTGCGCCAGACATCGCGGATGTGTCCGCGTGCGATCCAGAGGCTCCATAACACAAATACCATCAGACCATAATTATTCTGAGAGATTACCCCCGAACCATAGCCTCTTGGACCAAATCCAATGCGGTTGGAAATGCCAGCCTGCAACATGCCCAAAATGTGAAAAAACCACATCGACAGGAGAATTTCCAGAGTAGTGAAATAAGCAAAACAAATGACATAAAAATCGAACTGGAGAAAGAAAGGCATAAATCCACGTCCGATGGGAAGCAGTGTTCTAATATTGAGAAATGCGAATGTGGGAAGGCCCGGAAAGAAGTGGCCCGTCGTGTTCCAGAAGAGCATGATTGCTGGAATCGCAAACCCAATCCAGAAAAGAGGCAGGCCAAAAAATTGGGGCAGATTCCGTCCGGGGCCGGGATTCTCTACGAGCATCAGAGAGAGTTCTACAAAGGGAAATGCCAGACGTTCGCTTTCCGACCACTGTTTTCTCAAAATGACTGCAAGACAAAAACAGGCCAGCATGATCGCGATGAGCAGGCTAAACCACCAGAAGAGCGGGCCAACCCATATCTCCCAGGGTAGAGACGCACCGGGAACCAGACCGCGATAGAACATTCCAACACCATCTCCCGCATTGCTGGGGAACAACCAGCGCTGCAAATTGGGCAGTGTGTAGGTGGGCCATTCATTTTCCGGAGAAGCGTAGTAATCCGGAGCCGAGATCACGGCTACAAATCGCTGGGCCAGGGTGGGTACTGTTGTGCCGAGAAATCCAATGGCGAGCACGGCAGCCATATCCCGCCGCGTCAAAGCGAGGCCGGGAAACCGCCCGCGAACGAGCGGATTGTATATATAGCCCAGGAGCAGAAGCCCCACCAGCAGGGCAAAAGGCATCTGACTGTGTGTGAACGAGGAAGAGTGGATCAAGTAGCGGGAGATGGGATCGAAGCCATTGATGCAAAATGTGAGCACTACCCCCAGGATAATAGCGCCCGGGCGCACCGATAGCTCTCGGTCTCCTGCCGACAACGGGTGTGCTTGTAAAGGATTGCTCATCGAATGCGCTCTTTGCACACAGGGTAAGGAATTATACAAAAAAGCCCCCAGTAAAAACTGAGGGCCTCTGTATTCGACCGTTCAGCCTATTCCTGGTGAAGCGTAGGCGAACGTCTCGGCGCGGAAAACTGCTCTTCTGTGAGCGGGACGGCCTGCTTCTGATAAACCTGCACCCGATAGGAGCCATTGTCCGCCACAAACATCAACCCATCTCCATTGACAGCCACCCCTCCCGGACGCCGAAAGTACTTTTGTGGCTCGAGGTCTGCCATATCCCTCAGGCGATTTGGGCCAGCATTGGTCATCATATATTCAACTGCGACCGTTGACAGGGTTGCATCCCCCAGGAATTTCTGCACGTACCTCGACTCGGAATTGAACAATTGTACCCGGTCGTTTCCCCAGTCCGCAACATAAATATCGCCGTGCTCATCTACGGCCACACTGGTCGGTCTATTTAGCTCGCCATTTCCGCTACCCGACTTCCCAAACGCGAAAATAAATTCCCCGTCACCAGTGAACTTCTGAACCCTGTCATTTCGCCAATCTGCGACATAAACATCGCCCAGTTCATCCACTGTAAGCCCCCAGGGCATGTTAAACCCGCCCTCCCCATCGCCAAATCTGCCCCACTTTGAGATAAATTCACCATCTTTGGTAAATTTCTGGACCCTGTGATTCAGGCTGTCAGCAACATAGATATTCTCTTCTGCATCAAAAGCGATACCTGCCGGACCGTTCAGTTGCCCATCTTCGTCGCCGTGCTCCCCCCATTTCCCCAACTCTTTGCCATCTTTGTCAAAGGACAAAATACAATGCTTGGCCTCATCGGAGACGTAGAGATTCTCCTCACTATCGGCAATAATTGCAACCGCCCACGTAAGCCCACGGCCAACAGTGCCCAAATCCTTATCATCAATATGGTACTTTCTGATCGTCGATGCATCTCTGTTCCGACACAATATGTAGAGACAGCCTTCCTTGCCCAGGGCAATATCGATCGGAAAATTCGTCAGCCGCCTCATACCCAGAGTCTTGTAAAATGGAAATCCTGCCCGCAACAGGCCATAAGGTCTGCCCATGATTCACCCCCTTTTCAATATCACACGGCCTCTTTAAAAGGCTGAATCTGTTCAAATGTCCCATCCACAATCGGGGTGGCATCCATTCCCATCCATTGTTCCAAGAGCGTTGCGTATATGCCGCGAAAGTCAATTGTATGCTCGAGGTCTTCGCCGTTCGCCCATCGAGAGGGATCAAGGGAGGGATATTCTGCGTATAGCCCGCCATTCACACTGTCACCGATAATAAAAGCACCGCCGCCTGTACCGTGATCGGTACCGCTGGCGTTGTCCCTCATGCGTCGTCCAAACTCTGAGAAGACGAGCATGGCGATCTCTTCAGAAGCATTGTGATTTCGCAAATCCTGAAAGAAATCGCGGATTGCTTCCGACAACTCCGTCAGCAGCTTGGGATGAGACGGCATTTCATTTGCATGGTGGTCATAGCCCCCGTGCTGCGTGTAAAAGATCCTTGTTCCAAGACCGGCAAGGTGAACGCGCGCGACATCTCTCAGTGCCTTCGCAATCGAATTACTTCCGTACTCCACATCGGACTGATACATTGCCGGAGCCTTCTTCAACTCATCGGAACCTCTGATGACATCCAGACCCGTTTGCGAAAGGTAGTCCATCACCACACCCGTGCCAATCGCGGGTTTGTACATAGTCTGGAATATCTCAATCGCCTGCATTCGCTTTGGATCTTCCGCAATACTGGTCATCAAGCCGTAATTGTCGAGGTCATCAACAGATGTTACGGGAACGCCGGAAACAGCCAGTGCTCTGGAAAGTCCTTTTCCGAAGTTGATGCCCGTCAGGACATTTTCTCCCTTCGGATCCAGATCGCGCACCACTCTGCCCAGCCAGCCCTCTGTACCAATATCTATGGGTTCACAGGTATGCCAGACATCCATAGCCCTGAAATGCGATCGGCTCGAGTCGGGATACCCGATACCCTGCACAATCGCCACATTCCCCTGTTCAAACATCTCCTTCAGGGGCACCGTGTTGGGATGCCAGGCCAGAGTATCATTCATCGGCAAAACCTCATCCTGACGAAGCCCCACAATGGGCCGACAATCGTGGTATATGCCGTTGGTATAAGGGATAATTGTATTCATGAAGTCATTGCCGCCCTTCAATTCAACAATGACGAGGATTGGGTCTCTATAAGCCATTTTATTCCTCCTTTCAGAGCACTACGCAAATTGATATTCTCTCGAAGCGACAATGAGTTGCAGCATCTGTATCACGCGATCAGTACTCTCCTCAGATCCGTTATCAGCGGATAGGTCGAGATCGCCACCTGATTCCGCAAATTTGTTTAATGATTCGCGGGTCGTATCACTCACGGTCATAGGACCTGCGAGATCCAGGCATTTTTCCACGAACTCATCAGGGGCAAGTGCCCGCCCCTCGGCTTTGAGCCGATTGATGATTTCGCCAATACCCGGCCTGGACGCATCGCTTACCTCGCGAACAGCAAAATTCACGCGCTCGGTCAGCGTACCGCCATCAATCCATTCCCTGCCGGTGTGCCAGCCTTCCACAGTCGGAGGATCCAGCAATTTTTGCCCCATTAACGTGGTAGCACCCGAATATTTTCCCATACCCGGATCGGGACGTTCATAGGTGCCGATCAGCTTCAGGATGCCCGTAACGAGTTCTGTCGGGCTTTTCACTTTTTTCCCTCGCGCTTCTTTGAAGAAGTCAGAATTGAAAAGCGTTCTAAGAACAGGGCGCATCTCGCCTTTCGACTCCATAAAAGCGTTTGACAGGGTTTCAATCGCTTCGGGATCCTGCGGCGGAGTCACATGCCAGGATGGGACCTGCGGCTCGTCTGCGACAAAGAAGTTGTAGAGGTGCCTGGATATGAATTTGGCGCAGGCAGGTTGTTCGACGATAATGTCGATAATATCGTCGCCATCGAGATTGCCCGTATGTCCCAAAAACGTCTTTTCGCCGTCGTCGTGGTCTTCTTCGAGGAAAACGAATTTCGCATCGTAGAAACCCTGTGGATAAAGCGGCGGCGGCTGGGCGAACGTCCATCCCGTAAAGGCGCGGGCACAATTCTTAATATCGTCTTCTGTGTAATTGCCAACGCCCATTGAGAAGAGTTCTAACAGCTCTCGACCGTAGTTCTCATTAGGCTCACCTTTGCGGTTCTCATTATTGTCCAGCCAGAAGATCATAGCGGGGTCTTTGGACAACTCGAGCAGGATCTCCCGCATATCTGAAAGCCCTACGCGCCGAAAAGTATCGATCTGGCGAGCAGAGGCGAGAAGGTGCTGATTTTTTCCAACCCCGGTGGCGAATACGTGATGCCAGAAAAGAGCCATCTTTTCTTCGAGCGGACGCTTGCTGCGGATCATTCGATACATCCATTTTTCCACATATCCCGCTTCAAAGCTACCAAAATAACGGTGCAAAATATCCTCATCAACCGGATCGCAGCGCTCCGGCTCGACCAGGTCTTCCACGACGTTTTCGTAGCCTTTCTCGACATAGTCCTCCAGTTCTGCTCTCGTGGCCCCAAACCCGGCTCGACGCATCAGGTGGGCCATTAACGCAATATCGGTGTTCGACATTGTTTCCCCCTTTGCTGAAATACCTCGTTAGTTGCGCTTGCTCTATCCCTATCACCAGAATGACAAAATTATGTTTTTCAATAATTTACCTTAAATATTCTCTATAAAAATAAATTTTATAATTATTACTAATAGTATAATTTCATCCTGGGCAAGAGGCAACCCAAAATTATCGAGGCCTGGATGCGAGCGCAGAGAAGTCCACTGGATTTTCTCGCTATTTTTGCGTATTCATAGGAAATAAAACGCGCTACTATAACACCTGCAAGGAGGAAACATGCGCCGAAATAAGCTAAGAGAACTGCTCGATGCCGATCACCCCAGTTTGGGAACCCACGTACACAGCCCGTGGCCATCGGTATTTGAAATGGTGGGATATTCAGGACAGTTTGACTATATCGAATACGTATCGGAATACGCCCCTTACGATTTACACACGATGGATAATATCGGCCGAGCCATCGATCTATTCGACGACCTGTCGGCGATGATTAAAGTCGAGGAAGATCCGCGTGGACACATTGCAAACCGCGCTATAGGTGCGGGCATTCAGAATGTTTTATTCGCCGATGTGCGCACAGCAGAAGATGTGAAGGCGTGTGTGGAAACCGTGCGTCCCGACACGCCAGAGGATGGCGGACATCACGGGGTAAATATGCGCCGATACGTGCGATTTGGTATGGATACGGGAGGATCTGAATTTATTCAATCGTGTCGCGATTCCGTTATTGCGATCATGATCGAAAAGAAGGAAGCAGTCGAAAATTTGGAAGCACTGCTTTCCGTGCCAGGCTTAGATATGATACAATTCGGACCAGGAGACTATTCTCTGAGTACGGGCTATGGCAGGGAAAAAGTACAAGAAGCGGAAAAATATGTAATTGAAACATCGCTAAAAATGGGCATCGCGCCCCGGGCGGAACTCGGAGACGCCAAAGGCGCGAAGCGATATTTGGACATGGGAGTGAAACACTTTTGCGTAGGAACCGATGTGAGCATTTTGATGCAATGGTTCCGAGAAGAGGGAAAAGCAATGAGAGATGTGCTGAAAAATGCGTAGGATTCTGATATGCCCACCTGTTCAGGGTTTCTACTGTTGCGTCAGCATGGTTGCGATGTCTTTTGGTACAGTAACATCAGATTCCTGCTCAAAGTCCGCAATGCTTCCGTGGATTTTCTGAAATGCCGCGACGATATCTCCTCCCCTGAATCTGGCAGTGCCAAGATCTATTTTGGCTTTTTCCCATTCACTCAATTGTAACCACGCCAAACCACGATTGTTATAGGCATCGACAAAATCTGGTTTCAGCCGTATGGCCTCAGTGTAGTCTGATATCGCCTCCTCAATCTGACCGTTTTTGCGGTAAGCACTACCGCGGTTGTTATAGGCAACAGCATCATGTCGGTTCAGTTCAATTGCCTTGTCAAAGTCTTTAATGGCATCGTCATACTCACCTTTATATCCGTAAGCAGCACCGCGACTGTAATAGGCTTTGGCATAGTCCGGTTTTAATTTAATCGCCTTGCTAAAGTCTTTGATGGCACAGTCAAGATTACTTTTTCTGCCGTAAACAATCCCGCGATTGTAATAGGCATCGGCATAATTTGGGTTCAACTCGATCGCACTGTTGAAGTCTTCAATGGCCCGATCTAAATCGCCTTGTTCATTAAAAATAAAGCCGCGATAGTTATGTGCTCTGGCTATGTCAACAATGGAGGTATCCAAATCTAACGATTTGACATCAGTTTTCATCAAGCTCATCGTTTTCCTCCCCTCAAGGTCCTTGAGATGATGAGTGAATTATCGAAAAGATACCCTAATCCGCACCGGATGACAAGGAAAAGGCCCCGCAACTCTTTATCAACCGTGAGTGAGCGTGCAATCACGCGGGTTCATGCGTACGGATTTGAGTGTTTCAAGTTCGGAAGTATTTTGAATACTTACATTAATGGACTGTTTAAACGTACGTTCTCGAAATCTGTGCTCCTTCCTTTTTTATTTTTTCGTCAAAACTTCAATACCCTTTTCAAGCACCATATCTCCCACATCAGTAGAATCGGAAGGATCGACTGCAATATCGGGGGGAATACCCGTACCTTCATAGCTTATCATATCCACGGAAACGACCTTTGAAATTGTGAGCTGATAAGTCCATCCATTAGGTAGTTGACCTTGTTTGGTGGATCCAAGCGCACCTGCGGTCGGGCTG
>JAJEAX010000078.1 GCA_022822565.1 Candidatus Latescibacterota bacterium
AACATTCGAGACAGTCTCCCTCCCAGCCGAGATCCAGCACCCGGCTGCCAACCTGTACATCTGCTACGTCAACAAATGCTTCACGCGCTTGTGTATTTTTCGCATTAATCACTCGCAACTCACTCTGCCACAAAATAAAAGAAGAATTGTATTCCATTCTCCTTCAAATAAAATAATCGAGCTATATACCTCTTCCTTACGACTCTGCCCGCGCCTTAATACTCGCATAAGAATTGGAATCATTGACATCGGTTTCAACAGGCAAATTGGAATCGCGCCATCCCACAACCACGAGGGCACCATTTTCGACTTTTCCCCCAAAGCCGCCCTGAACATTGGCGAGATTCGAATAACCCAACCGCGCCATCAAATCCGCGGCCATCTGGGAACGCATCCCGCTCTGACAGCCACAAAAAATGGGCTGTTCCTTATCGGACAGTGTTTTTTGGACAATATTCAAAAAATCGGGATTCGGCACCATGCCCGCTGGGCCGGGAACTGCAATCGGGATATTGATAGCACCTTCGGGATGCCCCTGGGCGAATTCCATTTCCGTGCGCACATCGAGATAAACCGAATTTTCCGCCTCATCCATTGCGGTTTTTGCTTCACCTGGTTCAAGCTGTTTAACTGCCATATTAACACTCCAAATATTGAGGTGATTGTTTCTGAAATTATAGGATACTCAGAAGGTCTTTCAAAGGCAGGAATGCGTCAGTATCAAATTCCCATATACCTTTTTCTGCAGCTTCTCCCAATCGGAGATCAGGACGGTCCCTTGATGCGAGAAAAGCATGTACTCGCGCTTTTGACATCCACACCTCTCTCGGCCCCTGTATTTTTGCTTGGCTGACACATTCAAAATACCGATCTACACATTCCATTGCAGGGTCGGTTTTTACCGAGTCAAGACACACGTCCTCTATCATCGTGCCCTCTACATTATGTGGCACGACTAAGTAGGCAACTTTTAAATCGCCATTTGAAATTGATTCAAGTGGCTTGGACGGAACAGGCAGACCAGCATTTGATAAAGCACCGTGGATTCGTTGTTCCCTGCCATTTCTATTCGAGTTCGCATCTGCCACAATAGCAAGAGATCGGACAAGATCAAATTCGGATGAAACTCTGAAAGCCTTAAGAAATCGTCTCAGATTGTCACTCCCGCCGTAATGTCGTACTTGCCAATCCTGGATATTCAAATGTCTGGACAATGATTCGAATACCCGGATTTCGTCGTTGCCTTCGACAATGACCTGTTTTGGTTGTTTGATCTTCGGGTCGTCTGGCACTTATCTTATCTCCATGTTAAATTCAGTGGCCGTTTCAAGCATTTCATCGTCAAACCGCACAACTTTGACCTCTTCATTGACGCGATCAAGGCGGTAGAATGCCAACTCTTGAGGCCCATGTTCTCTAAGAGTTCGGTGCGCCGCTTGGATGCACTCGTCGCTGTGTGTCGTGGCAAATATCTGCACATCGAATGATTTGGCCAGTTCCAGCAACATAGAAAACACTTCTTCTTGTACGCTATGATGTAGTCCGTTTTCAATCTCGTCGATCAGGAGCAATCCCCCCTTTACCTCACCGATTGACAACACGAGTCCGAGCATTCGATTTAAACCTTCTCCAAGTAATTGGACGGGTATTGGCCTGCTCATACCATCTATATAGGCGTGGATAACGGGTATATTGTTGATCGCAATAAGCGTCAATTCCTTTAGACGGGGTTCCAGTGGACGAATGAATTTCAGAATTTTTTTATCCATCCCTTCTAACTGAAATCTACTAAATCTCGATGCAATGGTCTGAAGGTTCTCTCTGTGAACCGCTGCCATGAATACCGAAGTAGGTCTTTTGGGAACTGCTTGACGTTCTCCTCTGATACCCCCCGTTAGTGGAGCATCAGGGTCATCCGACTTCTGCTCCAAAACCCACCAAGCCCGCGATACATATTCTGCTTCATTATCATGCTGATATTTGAACACGATCTCAAATTCACTTTCAGTTATAGGTCGTGTTAAGCGTTCTATACTGGCCTTTTCCAGAGCATCCGAATGAATAGTGTCAATCTGTTGGCGATTCTGTAGATAGATCTCTAATTTACGCGGAAGACTACCCCAATCTCCATGGGCACTTATTCTGATGTGCCTATGGGTATCAAAGGCATAAAATTTGTCGTGGAAAATAATCTCAAGATCACTTATAAGCATCCCCCTGAATGCGTTTATTCTCGTAGTTAAATCCGGGAGATCAGGGCCACTGAGCAGCCAGAGAGTTTCGAGCAAAGCAGTCTTGCCCGACCCATTTTTCCCTCCAATCAGTGTTATCCGACCAAGACCTTCCAGCGTGACCGATTTGAGATTGCGGAAGTTTGTTACTGTAAGGCTTGTCAGCATGGGATATTTCCTTGTTTTAGTGATTGTTTCTGAATTTCATTTCGGCGAATCATTAATTGGCGCATTGAGATTATATTTGCTGTATGATCACAATCTCCCAGTACGATGCTTAGCACTTTGACTTACAAAAATAAGCAAAATCATGGGTGGGGCAAGTCCTGAATCTTATTTGGGCATGTGTAGTTTTTCAGTTCTTTACTCTTGTTGCAGGATATATTACTTTGAATTTCGATACGTAAAATAGTTTATAGAAAAGGAGATCCTCAATGCCAGACCCTATGAACATCGTCGTCATCGTGGCCGATACGTTTCGCACATCATTTTTGGGTGCTTATGGAAATGACTGGATCCATACACCAAATCTCGACCAATTTGCCGAAGAGGGCGTGCGCTTCACCAATGCCCACCCCGAGTGTTTGCCTACCATCCCGACGCGGCGAACGCTTCACACTGGACGCCGAGCCTTCCCCTTTAAAGACTATCGTCCCGTTCCCTGGGACAATGTGTATCTCGCCGGATGGCAACCTATGTCATCTGATGAGGGCACGATCGCCGAGGCACTTGTGCAGGGTGGTTATCACACCGGTTTCTTTGCCGATGTCCCCCATTACTTTGTCCCCGGAATGAATTTTACGAGGGGGTTCCGCCAATGGCAATTCATTCGCGGTCAGGCAGAAGATCGCTATCGCGCCACAGCCGCAGCAGACCCGGCATTGATCGAATGCTATAAGCTCAGAGAAGGCCAGCCTCAGAATCTGATCCGCGCGCATCTGGTCAATGTACAACCCCAGCACCCCGAAGAGACCTGGCCCGCAGCGCGGACGTTTCGCGCCGCCATTGAGTTCCTCGAGCAAAACGCTTCAAATACGCCTTTTTACCTCTACGTCGATAGCTTTACCCCTCACGAAACATGGGAAGCACCGCTCCATTACTACGACCTGTATGGTAGCCGAGAAGACAGAGAACCTATCTGTCTCAATGTACCTTATGGTCCCGTGAGTGCCAATCCCGACTACGAAGATCGGCTCGCTTCTATTCGCGCCAACTACGCCGGACTCGTCACAATGGTGGATACCTGGTTCGGACGACTGGTCGATACAATCGATAGAGTGGGCTTGCGCGACAATACCCTAATTATTTTCCTCAGCGACCACGGCACAAATTTCGCCGACAATGCCGAGGGCATAATCGGCAAACCCGCAGACTACATGTATCCGGGCACCATGTGCATCCCAATGATTTTGCGACACCCACAAAACAAAGGCGCCGGAACCATCTCCGACACCTTTGTCTATACTCTCGATATACCCGCAACAGTGCTCGACATTTCAGGCGTCTCACCAATCGGACAAATCGATGGACAGAGCCTGCTACCCATCGTTGAATCCTCCGGCACATTCAGTGAACGAGACTACCTGACATGCCGCTACGGCAATTCTGTCTGGTGCAAAGACCAGACCACATGGTTCTTTTCTCAGGCGGACTTTTCCGGTCCGCGCGTCTTCGACCTGGAATCAGACCCGGATTGCACTCTGAACATCGCCGAAAGAGCTGCAGACAGAATCGAACGGGCAAAACGCCGCATTCTCGAAGACGCCAGCGGCGAAATTCCCATCTACCAGCGCCAAAAGACCACCGACGCCCTCGGCAGACCAGAGTTTACGGTATGACGCACGTTCTCATTTCAAAGCCTCATCAATTAAAAACAGATCGGTCAGTAGCGCGCGCAAATGGATAGAGGCATTTAAGTTGTCGATCAACTGGGAACTGATGGCGGGCTTGCCCAGAACGAGTTTAATACCCGCCTGTGCCCTTTTCGCATCGGCATTCATCTCGTCCAAAAAATCTCGATAATCCTCAAGTCCCCTTTCTCTTGCGATACGCGCTGCGGATTCTCCCAGATTATCGAGCGCGTTATTCATCTCTTTTAGCGCGTATCGAATCTGAGAGTCTGAATCCCCGCCTCCTTCTATACCCTGTGCGGCATAAGCCAGCATCAATTCATAGCCCGACTCAATCACTTCAATATGTTGCGCCCACTCTGAGAAAACATCTGTCATTCGTTGATCAGCCCTTTCTTTTAGCATTCCACTTCTCTGGATCGTGATGTGCGCGATATTCCTCGTCTGTAATCCATCCTTTAACCATCGATCGCGTATAAAAAAGTTTCTCTGGCCGTATTGCAAAATATACGTGCATCATAATCAGCGGAATAAAACACAGACCTGAAAAATCGTGCAAAACATAAATAATTCCCCAACTTTCGCCTGAAAAAAGGTATGGATCGCGCGTCCAGAAAGGCGAATCAATTTTAAGCAACATCAAAATACCCGTCACTATTGCAACGAGACTCATAATTGCCACGAGATGGTGATAAATCTTTTGCATCAGCCAGTATTTGCCTGGCGACACTTTCAAAGCCTTGAGCGACCCCGACAGCGAGGAAAGAACATCTGCAAATTCTCCTCGCGCAATCCACATAGACCGCCAGTCTTGTCGGGTCAGGGCGTAAATAATGTGAAACAAAACAGAAGCGGTAAAAATCACTCCGGAAACCCAGTGCAGCGTCACCCACGCAAACTTGATCCCCAAAATCGGCAAAAATCCGGTCAGCAACAGCGCGACCATACACGCTGCCATCAACCAGTGATTGATTCGAGTAGCGAGAGTATGTCTCAACAGAGCATTCATTGACCGCTTTTTTTCACAAAAAAGTGCATATAACCCGCATGCAAAACAATAAACACAACGCCTGCGCCTGCAAAATAACCGATCAGATCCCACGAAAGACCTTCTAAAACCCGCTGTCCCCAGGCATCGCTGGTATATCGAAAAATATCCATCAACTCTCTCGTATTGCCCGTTTGACCAGACTTTCCATAAGGGGAATTTTAAACCCGTTGTAATTCAGCGGCGTAGCCCCTCGGCTTGCCGCACTCGCAGCGAGATCGGCAGACGCACCATTTGGGGAACTCCCCTTGACCACCTCTTCCACAACCGTCAAGCGCATTGGCACACAGGCAACACCGCCGCATGCCAGGCGGATATCGGCAATCGCGTTATTATCTACCTTCATCGCAGAGGCAATATTGACCAGCGCGAAATCCCACGTGTTCCTTTCGGCCACCTTTTCAAAATAAAAACGCGCACCTGCCCAGGTGTTGGGAATCACAATCGACTTGAGCAAATCACCCGGTTGCAAAATCGTCATACGCATAATATCCACATCCGGACCAATAAAAAAGTCCTCTGCCTGCACCTCTTTTTCCCCATCGCCATTTACAACAATCATACGCGCATCGAGGGCAACAAGTGCAGGTGCGGTATCTGAAGGCGACACGGCGATACACCGATCCGCCCCGAAAAGACAATGTTCGCGGTCAATTCCCTCAGGCGTATCGGCATAACACGTATTCCCGCCCGCTCGATAACAATCCAGACCATACCGATAATACCAGCACCGCGTATCCTGACAGACATTGCCCCCGATCGTTCCCGCATTGCGAATTTGCGGGCTGGCAACATGCCGCGCAGCATCGGCTAACACGCCGTATTTCTCTTTAATCAGCGCACTTGTCTCAATCTCTGTCAGCGTGGTCAGCGCGCCAATCTCAATCCCATCGGCTGTTTCTCGTATTCCATGCAAATCATCAATACCGTTAATATCGATCACTGCTTTGGGCTTCTTGGCGCGGTCCTTAAACCAGTCAAAACTATCCTGACCACCTGCCAGAACCCAACCATCATCGCCGTAGCGATTCATTAAATTCAGCGCGTGATCTATCGCCGTGGGCTGATACAACTCAAAATTAGCCATCATATCTCTGAGCATCTTATTCTCCCTTCACACTTCTCATACCGTATTCACTTGCAGCGCCTTATACGACTGTTCGCGTCCTGCGGCTGCATTGACAATATGATCGGTCGTCACTGGCATGCGATTAAAGTAATGCCCGCCCAGTGCATCTGAAATCGCGCACAAAAGCGCGGCAGCAGCACAGCCTTGCACAGGCTCGCCTATCCCCTTAGCACCAACTGGATTCTGGGGATCCGCGATATCGACTACCTCGGTTTTCATCTCAGATGGGACATCGAGATACGACGGCGGCTTGCACTGATAAAGACCCATATTTGCGGGAAGTCCGTTTTGCGGGTCATACACGTACCGCTCCAGTGCAGCCAGACCAAATCCCATAACCGCTCCGCCTTTGATCTGTGTCTCCAATCCCTGTGGATGTAGTACCGTACCGCACTCTGCAACCCCCACATAATCCAGAATCTCGTACTTGCCGGTCTCCAGATCCAATTCAATCTCGATAAATCCAACAGCCATCGCCGGCACAACGCCCTCGTGCTTCAGATTGTCTTTGGCAACGCCGATCAAACCCGTGCCCGCCAGCGCAGCCACCGAAGTTTTTGTCATGTCGTGGATATCCTCAGGGGCTTCGTGCCCGTCGTACTTGCCCCCCAGTTCTATTGCGCGTTTTGCCGCATCTGCAAATCCCATGCTTTTGGATTTGTCCGTCTTGTGCACAACCCTCTCATCGGCCAAATCGTAATCGTCGGGAGATCCGCCCAGATCCATTGCCGCAATCTCCAGCAATTTGTTTTTCGCGTCCATAGCCGCAACATAATTCGTGCGCGTCATCGTAAACGAGGTATTGCTCCCCCACTGCGCGTGGTTCCACGGCAAATGACGACGAGAATCGCCCCGCTCGATTACGCAATTTTCCCATTTACACGTCAGAACTTCGGCTGCTACGCGAGAGGTTGCAGTGTGCGAAAACGTGCCGAGATTGCCAACACCAGAATGAATGTGTAACTTGCCCTCTGGCGTCAGGCGCACCAGGCCATCAAACTTACTTGAACCCGCCGAGTGATAAGCCTGCCCAACTCCCACACCAATAACCTTAGAGCCTTTTCTCTGACGGCTTTTTTGCCTTTTCCCTGCCCAATCAAAAGTCTCGCCGCCTTTGTCCAGTGCCTCGCGCATATAAACGCTCGTAACAGGTCCTTGTCTGCGCCCGTATTTCGAATCGTTATCGGGTGCATTGATGCGCCGAATCGCCAGTTGATCAATGCCCAATTCCTCAGCGGCCTTGTCGAGCAAAGGTTCAACCACACAGGCGATCTGATTTTGTCCGGGACCGCGTTGCGCGCCTCTAATTGGCGTATTGGTATATACGGGAATCCCTCGAAACCGCATCGCCTCGGGCGTATAAACCAGTGAAACCGCATCGCCAGCAGCAGTCCAATCGCCGCCGCCGCGATAGGCCCCATTTTCCTGAATCACGTACATATCCAGCGCACTGATCCGCCCATTGCCGAGAAAACCAATTCTAATTCGCCCTTGAAAACCGTGACGAGCAACCCCGATAAAATACTCTTCTGCGCGGCTGATGCGCATCATCACGGGCCGCCCGACTTTCTTGGACATAAGCGGCGGAATCGCCATAACGGGATACGCCGTGCCTTTGGAACCAAAACCGCCACCGCAGTGTTCCGCGATATAAACCAGATCTCCGAGCTCGATCTTCAAGAGACGGGCCAGATCGCGCGCAGTGCGACTCTGACTTTGCGTTGCGCCATATACGAAACACTTGCCGTTTTGCCATAAAGCCATGCACGACCGCGGTTCCATTGAATGGTGCGGATTATTTGCCGTGACAAAGCTCTCATCTACGATCAATTTTGCGTTCTCAAATCCCTGATCAACCTCGCCATAAGACCATTCAGTTGCGGGTTTGCCCGTCGGACACACATCCTTTTCCACAAAATCTCCAGCAGTCCATTTTATTGTCTCGCTTCCCGAACGCCGGTTGCGAACATTGCCTTCTTCTCGGGCATTTGTACCACCGGGATAAAGACTCTCCAGAGGATCGAGCGTAAAGGGCAGGGGGTCATAATCAATCGCGATTTTGTCAATCGCATCCTGTGCCGTCTGTTCGTCGAGTGCGGCAACCGCCAGAATCGGGTCCCCAACATAATGGGGATTATTCGTCAAAATGGGATCATTCGGCGCTCTGAGCGCGGGCACATCGTCAGCCGTCAAAATACCCAAAACGCCCTGCATCTTCATCGCTTCAGACACGTCGATGTTGCGAACGCGCGCATGGGGCATTGTGCTTAAAAGCAAGCGACAAAACACCATGCCCTCGGCGCGAAAATCCTCGGCGTATTTTGCCTTACCCGTAACCTTTGCCGCCACATCTGGCGGCGTAAAATCCTTGCCAATCAATTGATATGCCATTTAAGAAGCCTCCTTTGCTGCGCGCATCACTGAGTTTAGATAATTATCGTAAGCACCACAGCGACAAAGATTTCCAGACATGGCAACCCGCGTTTCTTCGCGGGTTGGACTCGGGTTGATCTCGAGCAGTGCCACCGCAGACATCACCTGCCCTGGCGTGCAAAATCCACATTGAGGCCCCAGTTCTTCAATAAATGCCCGCTGAACCGGATGCAATGCGCCGTCTTCGCCTTCAAGACCCTCAACAGTCACAACAGAACGGCCCCGAACGCGGTGGGTTAAAGTCGAACACGAATACATCGCCACATCATCGACCAGCACTGTACACGCACCGCATTCACCCCGATCGCACCCCAGCTTTGTACCCGTAAGCCCCAGTTTGTATCGCAACGTCATCGCCAGCGTTTCCTGCGGCAAAACATCAACGCGACGCACGCGACCATTTACATTGAGAGAAATAAGCCGCTCAACTGCACCCGGCGCGCTACCCATATCACCTGCACAGCCCCCAAACACATATTCCATCGCAGAAATAGACGCACCAGTGGCAATAATCCCTTTGATAAAATCGCGCCGCGACATCCCCGCCCGCTCCATTGCCGCGTCATCTGAAAAAACGACCTCGTGGGAGAAATTTGTATTCATAAAACCTCCTCATGATCAATTACTCGTTTTGTATTCCTTCCGATCCTCCAATACCCTATCAACGCCACGCATCCACGATAGGTCTCTTCCAATAACAAGTTCTGTCATCGCCGCGTGATGTGTATTCTTCATAGGTATAGGCTTAGCCATAAACTGATGCTTTCGAGCAAGTTTTTTAACTTCTTCTGCATTGTCATAAGTTATTATAAAGTCGCCTTTTAATTTTTCACATGCAACAAAAAGAGCCTCATGGTCCAATTCAAAGTGCGTATAAAGACGACTTCCTGCTTTCTTGCCTCCAGCAGTATAAGGGGGATCAATAAAAAACACCACCGTTTTATCATCTTTATATCGCTCCAATACATCAAACGCATCACCATGCTCGAAACGCAATTTATCTCGCATCAGGTTAATAGCTCGCAGACGCTTGGCAAGCGTGGTGGGATACCAGCGAGAGAGAACACCTTTGCCCGATTCGCCATTTTTCAGAAATCCGGCTCCCGCCGCCAAAATTCCACTGTGAGATGTGCGGTTTTTTATAATAGTTTGAAATGCTTTTTCTTTGGTTAATTTTCTATTGATATTGATCTCGACAATAGCGTTTTCCCTCGACATTTCAAAGTTTAGTATTCTCTTAGCAAGCCATTCTGCATCACCATCAATAATCGTCTGCCATACAACTGCGA
Organism: Candidatus Latescibacterota bacterium; assembly: GCA_022822565.1. Taxonomy (GTDB): domain Bacteria; phylum Latescibacterota; class UBA2968; order UBA2968; family UBA2968; genus VXRD01. The sequence goes on from JAJEAX010000078.1 coordinate 9,981, forward strand.
CATCCTCATCGAGTTCAACCATCAATGCAGTTTCGACCAGGCTCTCAAATATTGCTGTTAAAGAGATAATACCGCCTCCAGCAAAAGGTTCAACCATGAGCCTGGGGCGTTTTGGTTGCGAGATGAGCCATTCTCGAAGCCGAGGCACAAACCATGTCTTACCACCGGGATACCTAAATGGACTGCGCTGAGGAACAGAGGCGACGTTAACAGCCTTTAAGGGTTCTTCTTTGTCACTAAATAGCAATTTTGGCAAATGGCCGAACACCTCTGCCAATGGCTGATTCTCTTTTTGCATTCTTTTCTTTCATTGATAGACCATTGTCAAATCTACATTAAACATATAGATAGAAAAAAATAGCCTGTCAACAGAAAAGCCCGTGAATCTCATGTGATGTATAACTCATAGATTGCCAGCACTCGCTTTTTCCTCCGCCTCGATCAGCGCGGCGACATCTATGCGCCCCGCGTTATGTGGGGGTTGCATAATAGCCTGCTGA
>JAJEAX010000177.1 GCA_022822565.1 Candidatus Latescibacterota bacterium
CAGTCTTTGTCGTGTGTATTCTTTCGCTTCGGGGCCGTAAAAACCAACGGGTTCGAATGGGTGATTTGTCTCTGGCGTATCTACTCCTAACAAGCGCACGGTCACTGTGTATTCTAAATGCGTAACGTCTATTGTATCGCCGTCTTTCACGTCGGTTACTGTAAAATATACGTCGTCAAGGTCAACGCATCCAGAAGGCGCATGGCAATGGTAGGTGTTATCCGATGTGTCAAAGTGACCGCCCTGTGAATCTTGCCCGCCTCCGTGGGCAATCGCTAATGAAACAAAACAAAACAAATTACCAAATATCAAAATCTTTTTCATGTTTCTACTCGCCTCTCAAAAATAGCAATTCTAAGCGTTTATTTCGCCTTTCAACCGCAGGCCGCGTGATACGAACACGCGCTCAAACAATTCAAATAGTCCCTGGGCAATGAGCGCGAGCAATGCCGCGGGTATAGCCCCTTGTAAAATTAGACCGATATCGTCTAATCGAATCCCCGTCAAAATAGGCTGTCCATATCCTCCAGCGCCAATTAACGCTCCCAAAGTCGCCGTGCCCACATTGATCACAGCCGACGTTTTGATGCCCGCCAGAATCGACCGCGAGGCCATGGGTAATGTCACCAAGCGAAGTTGTGCCCAGTCGGACAACCCCAATGCTGCTGCCGATTCTCGTATCCCGACTGAAATATCGTGCAGTCCCGCGTATGTATTTCGCACAATGGGCAGCAGACTGTACAAAAACAGCGCCACAATCGCGGGCGCCCCTCCAATACCCAACAACGGAATCATGAATACCAACAGCGCCAGGGATGGAATGGTCTGAATGATGCCCACCAATCCCAAAATAATTTGTCCACCTCTCACCCACCGAAATGCCACAATTCCCAGGGGAATTGACACCACAATCGCCCCAAAAAGAGAAATTCCCACCAGGGTCAAATGATCCCAGGTATGCCGCCAGAATCGACCGCCAGCAGTTTCTGTTTTTATTTTGACCTGTACATTGAGGTTCTGAGCTAAAAAATTGGCCGCAACCTGGGCTTCTGGTTTTTTCTCCAACTTGACCTGTGCATTCATGGCCATCATTTTTTTTTCCGAAATTAGCCCCTCTAATTTTAAAATTTCTCTCACCACTTGAGGTGCTCGGTCTATCAACTCTACCCGATAGACAATGACGGCATTGTAAATGGGGAAATGCTGCAGGTCATCTACCAGTGACCGCAACCCGTAATACTGAATCTCGGCATCTGTCGAATACATGTCCATCACGTCAATTGTACCACTCTCCAACCCGCGATAGGCCAAATCGTGATCCAATCCACTTACATTCTGATGTGGGAGCGCATACCGGTTTTGCAAGCTCGGCCACCCATCTCCTCGGTCCATGAACTCATTGCCAAATCCCAACTTCAAATCGGGATGCCTTTTTAAATCCGAAATCGTCCGGATTCCCAGTGCTTCAGCCCTTGTTTCCAGCATGCCCAGTACGTATGTATTGTTGAACCCCAAAGGCTGACTCATCACAAGACCCATCTTCGCCAACCGGGCGCGAATATCCGCTTCATCATTTAAATTTTCCCCTGCCAGAATCTCCCGACTCAGGGTACCTGTGTAATCTGGATAAAGATCAATATCGCCCGCAATCAGTGCATTCCACAACACCCGCGTCCCCCCCAACTCGCGCCGATACGTAACCGATGCGTTTACACTGCGCCCGATATGAGACAGTACTTCACCCAAAACGACCGACTCAGTGAACTTCTTTGACCCTACAACAATCTCTTGTGCCTGGGTTGAAGTGCAGAACAAAAAGCAAAATAGAATACACAGGGCGGTGAACTTCGCCGACGTTGTGGTGTCGTGCGTGCGCGTCATTTCGCTATCTCTCCCGGCGCCATACTTTCCAACGGACTTCTCTGCGCGTGAATAAATTGCGTCACAAATTGATGCGCCGGGTTCTGCATCAAATTTTTCAAGCTTCCAATCTGAACGATCTCCCCTTCTCGCATCAATACAATCTGATCTCCGAAGAATCCCGCCTCGCCCATATCGTGTGTCACCATTACTACTGTCTTACCCAATGTCTGAAATATCGAACGCAAATCCGATTGCAAATCTGCCCGAATCATCGGATCCAGGGCACCGAGCGGTTCGTCTAATAGCAATACGTCGGGGTCCAGCATCAATGCCCGCATCAATCCCACGCGCTGCCGCTGACCACCTGACAATTCCCCTGGAAATCGCTCCAATCCATCTGCTGGAAAATGTGTTAAAGTTGCCAATGTCTCGATCCGAGAATCGACCCGATCCTCCGTCCAACCCAGATAATTTGCCATCAACGCGACATTTTTTCGCGCCGTTAAATGCGGAAACAAGCCCCCCTCTTGTATCACATAACCCATCTTTTGCCGCAGAGACAACACATTTGCTGGCGTCAGAATTTGTCCTTCATAAGTCACCGTGCCTTCGTCGGGCCAGACCAGTCCTACCATCAACCGAATCAAGGTTGACTTGCCACACCCACTCGGCCCAATTAACACCGTCGTCTGTTTAGCCTGCACGCTCAGGTCAACTTCGCGCAGCGCCTGCAAATCGCCAAATGTTTTCGATACACCTGTCACCTCAAACATAACGTCTCCATTCACACGTGATTTCTCAACATCAATTCCATGGGATATGGATTTAAGTAGGTTTGCTCGTGTACCCAATCGGGTACGGGGTTGCGGTTCAGGTGGTGTTTTAATAATGTGATTGGGACGATGAGAGGGAGCAGTCGCTGGCGATAGGATTCAAATACATCGAGCAGTTCTTTTTTGTCCGCGGTTGCCAGTTCGTTTTTTATAAATCCCATCAAGTGCATCAATACGTTTACGTGTTTGCCCGGTGTGCTCATTACTTTCAGACCATCCATCAGCAATTTGCCGTATTGAAGCACTATATCTTCGCGGGAAGACTGTGCGACCAGTTGGCCCAACTCGCTATAGTGTTTTGGGCTGTGCGATAGAAGGCTCATTTTGATTTCGGTGTGAAATTTTACCAGACTACCGGGTGCTGGATTATGGGTCAACATTTGCTGCCATCGGTAATAGACAAATACGCGTTCGATAAAATTTTCCCGCAAGGGCAGATCATTTAGCCGACCTTCTTCTTCGATGGGCAATAAGGGGAACCGGGCTGTCAATGCTTTTGCAAATAGCCCGCGCCCATTGCGCGTGGGTATCTGCGTTTTTGTATCAAATACCCGTACGCGAAATAACCCACAACTCGGCGAGTCCTTTTTGAGTATATAGCCGTGTAAGTTCAGGTCTGTCAGTTCGTTGAGTCGTTTTTCTGCCCATGTCTGCATACCAACGGTGTGATCTGTGCCCGATTTTGGGGCAATGAGTCGCGGTGATTCCGCGTCGCCTTCGAGCCGGATGGTCTCGCGCGGAACGCCCATCCCCATTTCTACTTCTGGACATACGGGTATCCATTCGACGTAATTGCTCAATACGGTTGTCAAAAATGGCATGTGCTTGTGCCCGCCATTATACCGCACTTCTTCGCCGAGCAGACACGCGCTTACGCCGAGCCTCAGTTTTGATGTTGCCGCTTGCGTTTCTGCCATGTTACTATTATCTCCAATTGTTGACTGTACTCGACGCGATTATCACCTTGTGGACTGACAGTTTCCAGTATTCGCTTATTCTTGAACCAGGTCCAATTGATACGTCAAATGCGTGAAGAAAGCATTTACAGGTCCACAAGTCAAACACGAGGAGACCACATGCCCCTCCAATTTTCTCAACTCACTGAGCACCTGTTCGTCCACCGCGATTGTATCAACGTTGGTATTTTGTGCGATGGCGAGCGTGCCCTCTTAATTGATTGCGGCAACGGCGATGTCAAAGAAACGCTCAATACGCTCGGGATAACAACTCTCGATACCGTCCTTTTTACGCATCATCACCGCGATGGCGCCTCCGGTTTTCGGCATCTGAGAACACGCCTTTCGCCGGAGACACGCGTCGGTGTTCCCGCGGGAGAACGCCCGTGGTTCGACTCGGTCGAGACGTTCTGGAATGACCCGAAAAACCGGTGGCATCTTTACGACTATCGTCCGCACAATCTGATGCTCACCGAATCGCTCGCCGTGACCGACACCTACGTCGAAAATGATTTGATTCAGTGGGGGAACGCCCAAATTACAGTCCTCAATACGCCCGGACATACGGATGGGAGTGTCTCTTATATCGTTTCGGTTGATGGCAAACGCTTTGCGTTCTGTGGTGACACCATCTACGACAAAGGGCAGATTTGGGATGTGCATAGCCTGCAAAAGGGGGAACAGACGCGGGATTATCACGGCTTCCTCGGTGCGAGAGAGGCGTTGGCGTCAAGTCTCCAGAAGTTGCGTCAGGCAGAGGCAAATGCGCTCATCCCTTCGCACGGAAAAGTGATGACCCGGCCAGCAGATGCGATTGACACACTGCTCGAACGCATGGATACGTGCTACGATAAGTACGTCGCCATCTCCGCTCTGCGGCATTATTTTCCCAACCTGTTCACCGAATTTGAGGGACGAGAAGGACACATGTCCATCCGCGGGGGAAAGGATGTGCCGGCATTTCTGCGCCATTACGGGACAACATGGCTCATCATCTCAGAGACGAAGGAAGCGTTTGTAATGGATTGTGGCAGTATCCGTATCCTGAAACAGATTCAGCAACTTCAATCTGATGGTGAGATCTCAGATGTGACACAATTTTGGCTCACACATTACCACGACGACCATGTAGATGCCGTCCCCCAATTTCAAGCGGTTTATCCGTGTAAGACGCTGACAGACCGCGTCGTTGCCCAGGTCATTGAAAAACCTCAGCGATTCCGCATTCCGTGTATTTCCCCTTCCGTTGCACGCATTCACCAGCGGACGCGTGACGGCGAATCGTGGCAATGGAACGAGTTCCAGATGACGGCCTACCACTTCCCCGGTCAGACGTATTATCACGGCGGATTACTGGTCGAAGGGAACGGGGTGCGCTTGTTCTTCGCAGGGGATTCGTTTACAATGGCGGGAATTGATGACTACTGCGCTGGGAATCGCAACCTGCTCGGCAGTGCCGTTGGCTATGACCGATGTCTCGCCCTCATTGAAGCGTTGAAACCGACGCATATCTTTAATTGTCACGTTAGCTGTGCCTTCGATTTTACCCTTGAAGAGATTCGACTGATGCGGGAGAATCTCGCCGAACGGGAAACACTCTACACTGATTTGTGCGCCTGGGACCACGCGAATTACGGACTCGATGAACATTGGATTCGGGCTGATCCCTACGAGCAGGAAGTCGGGTCAAAGCACGCCGTCAATTTGCGCGTCTATTTCACCAACCATTCCGAAGAGGCGCGGCGAGCGGGGTGTTGCCCCGTCCTGCCGGAATCGTGGGATATCCGCCTGCCGCAACAAGAGATAACAATTCCCGCCAAACAAGAGGGACATATCAATTTCACCATACCCATTCCGGAGGGAAATCACGCCCGGTCCCAACGTCTGATCATTCCGATAGAAGTGACCTATGATGGGCGTTCACTCGGGCAATTTCGCGAAGCGGTTCTGGTTTTTTAGTCTTCAAATATCAGACCATCACGCCGTGCGAAAATATCGATGTTTCTGCTGCGCTACCATTCTCCTTACAGACCCACTGTGCTCGATGCGAGCCACAAATGGGGATGTGTTTCCAAGATCAAATCTGCCACCTTTTGCACTGCCTTTTTTACGCCCCAGGTGGGGCGCGGCTGACCCATTGGTGCCAGTTTGATCAATAGCTGGTTGTTCTTGCGAAATAAGAGAGATATGCCGAAATACTGGACGAGTTCTCCTTCGCGTACCATGATGGAGATGAGGCCGTGATCGTTGGGTAATTGACAGTAGATTTCTGTCATTTTGATCACGACCTGCATATCCCGATGGGTTTCGCGCCACACTTGATCTGTGGCACGCGCGATATGCGTCAGAATTTCTTCGCGTTGGTATTCGCCTTCTAAAACGATATTTGGCATATTCCCGACCTTTTGAATGCGCGTTTCAACTGATAGTTCCGATTCCCGACGCCAGACAAAATAGTGGATGGGCACATCCTCATCTATTGCCTTTTGTTCGTATTTGGTTGGGGTGCGTCCGGACAACTGGTGAACAGATGGGGTTGCGTAAATAGATTGGAGGTGCGATTGTCGCGTCAATATATCGGTGATCCACGTTGCGTAATCTGCGTGATCTGTCGCTATGGTTACTTCGCCGCCCGGTTTTAATCGTTCGGCCAGTATTTTTATAAACTCATCTTGAATGAGGCGCCGGTTGTGGTGCCGCTCTTTGGGCCAGGGATCTGAGAAATTAATCCATATCTCCGATAGGGATTGCGGGGCAAATACGTGTTGTAATAAGAATGCGGCGTCACCTTCTATTGCGCGCACATGATTTAATTTCAGGGCGTTTAACCGCTTAAATAATCGGCGCATGGATCCCCAGGCGCGTTCGATTCCGATAAAATGTGCATCGGGACGCGACGCTGCCATATCGGATAGAAAGTGTCCATTGCCAAATCCGATTTCGAGCACGAGGTCGCCTGGCCGATCAAAAATCTGTTGCCAGTCTATCGGCCAATCCAGTTGCAGCCAGGGGACTGTATATTTTTGGATTTCCTCACTTAGCGGTGGAGACATCATGTGTTTAACTCATCTGCGGATTTCAGTAAAGCGTTTGATCTGCTCTGTTATCGCCACTTCCGTCGGCAGGCGTTCCATTGAACTGGCGCCGTAGAATCCATCGACTTCTGGAACCCGTTCGAGGATATAAGAGGCGTCTTCTGGTTCGGCAATTGGCCCGCCGTGGCAAAGCGTAATTACATCGCCCCGGATCGATTTGCAGGCATTGCAAATCGCCTTTACCTCTTCCACACAGTCATCGAGCGTTTTTGCCGTGTGCGCGCCAATTGTGCCCTTGGTTGTCAATCCCATGTGCGCCACAACGATATCGGCGCCTGCCTCTGTCATGAGTTGTCCTTCTTCGACATTGAATGCATAGGGCGTTGTCAGCATGTCCATTTCACGGGCTGCGGCGATCATTTCCACTTCGAGGTGATAGCCCATTCCCGTTTCTTCCAGGTTGGCGCGAAATAACCCGTCAATGAGCCCCACTGTTGGAAAATTTTGAATTCCCGCAAAGCCCAGGTCTCTCAGTTCTCGCAAGAAGTGATCCCGCAACATGAAGGGGTCTGTTCCATTCACCCCGGCGAGTACGGGTGTGTGTGTTACTGCTGTGATGACTTCATAAGCCATTTCTTTTACGATTTCGTTGGCATTGCCATAGGCCAGGACGCCTGAGAGCGATCCCCGCCCCGCCATGCGATAGCGTCCCGAGTTGTAAATTACAATGAGATCAATGCCGCCCGCTTCTTCGCATTTTGCCGAGATTCCCGTGCCCGCACCGCCACCGATGAGCGGCAGTCCTTCTGCGATTTTTTTTCGCAAGCGTTCTAAAATTGATGTTCGGCTCTCTGCTGCCATTGTTGTCTCCTTGTGGTTTATCTTATTTCCTGAAAACTCGCTACCAGTGCTGCTGCAAATTCTGGATCGTTGATGTTATTCGCCAGCCGTTTGATTTGTCGATTTTCCGTTTGTTCGATTTGTGCTTCCAGGGTTTCGAATAATGCCTTGTCCGCATCCGGGTCGTGAAAGGGTTGTCCTTCATCGTCGATTAACGATACGCCGTTTTCCGGAATTAGAATTTGAATTGGTCCCGTTGATCGGTTCAATTTGTTCGCTATCCATTCGGCAAATTGGCGGTTTTCATCCGCTGTCGTCCGCATCAATGTGACCTGTGCGTTGTGTACGTGGAGTGTGCGGTTTTTAAATTGTTCGGGTACGGTTTCCTCTGCGCCAAAATTTACCATGTCGAGCGCGCCCAGGCTCACGACATAAGGTATTTCGCGCGCGAGAATGCGATCCATTCGCTCAGGTCCGGCGGGAAATACACCGCCCACGACTTCGTCGGCCACTTCGGTTGTGGTAATATCCAGAACGCCGTCGATCATCCCGCTTTCGACCAGTTTTTCCATTGCCTGTCCACCTGTACCTGTCGCGTGAAATACCAGGCAGTCATATCCGTCTTTTTCCAGTGCCTCGCGGACCATGGTTACACACGGCGTTGTTACGCCAAACATGGTCATTCCCAGCGTGGGTTTGTCTTCGGCTTCAGTAACGGTATTTACGACCATTCCCGCTATTGCATGCGCTGCATTGCCCAGTACTTGCCGCGATACGCGATTGATTCCGGCTACATCTACTACGGAATACATCATGGCAATATCACAACACCCTACATAAGGTTCAGTGTTGCCACTGGCGACGGTGGATACCATGACTTTGGGCACGCCAATGGGCAATGCTTGCATTGCTGGTGTAATAAGTGCCGTGCCCCCGCTGCCCCCAATGCCGATAATGCCTGCCACGTTGCCTTCGGCATATTCTTGCAATAAGTAGGCGCATAATGCTTCTCCCATCGCTGTGACGGCTTCGCCCCGGTCCGTATGCCCGAGTACTGCGTCCGTTCCTCCCGCGTGACAGGCGGCTATGGTTTCCCGCGATACATCCGGCGCACCGCCCTGCGCGTCGCTTTGCGTGCCTACATCTATGACTGTTACTTCTGCGCCCGCTTTTCGGATGCATTCGGCGACATATCCGATTTCTTCACCTTTGGTATCCATTGTCGCAATTGCGTATATACTGCCCATTACACTCTCCTCAATTTGATAAGTTGATTTTCAACCGCTGTTCCATCGGATATTACCCGGTTCGGGAGAAGATAGCAATATCATTCCCTGTCTGCGTGCCCAGATGTGTGCGGCTCTGGCCAGCACGGGGTGGTCGGCATTTAGATATGTTAGAGCCATTTCCTCGGTGCCATACTGATGCAGGGCCTGGACGAGCAGGGGTTCTGCTTCGGATATTCCGTTTCGGATGAAGAAGGCGTGCGCGGCTGCTATAATAAGGGTGCGTTTCTGTTCCAGGGCTTGCAGGAGTTTCTGGCTCGCTCTCGGCGTGGCAATCTCTCCCAGAGCTTCGGCAGAGCGCCATTGCACTTCTGGCTCGGGATGGTCGATATGTTCCAGAAAATAGGTTTCTATCTGTAGCGTCGCTTCTCGTTCCCGCCAGTTGGCATCCAGGCGGTCCAGCACCCGCACCATTCGCCGCGCCCATATCCGTCCTTTTCCGATAATCGAGATGAGGGGATCTGCCACAGACGCATCGCCGATTGATCCCAGGGCATCTGCCGCTGCCCAGCGCACTTCGGCTGACTGATCATTCAGCATTTTCAGCAGGGGAGCGATGGTACCGCGGTCTCCAATCTCTCCCAGGGCTTCGGTCGCAATGCGCCGAACCTGTACCGATGTATCGTCTAACTGCTCAGTTAGCAAAGCTGTTGCACGAGGGTCCTTCAGTACACCCAGAGTTTGTATCGTTCCCAGGCGAAATACGCCGTGTTCTGTATTGGACAGGATGGCCATGAGTGGTTCGACGGCGCGTGTATCGCGCAGTTCGCCCAGAGCCAGTGCAGCGGCTGAAATGATGCCGGGATCACGATGTTCGAGGGCTTTTACGAGTGGTTCGACGGCTCGCGCATCGCGCAGTTCTCCCAAGGCGTTTATAGCGATATACTGCACTTGCATGTTCGGATCTTTTAGTACCTCGAGCAGGGATGGTACCACCCGGGCATCTCCGATCTGCCCCAGAGCCTCGATAGCCTGTATCCGTGCCATCAGGTCTCCGGTCGTCAGTAGTGATACAAAAAAGTCTATGGCTGCGCCAGCACCCGCACGCGTTTTCCATTCGGTATCCATTTCCGATAGTACCTGAACTACCTGGTAGCGCGATTGGTTTGGCAGCTTTAATCCGTCAATCAGGCGATTGATCGCCTCTTCAGCAGGTGCAGAAGTTCGCCACGATGGATCGATGGCGTTGAGTGCCCCCACCATTACGTGGCGCAGTTCTTTGTCCGCCTGTGGCAGTGCGTCAATCAGGGGGGCGAGAGTCTGTGGGTTTTTTAAATGGGCGAGGGTCAGCGCGGCCACCCACCGCACATCGCGTGCCCTATCAGTCAGCGCGGCGGTCAGTGCCTGAATGGACCGGTCGCCACCTGCGATACCCAGACTTTGAATTGCTCCCAGGTAAAGTGGCCTTTCTCGCTCTTGCGCGATCCGCAGCAAGGTTTCCACGGCCTTTTCGCCTCCGATATTGCCCAGGGCTTCGACCACGCTCAGGCCTACCATGACATTTGGATCGCGAACAATCGCAATCAGCGAATCCACTGCCTGCCGATCTCCCAATTTACCCAGGGCTTCGCTTGCGGCCAATCTCACCTGAGCTTCTCGGTCTTTGAGGGTATGAATGAGAGCTGGAACCGCACGTCGGTCACCCATTTCTCCTATCTGTATCGCTGCGCGAGCGCGCTCCGCTGCATTGGGATGCTCCAAAATTTGTATCCAGTCGTCGGTTTTGGAAGCGCATCCCAACAAGCCCAAAACAATTAGCCATAAACCGCTTTTAGTGATCACGTGCGTCTCCTGAAAAAGGCTTTGTGTCTCATGTTGACAGCGACTATCCGTTGCGGTATCATTGAATAGTCACACTATTTGTCGATGGGGAATACATTTATGAATCGGTTCTTACAGGTTTGGTTGGTCTGTTTCGCGGTCGCCTGTGGTTCGTCGGATAAGGGTCTCGATCCCGAGGAGATTCCCACTTTTTCCGAAGGCGACATTTTGCTCACGGATGCTGCGCAGCGCGCGCTGTTTCGCATCCATCCCGGTACGGGAGACCGCACTGTGGTCAACAACCGCATCGGCGGTGTTCCCCGACAGATCGCCCGGGATGCCAATGGCGACCTTCTGATGACGCTCTCTGAAAGCAGCCTGCCCATTGTCCTGCGGTTCGATGTCCGAACGGGCGATCTTTTTATTGTGTCTTCAGGCGGTAGCCCCGTTGATCCGAATGTCCCGGTCATCGGTTCAGGTCCCGCATTTTTGGGCCCGGTCGGGCTGGTGCGGGAAACATCTGGACAACTCCTGATTGGCGATCAGCCATCTGCTACTGTTTTTCGCGTTGATCCCGATAGTGGTGACCGCGCGGTCGTCTCTGGTCCCGATCGAGGTGATGGGCCACCCTTTATAGGCCGCATCAAGCAATTTGCTATGGAGGCCGATGGCAATCTCCTATTGGTGGTCGGCTCAGTCTCGCAGGGGGGCGAGGGGCGTATCTTCCGCATTGATCCCGATAGCGGTGACCGCACGGTTGTCTCTGGTCCAGAAATGGGTGAAGGACCCCGATTGATGGATCCGGAAGGCATTGTTCTAAATAGCCTGAATACAATTTTTGTCACCGATATCGGCCAGGCCGCTGTTATTCAAATCGATCCCGTCAGTGGAGACCGCACCATCATATCAAGCCCTTTTATGGGTGGGGGTGAATTGCCCGATATTCCCTCTGGTCTCGCCTTTAATATTCTCGATCAACTCCTGGTGGCAGATCGCACCGTTATCTACCGCGTGGATATCAGTACTGGTGATCGCACGGTTATCTCGGCACCGATTATTGGTCAGGGCGAACCCTTTCTGGTGGCGGATGATATTTTTGTGATTAAGAATTGATTTATTTGACTTCTATATCCCGAATCATCTGCAGGCCCTGCCGTGCGTCCGGATGGGTTGGGTCAATTTGAACCGCGCGTTCGAAATACACCTGTGCCGAGTCTGCGCGGCCCTGATTGAGCAATAGCGTGCCCAACCTCACATGGCCATCGTAGAACCGGGGTGCCAACTCGATTGAGCGGCGAAATGCCGCTTCTGCCCCCACCGTATCTCGGAATCTTTCCAGCGCCATTCCCAGGTCGTAATGCGCTGTGAAAAGCGTTGGCTCCAGGTCGAGGGCTTTTCGAAACTGGGCAATGGCGAGACCGAGAAATCCCCGCCGGTCCAGTGCATATCCGATTTGCAAATAGGCTTCTACATCTTCGGGAGCCAGTGCATCGGCTGCTGCTTGCTCTCGCGCGGCCAGGTCCATCC
>JAJEAX010000295.1 GCA_022822565.1 Candidatus Latescibacterota bacterium
TTAGCTATAATCTCGTCGAGGATGGAGATTTGGTCCTGGTCTTGCGTGATCAAACTAAAGTCGGGCCGCAGTCCCAAATGACTTCCGTGCTGACGCAGTATGGCGGCTGCAAAGGAATGAAATGTATGCAAACGAGCGCGATTTGTGCGTTCGCCGAGAAGTGCCTCTACGCGCTCGCGCATCTCGGCGGCAGCCTTGTTCGTAAAGGTGAGCGCGAGTGCTGCCACGTCCTCGCGTTCTTCAAGCAATCGTGCGACGCGGAATGTTAAGACGCGCGTCTTGCCAGAACCCGGTCCCGCCAGGACCAGAAGCGGTCCACTGTTCCACGATACGGCAGTGCGCTGATTTTCGTTGAGGCCATTGAGATCAATCGGCATCATGCACCTCCTGCCAGTGAGATAACCTTATCCAATACATCGCGAATTTCTTTTGTCACGCCCTGTACGCCACGCTGTTCCATTTCAACTGCTACATCTGCTGCCGCATGGGTCTTAGCCCTTCTCGGGAGGTTTTTAGCATACTCGGTCCAGTAGTCTGGATCACTTGGCTGTTTTTCAATTTTTGATAGATTTTGATTGGGCATGAAAGGCGCATAGATCGTATCGTATCCATTGCCAAGAAGATGAGTCTCGATGTCAATGTACGGGAAGACGAGCCGGTCCGTCTCATTCGCCCCGCTCAAATTTTCCTTTATCTTCGGTTCGGTATTCCTGCGTTCCGTATCGTCGTCTCCAACGCAGTACCACTCGATACCTAACGCATTCGCGATCTTCGTCAGCAGACCAACATCGGTCTGTCTATATTCGACCACCCTCACACCTTCGCGGTGGAGATCTTGGTCAAGTGCACGGGCCGCGGCAGGATAGATCCAGGCCTCAGTCTCCCCTTCCACCAGTAGCCAGCAACGTGCGAAGAGTAGTTCACCGCGTGCCAGCCGGATGTGGTAGTTGAACTTTCGCTTTTCTTCGTCCGACAGGAGATCCGCAGGGATCTGGAAGGCCGAGACGCCATCTGACGTACGCGAGAGGCGACGAATATGATGGATGTCGGTCTCTGCAAGCAGGTCACCGCTGTGTGTCGAGATCAACTTCTGTCCTGAAAAATCGTGGACTAAGTGCCAAAGTGCTCGCACGGCTGAAGGATGTAGGTGAGCCTCCGGTTCCTCCAGTGCCACAATCGGATCCCTGTCCGGCGACAATTTGAGAAAGGCTGAGAACAGCATCAGCACTGCAAGGCTCTGCGTTCCTTCCCCGTGCCGCCCCACAGGAATCTTCGCCTCGGTCATCGTTCCCAAATGAATCTGAGCCTTGGCCAGCATGTCGAACATGCGCCCAGGTACAGCTTCAATCGAGACGACATCTCCAGATGCCAAAGGAATCACATTTTGCACCTGACTGAGGGCTGTTCTGACTTGCCCGAAGCTGGCATGCGAATCAACGACAAGTTCATTGACCTCGCGTAATTTTTGCTCAATTTCCGTTTTCTTTTCGACCTCAAGTTGGGTGTTTTGCAGAAATGGCCGCCAGAACGGACCATTCGCATCAAAGTGGCGCGCTGCATCGCGAAGAGCGGTCAGATAGAAGTAGGAGACTTCTTGCTGGATTCCCGCGAGTGCTTGAGGCCCCACGTTGGTCAGAGACTCTCGATTCGGGTTTAGAAATGACCACTCCTGTGCGAAATCCTGGCTGGTCGAATCGTATTTGCAAGTCACTCGCAAGAGCACATGGTTGCGTCCATCGTCTCCGACTTGAAGAATTCCATCCCGGAGAAGGCGGCCGGTCAGTTGATCGTTCCACTCGCCTATCTTTTGTTCAGAGAACGCGATTTCGATCCGTATTGGCTCTGCTGAGGAAGGCTCCGCGTCTGCATCAGATAAGTGGAAGTCGAGCGCATCAAAGACGACACGCCTCGGACCGAGATCCCGGAGACAGAGTCGCAAAGCGTCAAGTACAGCGGTCTTGCCAGAGTTGTTCTCGCCTATTAGTACCGTAATTTCATCAAATTTCAATTCGAGCTGCTTAATGCCCCGGAAATTCTCTATGCGGACGTCTGTGACTCTCATGCAGTGCTCCCAACATCAAACTGACCTATTTCTCTCTTTCCTCTGTAATAAAAATCCCGCGCTGGAATGACCAGACGGGATTTTTGTAATGAACTTCAATGCTTGCTTGTACTAAAAAAATTACGCCCTGCTTTCGCCACTCGCAAACACCTGCCATTGTTTATCCGAGTTTGACCAGAATCAGGGTTCCAAGCGTGATCTGCGTTGTTAGCTGTGTGCTTATCACGATTCCGACAAGCCACCTGAAATTGCTGGATTGTTGGTTTTCCAATGCCGTCAAGCGGTTCTCGATGCTCCCCAAACGCTCGTTGATTTGCGCTTGGACAGCTTCAAGAGAAGCCACGCGGCTTTCAAGGCTTGGCATTTGCATCACTCAAATATCCCAGTGAAGGGTTAAAGATTTTTGTGGGTATCGCTTGCCGTGTCGGTTGCGTGTTCCATTTTTCACAATTATCATCTCTGAATGATTTAGCCTACTAACAGAGATATGTCAAGAGATATTTTTCTTTTATTGATTCGCTTCCGAAAAATGGAACAGTCTTATCCATTCAATCCGATTCCTCAATAATTTCCATGCGGATGAAATCGCCGGGATGCGAAGGCGTCATGGTTATATTAATGCCGTTGTCAGCCATTAGTGATAATCTTCCAACAGATTCTATTTAAAAACCTCCTTACTGTCAAGGCCGGGCATTTGATATTGCAAAGAGAAAGCCCTATCTTTTGAATGATGCAGATACAGCGCATATCGGGTTTGCTTTCCTCGGTGTGTTGGGTTATAATCTGTTATGTGATTGAACGGTATCTTGCAAGGAGGCTGAGATGGCTGATACGCTGATAGATGAGGTAAAAATAGAAACGCGAAAGAAGACAGCCGTGATCGATTGCGATGTTCACGTCACGATGAAATCGGGCGATATGTGGTTTCAATATCTGGCGGAGGAATGGCACGATTATCACCGAATTATCGGTGGTCGGGGACGCATCGGGTCGGCGTATCCCCGCGCTGTGCCAAATGCCGCGCGTCACGATGCATGGCCGCCTTCGGGACCGCCGGGATCCGATCTGGACTTTTTGCGCGCGCAATTGCTGGATGAGTGGGATATGGATTACGGCATTTTAACGCCTTTGATCGGCGTGGGTGGGCAGCAAAATTTGCGTTATGCAGAGGCGATGGGACGGGCGGTGAACGATTGGCAAGCCGATGCGTGGCTCGGGCGAGAACCCCGGTTGCGCGGGTCTGTGATTGTGCCTTATGAAAATGGGGAGTTGGCAACGGCAGAGATTGACCGCATGGGCGATCATCCGGGGTTTGTGCAGGTGCTTCTCGTGGTGCGGACTATGGAACCCCTGGGCAGTCGCAAGTACTGGAAGATGTATGAGGCTGCGGTGAGAAATGGTTTTCCGATTGCAATTCATTTTGGCGGTACAGGCGCAGGTCCAATTACGGGCGCGGGCAAGCCTTCGCATTATATTGAGGATCACGGTGGCATGCCCACGGCATTTCAGGCGCAGGTGACGAGTCTGGTGTACGAAGGCGTGTTTGAGGCGTTTCCAGATTTGAAAGTGGTGTTGATTGAGGGGGGATTTGCGTGGATGCCCGCGTTGATGTGGCGGCTGGATAGTTGTTATCAGAAGTTGAAGGTGGAGTTGTCGCATTTGAAGCGGTTGCCGTCGGAGTATGTCCGCGATCATTTTTGGATCAGTACGCAGCCTATGGAAGAACCCCCACAGCGCGAGTACTTTTTTGAGATGATGGATCATATGGATATGAACGATAAGTTGATGTTTGCTACGGATTATCCCCACTGGGATTTTGACGCGCCCGATGTGGCTCTGCCTTCGGGTATGGACAAGGATGTGCGGCGCAATATTCTGGCGGAGAATGCACGGGCGTTGTATCAGTTGGCGTGAGGAGCATGATGGCGAAACACATTATTGGAACTGTTGATGAAATCCCGCCGGGTGAGCGGAAGCTGGTGACGATTGAGGGGCGGGAGATCGGGGTGTTTAATGTTCACGGGGAATTTTATGCCCTGAGGAATCGATGCCCCCATCAGGGGGGCGCGCTGTGCAAGGGGCGGGTGTCGGGTTTTGTGACAGCAAAGGTGCCGGGAGAATACGAGTACACGCGCAAGGGTGAAATTTTGCGGTGTCCATGGCATGGGTGGGAATACGATATTAAGACGGGACAGTCGTGGGTCGATCCTTCCAGTGTGCGCGTGCGTAGCTATGAGGTGGAGATTGCACAGGGCGTAGAGATAGAGGGCGAGGGAGATATGGCGGGATTGGTGAAGGGGCCTTATGTGGCAGAGACTTATGAGGTGACGGTGGAGGAGACGTATCTGGTTGTGGATATCTAAAAAGGAGCAATATTTCCGATGCGCGTAGGTATTATTTCGCTGTTGCACGAGTCGAATACGTTTATCAGCACGCCGACGACTATGGATTTGTTTCGACGGGATGGGATTTTTACGGGTCGGGCGATGTATGATCACTATTCGGGTGGACATCACGAAGTTAGTGGATTTTTAGAAGGATTGGAGTCGGCAGGCATAGATGCTCTGCCGATTTTTCATGCGGGTACAACGCCTTCTGGCCGCATTACGAGAGAGACGTGTGAAGAGTTAATGCGGTTGATGTTTGATGAGGTGGAGGCTGTGGGGGAAGTGGATGGGTATCTCGTGGCACCTCACGGGGCAAATTCGGGAGAGGGCGATGAGTACCGCGATATGGATGGGCACTGGTTGTCGCGTTTGCGCGAGACGGTTGGGCCTGAGAAGCCGATTATTTGTACGATTGATCCGCATGCCAATTTGTCGCCGCGCATGGTTGCGGCGTGCGATGCGACG
>JAJEAX010000198.1 GCA_022822565.1 Candidatus Latescibacterota bacterium
CGGCCCGCCACCACTGTGCTTTTTCATAATAAAACCCGGCCGCGCGGGCACACCCGACTTTCGCAACATCCAGCATCGCGCGTGATACACATTTCCCAACACCCCGGTATCCAATTCCCGCTTCATCGCCAGAGATGACCCTGCAAACCGCGACGACTGCGCACACATCAACAACTTGCCCGACGAGTCGCGTGCAGCAATCATATCTTTCACCAATTGGGGGCTGGGTGCCAGAGGTTTTTCACAAATCACGTGTTTACCCGCATCCAGCGCGCCAATAGATAGAGGCGCGTGATAATTATTTGGCGTACACACATCCACAATATCTATCTCTGGGTCGGCAAACAAATCTTCCGGATTTACATACAGTTTTTTGATTCCGTATTGTTCACCCCAATCCTTCAACACATCTTCACTAATATCGCTTCCAGCCACCAATTCGGCGTGTTCCGAAGCCTGCCAACCCGGAATATGCGTCCGTGCAATACCTCCCACTCCGACAATACCCACCTTCAATTTATCTGCCATTTTGCCTCCTCAGTTAAATAGCTATCAGCAGTCAGACCCGCTCTTCCCAACCCTCGTCTCTCAAATAACAAAACGACCTGCACATTGTCAACGCAGATCTCCGACAAGATAGAACATAGCGACAACCACTTGACGCCCTTCCCCGACCAACGTACATTGCCTATTCCAGCATAACACCGTCTTTCACCTTTTAAGAACAGATATTGCCATGACCATATACGACCTCGACACACCTGCGCTCACCATCGACCTCGATATTCTCGAAAAAAATATCCGGGAAACACAAGAGGCGTGCGACAAATTCAACATTCCGCTGCGCGTACACACCAAAACGCATAAAATCCCCGAAATCGCCAAAATTCAACTCGCTGCGGGAGCCATTGGCATCGTCTGCCAAAAAGTAGGCGAAGCCGAAGTCATGGTTGAAGCGGGCATTCCCGACATCCTCATCCCCTACAATATCGTCGGCCCCATCAAAGTCAAACGCCTCGCCGAACTGTGCAAACGCGCCACCATGACCGTCGCTATCGATTCGGAAATCACCGCGCGCGGTCTATCCGAAGACGCAAAAGAAAACCACGTCATCATCAACATCCTCATCGAATGCGACACCGGAGGCAATCGCTGCGGCGTACAATCGCCCAAAGCCGCGCTTGAACTCGCGCAAAAAGTTACAACCATGCCCGGCCTCCAGTTCCAGGGCATCATGACCTATCCCAGTCACGAACGCGCCAAAGCCTTCATCGACCAAACGCGCGACCTGCTTCAAAACGCGGGCATCGCGCTCAACACCATCAGCGGAGGCGGCACGGGCACTGCCGAAGTCTCCAAAGCCATCGGCTGCACCGAAACCCGCATTGGCTCCTACGTCTTTGAAGGCCTGCGCCGCATCAACCGCGAACACAACCCGCCCAACCCCATCACCTGTGCCGAACGCATGATAGTCACCATCGTCAGCACCCCCACACCCGACCGCGTCATCATCGATGGCGGGCAAAAAACATTCACCAGTTATGCCCCCACGCCTTATGGGCACATCGTTGAACACCCCAATGCCAAAATCTACGGCATGTCCGTCGAACACGGTCACGTCGATATCTCGGAATGCAACCACACCTTCACCGTAGGTGACCGCCTCTCTGTCATCCCCCTGCACCAGGGCATGACCACCAACCTCCACGACGAAGTCTATGCCGTGCGAAATGGCAATGTAGAACACAGATGGAAAGTTGCCGGGCGCGGTAAAGTGCAATAAAAAACATTCAGGAAAAAACCATGTCCAAACAACCGCATAAATTAACCAGACGCAAAGCAATCGCTGGTATTGGTATCAGTGGTATTGTTCTCACACAGCACGCATTGTCTCAGGAGACCACCGTGAACACAACAAATAGTGCAACCATAACGCGCTACCCCACCGTACAAGCTATGAAATCCGCGTCCGAAATCCGCGAAGGCGACTGGGCTGAAACCGCGGGCTTTTACGTCCCTGGCGACGGCGGCGCAGCCCTGTATCACATCGGAAAACCGGATGCAAATAGCCAGCCAAACGATGCCGACATCATTGCATTAAACAATGGCACAATCGCCATCTTGCACGAAAACAAAGCCGTGAACTACAAAATGTTTGGGGCGATTGGCGATGGTGAAAACGACGACGGCGTACAAATAACCCTAACGCATAAATACGCCAATGCACGCAAAGTCCCAATTGTGAACTTAAGCGGCGAATATTGGATCACGCAAACCAATGACATACCCATCAAGACCAACGTCTCCTGGGGACAAACCATTTTTCACATCGATGAACAGTACAACAGCCAAAGGGAGCCACGCTTTGAAATTCTCAACGATCACCCGTCAAAAAAACTCACGCGAGACGAAACCATCAAAGCGGCTTTATTGGAAAAATTAAAACCCGGCGTGCAACTCATACCAGAACTGGCACAATATGCAGGTCATCTTATCATCGCCGAAGATGATGATGATCGCATAGGTATCCGGGCAGGCAATTATTCAAAGGCGGGATGGGGGCGCGAAGAACTGTTCTATGTCGAAGAAGAAGGCCGCATCATTGGCGACATTGCCTGGGAATTCAAAAACTTCACCGACATCACCGCCATACCCTGCAATGACAATTACCTCATCGTCGAAGGCGGCGGATTTTACTTTTCTGGCGACAGCGGAAGCGGTAGTTCCTGGCGGTATCACCACCACGGCATCTCTATAAAACGCAGCCGCACCATCATCCGCGAACAATGGATGGGTCTGGAAAAAGGGAAAAGTGATATCTCCATGCATCCCCGTCGCGGCTTTTACGTATTCAGCGGTGTTTACGACGTCACACTGGAAAATATCCGCGCAATGCCCTGGGAGAAAAATCGCGAAGAAAAAGACAGAGTGCTCGGCGCGGGCACCTATGGTATTGGGGGCGCGCGGATGCTCAATTGCACCTTTCGCAACATCACGGCAGAAGGCGGCTGGGTAGCCTGGGGCGTTTTTGGCACCAACCTCAACAAAAACTTCCGCTTTGAAAACTGCCGCCTCAACCGCATTGACGTGCATTTTCACTGCTGGAACCTCTACATCAGCAACTGCACCATTGGCTTCAAAGGCATCGCCCTTACAGGTGGTGGTGAATTGGTAATTGAAAATACCACGCGTCACGGCAACTATTTTGTCAACTTCCGACGCGACTATGGCGCCAAATGGGACGGACACATACGCATCCGCGGCTGCCGGTTAATGCCCAGTGGCAATGGCCGTGTATCTGTCCTATCCTATCGTCCGTCCGATTTCGACTACCAATATCCCATAGGCTTTGCACGCACGGTCACAATCGAAGACCTGCTCATCGATTACAGTGCTGCACCTGCATCAACTGCACCGTGCTGGCTCATGGACACCGTTTCCTTTTCCAAAACCAAGAACAATGACCGCCTCTTCTTTCCCCATCGCATCGAATTTCGCAACATCACCGTCGAAGGCAGAAAACAGGGCGTTCGCCTCATCCGCATACCCAACCCACACCACTATGACCTGCGCCGCAACGGTGGCTATGATGGCGTGCAACTCCACGCCAACAGCACCCTCATCTGCGACAATGTCCAACTCGAAAAATTCACCCAGGAAATTGCCGACGATGACGAACAGGTACACATCCTGATCGGTGGAGAATCAACGATTGACTATGCCGATGCACTCGCCCTCTATCCCAAAATGCGATTTACCGACTGTGAAAATATCAGCGCATACCTGGGCAACTGCATTGCCAGTGCGACTTTTGAACGGTGTAGCCTGAACACCATAACCGCACCCAATTTGCGGGGCGAACTCGTATTTACCGAGTGCCGCCTCCAACCCGACGTAAAAAAAGTACCAGAGCAATTTTATATTTTGCAAAGCACGATGGGCACGCGCTTCACCAACTGCATCCTTCATGCCCCCATCGCCAACGACACCATAAATCCAGACCTGGTGAACCGCATGGGCTTTGTCAAAATCAACGAATCTGTACAGCACTACCATCTCAACACAGCACTTGGCAATGACATCATAAACCATCTCAAAAATTCGGGAATCACACTCACACCAGAATTTATCGCCCAACTAAAGCTGCACCACGATTTGGAATCGTAGCTTCATTGCAACAAACCAATTTTTCAAAAGGAGTGCTCCGCTGTGAGAGACGTACGCTGGGAGCGCATGTTCCCCGATGAACTCGAAGCCGCATTCAAAGCCTGTCCAGTCGTCTATTTTTCCTATGGCTTGTGCGAACCACACGGCCCACAAAATGCTGTGGGACTCGACGCCCTCAAAGCCCACGGCATTGCCGTTCGCACCGCACACAAACACGGCGGTATTGTCGCCCCGCCCGACTACTGGCATATCCACGAAATTGGAGGTTATGCTCTCTGGTCAGAACGCGCGGTCGGCCAGCCCGAACGATCCTGGCTAACCTGCATGCCACCCTGGCAACACTTCAAAAACATCTGCTATCACATCCGCCAGGCCGACACCCTCGGCTTTCACGCAGCCATCTTCCTCACCGGGCACTACGGCCCCAACTGGCAAGACCTGAAAACCCTGTGTGAACTCATCCAACCCCATGTGGGCACGCGCCTGTATAGTCTGCCAGACTTTGAAGCCAACCAACCCGGCTTTGACAATGACAACAACAGCGGTGGCGATCACGCGGGAAAAGTCGAAACCTCTCTTCTTTGGGCCATTGAACCCGACTGTGTCGATATCTCCCGTTTACCACCCGAAAGCGAACCCGGTCCGCACTTTGCCATGGGCAAAAATGTCCGTGAATCCAACCGCCAAACAGGCGAGCGCATGGTCAATGACGAAACCGAGTGGCTCGGCAACAAAGTTAGAGAATTGCTCGCCGCGTATGAATCGGAAAAACCCACACAAAAACTACGCACCTTTGACCAGGTCGAACACATTTGGGAAACCGTTATCCGCCCCGAACTGCCCAACTTCCGCACCATGCAAACAGCCTGGTCGGACGACGCCACGCTCCCAGAAGACTCTGTCTGGTACGCCAACTGGAAAGTACCAGATCGCGAATTTTAAAATAAAAACGGCCTGCGCATTACCAACGCAGGCCGTTTTTCTCTACCTGTTATCCTCGCCACTAATGCTTTACAACAAGCGCTTGAGACTTATCCTTTACGGATCGAAAATTCAAGCATCCAGGCGCACTTGCATACTGGTGATACACATCAACCAGACCATCCATCACCGCTGTCCACGAACGGCTCTGAGCCTCTTTCAGTGCCTCTGCCTGCATCTGTGCATACAAATCCGCATCATCCACAACCCGACGCACGCACGCAATCAAATCGCGCACATCGCCCGGTTCAAACAAAAAACCATTCTCGCTGTGATGCACCATATCCAGCGGTCCCCCTGACCGCGCAGCCACCACGGGCAAGCCCGACGCCATCGCTTCTAACACCACATTGCCAAATGTATCGTTCTCCGAAGGAAACACAAACACATCTGCCGATGCGTATGCTTGTGCCAAATCATCGTCAGTCAAATAGCCCGTAAACACCACCCGATCATTTGCCATCGTCTCTTCTAAGGCCCTGCGATGAGGTCCGTCGCCCACAATAGCCAATCGCCCATCGGGCATTGCCCGCACCAGATCTACAAGACAATCGACCTTTTTTTCTTTTGACAATCGTCCCACATAAATCAACAGGGGTTTGTCCACCTCGCCATCAGTCAAACGATGGCGCATTGCAGACGATGCCTTCTCGGGAGAAAAACGCTCGCGTTCCACACCGCGGCTCCAAATTCCAACGCGCTCAAATCCCTTATTTTCTAAAATCTCTTTGGTCGCAAATGAAGGACAAAGCGTGGTCTCTGTCAAATTGTGAATCATACGCAAATACACATCCACACCCGATGCTATACGTCGATACCCCCACTTCTCAATAAAACCGGGCAAATCCGTATGATACGAACTGATCACTGGCACACCCATTCGTCGCCCTGCCCACAGGCCGACAGGCCCCAGTGCAAAGGGATTTACCAGATGAATCACATCTGGATTGAAAGGTCGCAAAAATCGCAACACGGGAAAAATGGGCGTCAACAGTTTCAATTCTCTATAAAAAGGCAACACCGCACCCGGCAACCTCACAATATGTGTATTTCCAAAACGAGGCGGCGAACCTTCTGGCGCGAACACCATTGCGCGATGACCATTTTTCTCAAGATGTTTCAACAGGCGACACAGGGTATTCACCACACCGTCAATTTTGGGTAAAAACGTTTCGGTAAACAGGGCAATACGCATTGTAGCACCTCAGTAGAAAAAGCCAAAATATGTGAGACCTCCGAGCACACATCCGGCGAACACTTGCAGTGGCGTATGGCGTTTGAGAAAAATTCGAGACCAGCAAATTGACATCAACATCATCATGGCAGACAACACATAAGGGGTCCACTGAACCGCCAGCGCGAACAAAATAGCGGCAGACGCACTGTGCAAACTGATCTTAAACCAGGGCGTAATAATCAAAAACAGGATGGCGATAACGCATTGCACCTGTGCAAACTGCACCAGTCCCACCGCATTATTAAATAGCGATATAAGCACCAGTCCCACCGCATTGCACAAACACGTCGCTATAAGTGGTTTGATCCGGTCGCACTGATGCTTCATGTGCATATCGCCAATGACGCCCTTTTGCAATAGCCAGACCACAAATCCCAGCGGCAGCAAAACCGAAAAAAATACAAATGCCATAAAAGGCAGCCAGGACAGGCTCGCTTTATAAAAAAGAAAGGCAGCCCCTGTTAGTGTGATAAGCGGTGGGCTGCCTATTTGAGAAATCAACTGCGCCATCTGACGCATCAACTCGTATGGCGTCTCGGCGCGCGTGACATCAAACTGTATGAATTTCATCATCTCATCTCGAAAAGAGTGGTTAGATGAATGGAATTGTTCTACACCTCAATCATAGGGCTGCTCCGTTACACTTCTGTGTCACACACATGTTGATTGTGTTAAAATTTACGCAATTTGATAAAACTGTAACCCATTTGTAATACAATAAAATTATGATGTTACGCAGTTTAGTAACTCACCACCCAATATCTTCCACCTGTACAGGAGAACAGCTTATGGATCAACTCCGCTTGCTTTTTATTTCTCACAGCTTTCCGCCTGAAGATGACCCCCTCTCCAATGTCGGCGGAATGCAGCGCGTGGCTTATGACCTGAGCAATGCCCTGAGCCAACACCCCAATATCGACTTACAAAAATTGATACTGCGCACATCCTGGCAAGCAACCGCATTTAAGATGCCTGCCTATTTTGCACGGGCTTATCGCTATATCGGGCGTCTCATCGAAAACAGGGAAATCGACGCCGTGTTATTTTCCTCTATGGTCACAGCCAGCCTGTTGCCATTTATGAAACAGCGTTTCAAAACACATGGCATACTCGCCCTATCCGTTGTTCACGGCCTCGATGTGACCTGGCCTTACGCACTTTATCAGAAACACGTACACACTGTCCTCGACTTACTCGACGGCATCTTCCCGGTCAGCCGCCATACGCGCGACGAATGCATCAACCGCGGGGTATCATCCCACAAACTATTTACCACACCCAATGGCATCAATCCCAACCGATTCAATCATTACAAAAACACCACCAATATGCGCCATGCACTTTGTGCGGCACTCGGACTGCCGCTGCCCGACAATGCAACCCTGCTTTGTAGTCTGGGCAGGCTCGTACCCCGCAAAGGTTTTGTCTGGTTTATTGATCGCGTTATGCCAAAACTACCAGACCACGTACATTACTGGATCGGGGGACATGGCTCAGAACTCGAAACCATTCAATCCACCATTGACAGACAAAAACTTCACCACCGCGTGCGCCTGCTCGGCCTGGTTGACGAGCAACACCTCGAACTGCTTTTTCGCGGCTCCGATCTTTTCATTATGCCCAATATCCCCCAAGAAAACGATATCGAAGGTTTTGGCGTCGTCATGCTCGAAGCGGGGATATGTGGCCTGCCCACCATCGCATCCAATCTCGAAGGCATACGCGATGTGATCGCCCACAATATCAACGGCTTTCTCGTCAACAGCCAGGATGCCGATGCCTTTAAGAAAAGCATTTTGTCCTATTATCCGACAGCTTTCATGCGACAGCGCGTGATCTCCCACACCCGAAAATTTGAATGGCCCGCCATTGCAAACCGCATCGTACAAACGATATACCATCTCCATAAATCTCGACCAGCAATTGCCATATAAAGCGACTTTACCAAATCGCACTTGTTGTCAATAGAAGATTGTATATATTAGCACTACAACATCGTCCAATACGCAACACATAGGGTCAAGTCCAAAAAGTTCTGTAAAAAGGTAGCTCCGTGAAATAGGGGTCAGAGATTTTGTTTCAAATACCTCATGTCCAGATAGCGTCTGCCGGTGATCCACTCTTCAGACCATTCCATACACAACGCGCCTATAAGGC